>NZ_JBHVFQ010000016.1:0-97145 GCF_042801555.1 Isoptericola sp. NPDC057559
GCGCGGGCCAGGTCGTGCACCGCCGGTCGCACCCCGTCCACGCGGGTCCAGTCGCGCAGGCCCAGCCGCAGCGCCGCGCGCACCGCCGCGGGGCGCATGGGCGCCAGCGCCGCCGCGGCCCCGTCGCCCGCCGCGCCGAGCACGGCGAGGGCGCGGGCGTTGCCGCGCGCCACCGCACGGACTCCCCCGACGCCCCGGCCCCGGTCAGCCGGCACGGGAGACCGTCCTGCGCTCCTCGACGGCGGCGCCGGCCTCGTCCCAGCGATCCCGCTCGAGCACGTAGCGGCCGGCGTCCCACGGCTTCTGGTGCCCGGCCCAGTGCAGGATGCGCGGCTCGCGCACCGTCTCCTGCGACGGCCACATGTTCCAGGCCGGGTCGAGCCGCCGGTAGCCGGACCCGGCGTAGCAGTTGAGCACCTCCTGGTCGTTGAGCCCGTAGTGCTCGACGAACGGCACGAACCGCCGCGTGAACTCGTCGGCGCGCATCCGCGCCAGGTCGAGCACCAGGATGCCCGCGTTGAACGCGGCGAAGTCCCCCGGGTGCCGCGCGTACATGGTGCGGAACAGCTCGTTCGCCGCCCCGGGCGAGGCGCTGAGGCGGCGTCCCGAGCGCAGCAGGTTGCCCAGGCCGGACCGCACCCCGTGGCCGACCGACGCGCGGGCGGCCAGCGGCGCCCCGTCCAGCTCGACGTCGTGCAGCGTCGCGAGGTCGACCAGCGTCAGGGCGTCGATGTCGTGGTAGACGAGCCGGTCGACGTCGGGCAGCAGCTCGGGCAGGAGCAGCCGGTCCATGGTCGAGACGGTGATGTGCGACAGCATCCCGAGCACCGGGCCGTAGTCGATGTCGTCGCAGGCGATCCACTCGAACGTCACCTCGGGGAACAGCGCGGCGAGCCGGTCGTGGTCGGCCCCCGTGTGGTCGCGGGTGAGCGCCACCACGTGCAGCGGCCGCGCGGTGCCCGCGACCATGCCCTGCACCACGACCTCCATCTGCGCCTTGAGGTTCGCGTCGAGGGCCACGGCGGCGTGCACGGGCTCCCCGGGCCGCGGGGTCGTCGCCGGCACGACGACGCGCGACTCGCGGGCCGTGCGGCAGGCCGCGTCGACGTCGAACGACAGCGGCAGCTCGGCGGCCGGCCGCTCGAACGCGGCCCGGGCCCGGGCCACCTCCGGCGCGCACGCGGCGCGCCAGGCGGCGTAGACCTCGTCGGCGGGCGCGCCGGACAGCAGCAGCCCGACGCTCGGCGCCAGCAGGTCGCGGATGCGCTCGCGCATCGCGCGCAGGCCCTCCTCGTCGGCGTCCAGCAGGCCGGCGAACCGGACGTCCGCCCGGTTGCGCGGCGTGAACGTGACGGGCGCGCCGATCGACCACGACGGCAGGTAGCAGTGCAGGCGCGACGTGACGATGCCGCCGTACGACGTGCGGTACTCCTCCAGCAGCCCGAGCGCCTCGCGCACGTTGGGCACCATCGGCGTCCAGCGCACGTCCTCGCGCGCCTGCGTGATGGTGAGGTCGTCCGGCGACGGGGCGGCCGTGTCCACGTAGACCGTCGGCGACCCGGGCGGCGCGGAGGTCGTGCGCTCCGGGAAGACGGTGTCGATCGTCGTCGTGAGGCAGCCCGAGAAGAAGGCCGGCACGCCCTTGTTCAGCAGCAGGAAGACGGTGTTCCAGTCGCGGCAGCCCACCGGGCCGTGCGCCGTGAGGTACGCGACCGCGTCCTCGGTGAGCATCGACGGCCGGTTGACGTGGAACGAGACGAACAGCGGGTTGACGTTCGCGTGGAACGGGAAGTCGTACCGCAGCCCGAACGCGCTCTGCATGTACCAGCCGAACGCGATGGCCCACGTGTTCTCCGGGACGGCGTCCAGGCTGGAGGCGTCCCGGTTCACGACCGTCAGCTCGACGTCCGCGCCGGGCCCCTCGACCCGCAGCTCCGGGCGGACCCGCTCCCCCAGCTCCGTCACGACCTGCGCGAGCTCCGGGTCGCCGTGGAACGTCAGGCCCGTGTGCCGCACCAGGTGGCCCAGGCTGGCGATGGTCTGCACGTAGTCGCCGAGGTTGGACGACGTCGTCGACTCGTCCGGCTGCTTGTAGTCGATGACGCCGAACGACACCCGTCCGGCCGGCACCGCGGCGGGCTCCTGCGGCGCTGCGCCGCGGGCGGCCCAGGTGCGCAGCAGCGCCGCGCGCCGTGCGCCGGCCTCGTCGAGGCCGCCGGCCGCCCGCGCGGCGTCCAGGGCCCGGACCGCCGGGCCGTGCTCGTCCGCCGCGAAGAGCACCTCGGCCAGCTCCACCAGGGTCGGCGCGTCGGTCACCGCCGCGTCGTCCAGCCAGCGCACCGCCCTCGCCACGGCCTCCGGGTCGTCGACGCGCACCCCGACGCGGGCGTACTCCGCGGGCGCGAGCTGCGCGACCAGGTCGGCGGGCACCTCCGCGAACAGGTCGGCGGCCAGGTCGAACAGGTCCTGCCGCGCCGCGACCAGCGCGCCCCCCAGCGCGCCGGCGACCCGGGACTCCGGGCGGGCGTAGAGCGCGTGGCACAGCGCCCGCGCGTCGACGTGCCGGTCCCGCAGGAGCGGGCGGACGGTCGCGACCACGGCGGCGGGCAGGTCCAGGCCCGCGCGCAGGCCCGCCGCCAGCGCGGCCTCCCCGCGCGTCTCGGTGGCGAGCCTGTTCCAGCGCCGGTTCGGCGTGCCCGCGTGGCCGGGCATCGTGTCCTCGTCGATCCCGCGCACCGCGGCGACGAGGCGACGGTAGGCGAGCTGGTACCGCTCGAGCTCCGCCGTGGCCGCGGCGAGCCGCTCGGCCTGCCGGGCGAGGTCGCGCTCCTGCACCCGGCCGCGCTCCTCGAGCGCGCGGCGGCGCCCGCGCTCGGGGTCGGGCGTCCCGGTGAGGCGGTCCGCGGAGCGCGCCAGGTGGCGCAGGCCGCGGCCGGGGAGCCGCCGCAGCGGCGCGCCCTGGGGCGTGGCCGCGGGCCCCGTCGTCAGTGCTGGTGCCTGGGTCATCTGCGTGGTCTCCTGCTCAGCGCGGCCGGACGAGCCGGCGCGCACGGTTCGCGGCGCGCGACACCAGCGACCCGCGGGCGACGGACGCCCGCGCGGCCCGCAGGGTGGCGCGCACCTGCTCGATCTCCGCACCGAGGGTGCGGAGCTGGGCGTCCTTCGCTCCGAGCTGGCGCTCCTTGGCGCCGAGCTCCTGCTCCTTGGCCCGCAGCCGCTCCTCGGCCTTGGCCTTCTCGAGGGCGGCGTCGTACGTGCGGGCCGCCAGGCGCCGCTCCGTCGGCGTCAGCGGCGTGAACGACGGCTCGACCGCCACCCCCGTGAGGCGCTCGTAGATCGTGGCCAGGTTCGCCAGCGTCGTGTCGTACAGGCCGCGGCGCGTGACGGCGAGCTCGTCGCGCAGCTCCCCCTGCCGCTCCGTGACGTCGTGCACCGTGCGGTAGAGGTCGTCCGTGAACGTCCCGGCCCGCGGGTCGAGCGCCCACTCCGCGTGCCCGATGTCGGTCGCGAAGTAGCGCGTCTTGTGGTGCACGTAGAGGGACAGGGGGATCGTGCCCATGCCCAGCGGCACCATCTGCGCGTGCCCCCGGGTGCCGAGGATGACGGGCAGGCCGGCGAACTCCTCCACCCCCTGGAAGAGCACGTCACGGCTGCCCCACAGCACCCGCTCGGAGTCGACGAGCCCGCGCTCCGTCAGCACGTCGTGGAAGAGCATGTCGGCGCGCGCGTGCGGCACGCTCACGAGCCGCCACCCCTCGCCCTTCAGCCTGGCGAGGACGTCCGCCTGGTCGGCGTAGATCCGGTCCCGGTCGAAGCCCGCGGCGATCTGCCGCTTGCCGATGATGGACTCGACGGCGAGCACCTTGCCGTCGCCGGCGTCGAGGTGCTCGCGGTACAGGTCCGGGAACAGGAACGACGAGATCGTCGTGGGGCACGGCTGGTACTCGACGCGCTCCGGGTCGTGGTCCACGTACTCGCGGATCGTGCGGACGGACCCGTGGTTGCGCAGCCCGAAGAACACGGACTTGTCGAGCGTCAGGTTGAGGTGCTCGCGGAACGGCTCCGCGAAGTCCTCCTGGTCGATGAACCGGTTGTTGCCGACGGCGAAGACGACGATCGGCACCTCGAGGCGGCGCAGCTGCTCCAGGGAGATGTTCCACTGCCAGCCGGAGCGCGCGTTGGCGTTGGTGTCGCGCAGGAAGAGCCCGCCGCCGCCCACGACCACCGCGTCGAAGTGCTCGTTGATGTGGTCGACCAGCTTCGGCCCCACCGGGTCGCGCAGGGACCGGCTGCCGGCCACCTCGAAGCACGCCCCGCCGGCGAACCCCTCGAAGGTCTCGCGGACGGCCTCGAACAGCAGGGTGTCGCCGTAGTTCCCGTACGTCTTGATGTCGAAGTGGAACAGGCGCAGGCGGCGCTCCGGCCGGGCGGCGCGGGAGGCGTCACGGGACGGGCCCGGCCGGGCGGGGCGTACGGCGGCGGCGTGAGTCGGCACGGCGCGAGCGTAGGCACCGGATGGCCGCCGCAAGGCCGGAAACCGGCGGGATCACCGGCTGCTCATCGAGTGTTCATCTGCGCGCCACGGTGCGCTCCGTGGGTGTTCGCCGGGGCCCTCGGGAGGGCCGCCGAGAGGGCCCGTCAGAGGGGTCGCGCGTCGCTCTCCAGGAGCACGGGGATGCCGTCGCGCACGGGGTACGCGAGCGGGCGCTCCGGGTCGGTCGAGCGCAGCTCGGGCTCCCCGTCCGGGCCGACGGCGTCGACCAGCTCGGCGCCCGTGACGGGGCAGCGCAGGATGCCGCGCACCCAGGGGTCGACCGTCGCCGCCCCCGGGGCTCCGGTGCCGTTCGTGCCGTCGCTCATGCGTCCTCCGTCCGCCGCACGAGCGACAGGACGTCGTCGCGCACCTTGACCATGATGTCCTCGTCCGCCGCCTCGACGTTGAGCCGCAGCAGGGGCTCCGTGTTCGACGCCCGCAGGTTGAACCACCACTGCGGGTGGCCGTCCCAGTGGGCCACGGTGAGCCCGTCGAGCTCGTCGACGTCGGCCTGCGGGTAGGCGGCGTCGTACGCCTCGCGCACCCTCCGCGTCGCGGCGGCGGCGTCCGGCACCGTCGAGTTGATCTCCCCCGACGCCACGTACGGGGAGTACATCTCCGCCAGCACCGACAGGGGGTGCGGCTGCCCGCCCAGGGCGGCCAGCACGTGCAGGGCCGCCAGCATGCCCGTGTCGGCGAAGAAGAAGTCGCGGAAGTAGTAGTGCGCGCTGTGCTCGCCGCCGAACACGGCGTCGTGGGAGGCCATCTGCGCCTTGATGAACGAGTGCCCGACGCGGGTGCGCACGGTGGTGGCGCCCGCGGCCCGCAGCAGGTCGGGCACGGCGCGGGAGGTGATGAGGTTGTGGATCACCGTGGGGGTGCGGCCCGCCTCGAGCTCCTTGGCCACCTCGCGCAGCCCGACCAGCGCGGTGACCGCCGACGGCGACACCGGGTCGCCGTGCTCGTCGACGACGAAGCAGCGGTCGGCGTCCCCGTCGAACGCGAGCCCGAGGTCGGCGTCGTGCTCCACGACGGCGGCCCGCAGGTCCTCGAGGTTCTTCGGGTCCAGCGGGTTGGCCTCGTGGTTCGGGAAGCTGCCGTCCAGCTCGAAGTACAGCGGCACGACGTCGAGCGGCAGCGCGGGCAGGCCGGCGGCGGTCCCGAGCACCGCGGGCACGGTGTGCCCGGCCATGCCGTTGCCGGCGTCCACCACGACCTTGAGCGGCCGGATGCCGGAGACGTCCACCAGGCCGCGCAGGAACGCGGCGTAGTCGGCGAGGGTGTCGGCGTCGGTCACGGCGCCCGCGGCGGGCGCCGTCTCCTCCGCGGCCGGGTCGTCCAGGAGGCGCTGGGCCAGCTCGCGCACCTCGGTCAGCCCGGTGTCCTGCCCGACCGGGCGCGCCCCGGCGCGGCACAGCTTGATCCCGTTGTAGACGGCGGGGTTGTGCGACGCGGTGAACATCGCGCCGGGCGCGTCCAGGGCGCCGGACGCGTGGTACAGCCCGTCGGTCGAGCACAGGCCGATCCGCACGACGTCGAGCCCGGCGGCGGCGACGCCCGCGGTGAACGCCTCGACCAGCTCGGGGCCCGAGTCGCGCATGTCGTGCCCGACGACGACCCGGCTCGCCCCCTCGGGCGCCGCCACCACGCGGGCGAAGGCCGCGCCGATCGCGCGGGCCACCTCCGGCGAGAGCTGGTCCGGCACGGTGCCGCGCACGTCGTACGCCTTGATGATGGTGGCCAGGTCGATCGTCACGTCCACAGCGTACGTGCCCCCTCCCGCTCCGGGCGGGTGGTTCTGCCGCGCCCGCGGGCTCCGACGGCCACGCATGTGGAAGGGTGGTGCCCGTGCCCGAGCTCTACCCGCTGGAGAACAGCGTCCAGCACAACGACTGGGGCTCCCGCACGCGGATCCAGGAGCTGCTGGGCACCGTCCCCGACGGCACGCCGGCCGCCGAGCTGTGGCTCGGCGCCCATCCCAGCGCACCCTCCCGGGTGGACGGCGGCGGGTCCCTGCTCGAGCTCGTGCGCTCCGCCCCGGACGCCATGCTCGGCCGCCGCGTCGCCGACGAGTACGGCCCCCGCCTGCCCTACCTGCTCAAGGTGCTCGCCGCGGACCGCTCGCTCTCCCTCCAGGTGCACCCCAAGCCGCACGCCGCCCGTGCCGGCTTCAACCGCGAGAACCGGCAGGGGCTGCCGCCGGGCGACCCGTGCCGCTCCTTCCACGACGACCAGCACAAGCCCGAGATGGTGGTGGCCCTCACCGAGTTCGAGGGCCTGGCCGGCTTCCGCGCACCGCGCGCCGTGCTCGACCTGCTGGACGGGCTCGACGGCGCCCTGGTGGGCGACGTCCGGGCGCTGCTCGCCGCCGACCGGTCGCCCGGCGGGGTGAAGGCCGCGTTCACCCGCCTCGTCGTCGCGCGCCACGACGCGGGGACCCCGGACGACGTCGCGACGACGGTCGCCGCCGTCACCGCCCGCCTCGCCTCGGGCTCGCCGTCGTCCCGCGCCGACGCGACCGTGCTCCAGCTCGCCACGGAGCACCCCGGCGACCCGGCCGCCCTCGCGTCCCTGCTGCTCAACCGCGTCACCCTCGACCCGGGGCAGGGCCTGTTCCTGCCGGCCGGCGAGGTGCACGCCTACCTGTCGGGCCTGGGCGTGGAGATCATGGCGTCGTCGGACAACGTGCTGCGCGCCGGGCTCACCACCAAGCTGGTCGACGAGGAGGCGCTCGTCGAGTGCGCGTCGTTCGTGCCGCGGCCGCCGCAGCCGCCGCGCACCCGCGCCGGCGGCGGGCGGGGGCAGGTGACGACCTACCGGGCGCCGGTGCGGGAGTTCGCGCTGACCCTGGCGGACGTCGGCCCGGACGAGAAGGTCGAGCTGCCCGCGGAGGGGCCGCGCATCGTGCTGTGCCTGTCGGGCGACCTCGAGGTCGGCGCCGAGGGGTGCCCGGCGCCCGCGACGCTCGGCCGCGGCGCCTCGGTCTTCGTCCCGCACGACGCGGGCCCGCTGCGGCTGTCCGGCTCCGGGCACGCCGTGTGCGCATGGGTGCCCTGACCCGCGGCCAGGGCGGGGAGGCGAACGGTCAGGACCGCGAGGTCAGTCGGCCTCGCGCAGCACGCGCAGGTGGCCGCGGCGCGCGGTCTCGGTGACGGACGCCGGCTCGCCGGCCGGCTCCTGCCGCACCCGGCCGGCCTCGCGCACCGCCTCCGCCAGCGCGGACAGGTCGTCGGGCGACGGCGCCGGTTCCTCGAACGCGGGGGTGAGGCGCACGACCTCCCACCCGCGGGGCGCGGTCAGCCCTTCGGCGTGCTGGGCGCACAGGTCGTAGCTGTGCGGCTCGGCGTGCTGCGCGAGCGGACCCAGCACGGCCGTGGAGTCCGCGTACACGTACGTGAGCGTCGCGACCGCGGCATGCGTGCATGCCGTGCGCGAGCACTGCCTCACCGATCTCACGTCCGGGACAATACGCCGAGGCGGGGTGCCCGCGCGCGGGGCTCGCCGCGCCGGCGCCGCCGTGATCGCACCGTGACCCGTGATCGGGCCCCCGCCCGGCATAGGCTCGTCGGGTGCACCACGCCCCCGACCCCGCACCCGACCGCGACCCCGTGCCCGTTCAGGAGCCCGCGCCCCCGGTGCGCCGTCGCGACCGTCGGGGACGGGGCGTGCGCGGCCCCCTGCTGCCGCCGGGGATGCCCGCGCACCGCACCCGCGCCGAGCAGTTCGACGACCTGGTGCTCGACGTCGTGGAGTCGCTGCAGCGCCGGTGGGGGCCCCAGCTCGCGGGCACGGAGTTCGCCGTCGAGGACGTGCCGCCGTCGGAGCCCGCGCCGTGGGAGGCCGACGGCGTGCCGCTGGGCCGCTGCTTCCCCGCCGAGTCGGGCCGGTCGGCGCGCGTCGTCGTCTACCGCCGTCCCGTGGACTTCCGCGCCGCCGACGACCTCGACCGGGCCGACCTGGTCCGCGACGTCGTCGTCGAGCAGGTGGCGCACCTCCTGGCCCGCACGCCCGAGGAGATCGACCCCGGCTACGACTCCTGACCGGCCGAGCGCCGCCGGGTCAGGTCGTCAGCCGGCGTCGACGGCGCGCACGTCGACGGCGCCGGGGGTGGTGACCGCCGCGGTCGGCGCGACCGACGCGACGAGGGTGCCCGCGGACCCCGTGCCGTCGTCGGCGCGCAGCACCGCCGCCCACGCCACCGCCACGTCACCGCCCTTCGCGTCGCCCCGGTCCACGCTCACGCCGGCGGGCACGGTGCCGTCGTCGACGACGCTCGCCAGCGCCACCGAGGCCGTGGCCCCGGCGGTGAGGTCGACGTCCGTGCTGCCGATCTCGGCTCCCGACGCGTCGTAGACGCGCAGCGTGACGGGCACGCCGCCGGTCGGGTCGGTGTCGGGGCCGCGCTCCGCGGGCAGCGCCGACAGCACGACCCCCGTGCGCACCCCGCCGGGCACGCCCAGCTGGCCGGCGGCCCCGGCGGCCCCGGTCACGGCGACCGGCTGCCCGGCGGACCAGGCCACGTCGTAGGGCGTGCCGTCCACCACCGAGTCGTCGGGCTGCGCGCCGGGCTGGTCCGACCGGGCCGCGCCCACCACGGGCACGTCGGCGTCCACCACCACCGTGTACGCGCCCTCGGGCAGGCCGCCGAGCGGCACGTCCGTCACGACGCCGGCCGGCAGGTCCACCTCGTCGGCGCCGCGCAGCACCACGGGCCCGGACGGCCCGTACACCGTGACCCGCGCCGTCCCGTCGGTCTCCCCCGGCACGAGCACGCGCAGGCGCGGCGCGTGCGGGTCGTCCACCGCCTCGCCACGGCTCAGCACGGCGCCCACCGCGAAGGACTCGCGCGGCGTCGCGCCGGGCGTCAGCAGGTCGACGCCGGCGGGCAGCAGCCCGTCGATCGCCTGCGTCTGCAGCGCCGCCGTCACCCGGGCGCCGGACGCGCGCACGTTCACCGCGAGCCGGTCCTGCTCGGGGGCCGCGGACTCGAGCCGGGTCGTCACCTGGTCGTGCGGCGCGACGGTGAACGTGCCGCTACCGCCGAGCGCCACCGGCCCGTTCGGACCGTACACGTCGAGGGCGACGGTCGCGGGGCGCTCGGACGGGTTCTGCACGGTGAGGGTGGCCGTCTGGCCCACCTCGGTGCCGCCGCCCACGAGCCACAGGGACGTCGACGGCGCGGCGCACGACCCGGCGCCCAGCCCGCGCAGGTCGCCCTGCGTCGTGACCGACGCCGTCGTGCCCGCGGCGCGGAACGGCTCGTCGGCCACGGGCGTCGCCCGCAGCACGCGGGTCCCGGTCACGTCGGCCTGCTGCGCGGCGCCGGCGTCGCCGACGGCCAGCGGGTCCGCGGACCTCCCGTCGAGCCCCGTCGTGCGCACGCCCTCCTCCGCCCCGCCGAGCACGACCGCGCCGAGGCGGCTGGTGGTCGGCACGGGGGTGGCGTCGAACTGGGAGTCGCCGACGTCGGCGCCCTTCGGCAGCGCGACGGGCGGGGGGCACACGAGCGTGACGTCGGCGGGCTGCACGCCCACGGTGCGCGTCCCGGCCGCGACGGCCCGCTGCTCCGCCCCCGTCCAGGACTGCGCCCACTGGTCACCGAGCACGGCCACGGCGGCGAGCGCCGCCACGGCCGCCAGCCCCGTGACCGCCGCCGTCGTGGCGCGCACCCCGCGCCGCACCCGGGTGTCCCGCACGTCCTCCCCCGTCCTTCCGCTCCGCCGCGCCGTCATCGTCCGCGCCGCCGTCCGACGGGCAGCGCCAGCAGCGCGTGCACCAGGAGCACGACGCTCGCGAGCGCGAGCCACGCGGTGCGGTGGGGCGACTCGTAGACCACCTGCACGCGGCCCGCCTCGGGGCCGACCGCGAAGGCCTGCGTGCCGCCGGCGTCCACGGCGGCCAGCCGCCGCCCGTCGAGGGTCGCGCGCCAGCCCGGGTCCGCCGACTCGGCGATCCGCAGCGTGCGCTCCTCCCCGCCCTGGGCCAGCCGTGCGCTCGCGCCGGTGCCGTCGGACGGCAGGGTCCGCACGGCGCTCTTCGGCGCGAAGAACGGGGTGGGCGTGCCGTCGGCGTCGCCGCTGCCGCGCAGCACCGTGACCCAGCCGGGCGCCGGACCGTCGGTCGTGACGCGCCACACCAGCGCACCCTCCTCGGTGACCCGGGCGAGCCCGGGCACGAGGTCGAGCGTGGTGACGAGGTCCGCGTCGCCGCCGGCGGGGACCTGCACGGCGCCGATCCCCAGCGCCGCGAGCCGGTCGGTCACGTCGGCGGACCGACCCGTGGCGACCTCGGCAACGATCTGGTCGAGCAGGGCGGTGTCCGCGCGGTCCGGGCCGGCGACCACGCCGGCGGCGCGTGCCCGCACGATCGTCGACGAGTCCTCCAGCCGCGTGCCGTCCGCGTGCAGCAGGGCGTAGTCGACCACCGCCGCCCCCGACGCACCGCCGGGGGTCGCGCCGTCGCCGCCGGGCTGGACCCGGTCCACCTGCAGCACGCGCGCGGAGCGCGGCGGCGCCTGCATCTGCGTGCCGACCGCGGGGACCACGGGCTGCTCCGCGGCGCGCAGGTCGCCGACGGCGCCCCCGCCGGTGGAGCCGAGCACCCACGAGCCGAGCTGTGCCGCCGGCAGCGCGAGGGCCAGCACGCCGACGGCCACCACCCCCGCGGACCCGACGCGCTGCAGCCGGCTGCGCTCGGGCCGCACCACGGGCGCCGCCGTCGGCACGCGGCCGGTCGACGGGAGCGCGCAGATCGCGGCCGCACCCAGCGCCAGGAGCAGCACCGAGAGCCCCACGCCGGGCCAGCCGGTGACTCCCGCGGCGGCCTCGTCCGTCGTCGTCCCGCTCGCGACGACGGTCGCGACCGCCACCACCGAGGTGCCGAGACCGGCCGCCGCGGCCAGCCACGCGAGGCGCACCCCGCGCACCGCGCGGCGTCGCACCAGGGCGACGGCGGCGAGCACGAGGACGGCCGCGCCCAGCAGCGCCGGGCCGACCACGGCGAGGCGGCCGAGCACGCCGTCGGTGCCCAGCCACGGCTCGAACCAGGCGGTGTCCCCCGGCAGGCCGAGCAGCAGCTCCACGGCGGTGGGCGTGCCCTGCGCGGCCACCGGGGCACCCGGTTCCGCGACCAGCAGCCGCCACCCGCCGCTCGACCAGCTGCCGAGCACCTCGCCCCAGAACGGCAGCGGGACGACGACGGCCGGCAGCAGCACGAGCAGCAGCGACCGCCACGAGCGCCGCACGACGAGGGCCGCGACGCCGAGGAGCACCGCGGCCACCGGCAGCAGCACCGGGGCCGCGCAGACGGCGACGGCGAGGAGCAGGCCGGCGGCACCGGCCGCCCCGAGCGAGCCGCGCCGGCGCACGGGCGTGTGCACGACGTCGCGCGCGTGCGCCCCGACGGTGCGCAGCACGGCGACGAGCAGCCACGGCAGGGTGAGGTGCACGAGCACGGCGCCGAGCCGGCCGGAGCCGAGCGACGCGAGGAACCCGGGCGCGGCCGCCCAGGCCAGCGCGGCGACGGCGCGCACCGCCACGGACCGGGTCAGGGATCCCGCGGCGAACCAGCCGCCGAGCGCGGCCAGGGGCAGCGCGGCGACCACGAGGGCGTTCACCGCCGTCTGCAGCCCGCCGCCCGCGACGGCGGCGAACGCGGTCAGGGGCATCAGGAGCGGGTCGGCGGCCGCGCGGACGCCGAGCCCGTCGCGCACCCACCCGGAGGTCGCGGCCTCCCACACGTCGCCGACGGTGCCGGGCGCGGGCAGCAGCCCGCCGCCCACGACCCGGCCGCCGTCGGCCAGCACGCCCTGCCACGGCCCGAACAGCGCGACGTCGAGCGCCACGACGGCCACCATGACGGCGGCCAGGACGATGCGCCGGGTCCCCGCGAGGCGGCGCAGGTCCGCGCGCTCGAGCTCGCTGGGCGCCCACCGCGCGCGCTGGGCCTCGGCCCGCGCCAGGCGCGCGTCCCGGCGCTCGCCGAACACCTGCCGCCAGGTGCCGAGCAGCGGCGTCAGCACCCGTCGCGGCAGCCGCCGGGTGCGGGCGGCCCGCCGCCGGGCGCGGTACAGCGGCACCACGCGCAGGGCCGTCACCACGGCCGCGACCAGCTCGTCGCGGGCGTGCGCGGGCCGCTTCAGCGCCAGGCGGTACATGGCCGCGAACGGCGCCCACACCAGCGTGGCGAGCCACACGAACGGGAGCAGCGGCAGCGGGGCGTCGACGAGGCGCAGGTACAGCTGGCTGCGGCGCCGGGCGTAGCGAGACGCCTCCAGGTCGGGGGCGGCGTCGGGGCGACCGCGCAGGCCGAGCAGCGACGCCTGCGCGTGCCGCACCACCGCGTCGGGCACCACGACCACGCGGTGGCCCGCGAGCCGCGCGCGCCGGCACAGGTCCAGTCCGTCGCCGAACGGTCCGAGCTCCGGGTCGGTGCCGCCCAGCTCGGCCCACACGTGCGCGCGGACCAGGGCGCCGGCGAGGCCGACGGCGAGCACGTCCTCGCGGGCGTCGTGCTGGCCCTGGTCGATCTCCGTGTCGTCGATGCCGGTCATCCGCCGCCCCAGCGGGGAGACGGTGCTGCCGACCTCGACGAGCATGCTGGCCTCGGCGGCGGGGGTCCCGTCCGCGGCGACGGGCCAGCGGCGCTGCTTGCAGCCCGCGACGGCGACCGCGCTCGAGTGCTCCACCGCGCGCAGCAGGCGGGCGAGGGCGTCCGGGTCCGGCGCGGAGTCGTCGTGCAGGATCCACAGCCACCCGGTCTCGGGCACGCCCACCGCCTCGTTGGCGCGGTCGACGGCCTCGCCCAGGCTGCGGACGCCGGCAGCGGCGACGAAGCGGGCGCCGCCCAGGCGCAGGTCGGGGTGGAGCGCGGTGGTCTCCGAGGCCCCGACGTCCACGACGACGACCTCGTCGGCGACGCGCTCCTGGCGCGCGAGCGCGTCGAGCGTCGCGTCGAGGAACGGCGTGCGTCCACGGGTGACGACCACGGCCGTCACGGTGACCACGAGCGGGACGGCGCCGGTGCCGTCCATGCGGTCACCGGCGGCGGGAACGGGCGCGACGGCGGCGGTCGCGCCCGGAGGTGCGACCTCTCCGCCGGGGCGGGCTGGGGTCGGGTGCGGAGCAGTCATCCTGCCCGCCATGATGCGACGGGCCCCGATCCCGTCGTGGGATATCCGACCCGTGCGTGTCGGGCCGGACATCCCCTCCGGTTCAGCGCTCGGTCAGACGGCGCGGCGCTTCAGCTTGCGGCGCTCCCGCTCGGAGAGCCCGCCCCAGATGCCGAACCGCTCGTCGTTCGCGAGCGCATAGTCCAGGCACTCGGCCCGGACCTCACATGACGTGCAGACCTTCTTGGCCTCGCGCGTGGACCCGCCCTTCTCGGGAAAGAAGGCCTCCGGGTCGGTCTGGGCGCACAGGGCTCTTTCCTGCCACCCCAGGAGAGTCTCGTCGTCGACCGTGGCGTCACCGAACAACGGCAGCACCGGCGCTACGCGCTCGGGCTCACGACCGACGTCTGACGGGAAGACCCCCCGGTCCCCATCGAGCAAGTTCCACATGGCGTGCCCCTCCATGCCGTTCTTTAGGGAAACTGCATACCTGGAATTACACGCGTGTCTTTCGAAGGCGTCAAGTCGAAATGTGCTAGTGATCTCGATCTCCACCGCCCATTCACATGCGCGGCGGCCGTCGACCCTCCGGTGCCCTCGTAGGCTGACCTGCGTGAACCCGCTCCCCGCCGCCCACCGGACACCGTCGACGATCTCGCAGATGCTCGATCTTGTCGTGTCGGACCCGGGCCGCCCGCGGCTCACCTGGTACGGCGACGGCGGCGAGCGCGTGGAGCTCTCCGGTGCCGTCCTGCAGAACTGGGTGAACAAGACCGTCAACCTTCTCGTCGAGGAGTTCGACGCCGCCCCGGGCACGGTCGTGACCCTCGACGTCCCCGCGCACTGGCGCGGCGTGCTGTGGGCGCTGGCGGCGTGGCGCTGCGGGGCGACGGTGCGCCTCGCGGGCGACACGCCGGCCGCGGGCGGCGACGTCGTCGTCACCTCCCGCCCCGAGGGCTGGTCCGACGTCCTGTCCGGGCCGGGGGCGGCGGACCTCGTGGCGGTGGCCCTGCCGGCCCTGGCACGGTCCTTCGACGGCGACCTCCCCGCCGGCGCCGTCGACGCCGCGGGCGCGGTGATGACCTACGGCGACGTCATCGGCTGGGCGCCCGAGACCGACCCCGCCGCCACCGCGCTCGAGGCGGCCGGCGCCGACCCCGTCGCCTTCGCCGACCTGCTGGCCGCGCCTCGGCCGTCCGCCGAACGCGTCCTCGTCGACGGCTCCCGGCCCCTCGAGGGCCTGCTGCGCGACCTGCTCGCCACCTGGGCCGCCGACGGCTCCGTGGTGCTCGCGTCCGCCGCCACCGCGGCCGGGCTCGCGGCGGACCCCGCACGCCTGGCGCGCCTGCGCGAGACGGAGCGGATCACCGCCGCCGACGACTGAGCCGCACGCGAGTTCACCCGGCCGGCAGCGCCCGGGTGCAGCACAATGAACTGCCATGCGCGGCATCATCCTGGCCGGCGGCAGCGGCACCCGCCTGCACCCCATCACGCTCGGCGTGAGCAAGCAGCTCGTGCCCGTCTACGACAAGCCGATGATCTACTACCCGCTGTCCACGCTGATCCTGGCGGGCATCCGGGACGTCCTGGTCATCACCACCCCGCACGACGCCGAGCAGTTCCGCCGGCTCCTCGGCGACGGCTCCGAGTTCGGCGTCTCGATCGAGTACACGGTCCAGGCGGAGCCGAACGGCCTCGCCCAGGCGTTCGTGCTCGGGGCGGAGTTCGTCGGGCAGGACGAGGTGGCCCTCGTGCTCGGCGACAACATCTTCTACGGGCCCGGCCTGGGCCGGCAGCTCACCCGCTTCCACGGCCTCGCCGGCGGCGCCGTCTTCGCGTACCGCGTCGCCGACCCCACCGCCTACGGCGTCGTCGAGTTCGACGACGCCGGCCGCGCCCTCTCCCTCGAGGAGAAGCCCGTGCACCCCCGGTCCAGCTACGCCGTCCCCGGCCTGTACTTCTACGACAACGACGTGGTCGAGATCGCCCGGAGCCTCGAGCCGTCCGCGCGCGGCGAGTACGAGATCACGGACGTCAACCGGGAGTACCTCGACCGCGGCACGCTGCAGGTGGAGGTGCTGCCCCGCGGCACCGCCTGGCTCGACACGGGCACCTTCGACTCGCTCCTCGAGGCGTCGGACTACGTCCGCACGATCGAGCGGCGGCAGGGCCTCAAGATCGGCGCGCCCGAGGAGGTCGCCTGGCGCCGCGGGTTCCTCACCGACGACGAGCTGCGGGTGCGCGCCGAGAAGCTCGTGAAGTCCGGGTACGGCACCTACCTCCTGGGCCTCCTCGACCGCTGACCGGCACCGCGCCACCGTGCGCCGCACCCGTCCCGGCCGACGCGCGGGCCCGTCAGGCGCGCGGAGCCCGCCCCCACGCGACGAGTCCGGTCCCCGTGCGCGGGAACGCGCGCTGCGCGACGCGGAACGGCCAGGTCGCGGCGCGCACGAGCGCGCCCTGCGCCTCCGTCGTCGGCTGGAAGAGCCGTCCGCTGCGCGCGGTGCGGTCCGCGGTGCTGCCCTCCTCACGCAGCCCGGGACGGCGGCGGGCGACCTGGTTGCGCGCCGCCTCCAGCGCGTAGCCGAGGGGGACGCCGTACAGGCGCAGGCCGACGTCGGTGAGCCCGGCCGCGACGAGCAGGTCGCGCAGGGCGCGGGGGTCGTAGCGGCGGAAGTGGCCGACGGCCTCGTCCATGGGGCCGAACCGGCGCTGCCAGGCAGGGGTGGAGAGCAGCAGCGTGCCGCCCGGGCGCAGCCGCGCCGCCCACTCGCGCAGGGCGGCCGCGTCGTCGTCGATGTGCTCGATGACCTCGAAGGCGCACACGAGGTCGAAGCGCTCGGCGGCGGGGAGGGTGTCGAGGGGGCCCTGGACGACGGTGCCGGGCACGCCCGCGTCGACGAGGCGCTGCTCGGCCACGCGGGCGCTGTCGGCGTCGAGCTCGACCCCGGTGTACGCGGCGGCGCGCGCGGCGAGGCGGACGCCGACGGCGCCCTGGCCGCAGCCGACCTCGAGCACGCGGCCCGCGGCTCCCGGCAGCAGCGGTTCCACGACGTCCCACCGCAGGCTGCCGTAGAGCGTGAGCGGGGGCGGGGTGGTGGCGACGGGTGACACGGGCGCTCCTTCGTCCTCGACGACCATGGCGGCGGCCCCCTGACGGGGCGAGGTCAGCCTGCCAGCACGTCGGCCGCGGCGGCGTCCCACCGCGCGGCCCAGTCGCCGATCGGCTCGACACCGGCCGCCCGCAGCGCGTCGTGACCGAGCACGGACCAGGCCGGGCGGGCCGCGGGACGCACGAAGGCGTCGCTGGTCGTCGGGGTGACCCGGGTCCCGGTACCGAGGCCCGCCACGATGCGCCGCGTGAAGCCGTACCACGACACCTGTCCCGAGGCCGTGCCGTGGTACGTGCCCGACGGCGCCCCGGCCGCCACGAGGCGGACGATCAGGTCGGCGAGGTCGCGGGTCCAGGTGGGCTGGCCGACCTGGTCGTCGACGACGGCGAGCTCGTCACGATCGGCGGCGAGGCGCGCCATCGTCCTCGGGAAGCAGGCCCCGTGCGCGCCGTAGAGCCACGCGGTACGGACGATCAGGTGGTCCGGAGCCTCCGCGCGCACGGCCCACTCCCCCGCGGCCTTGGTGCGCCCGTAGGCGGACACGGGCGCCGGCGGCGCGTCCTCGGCGTAGGGGGCCGTGGCGGCGCCGTCGAAGACGTAGTCGGTCGAGACGTGCACCGTCCGCGCCCCGGCCGCGTGCGCGGCCCGGGCCACGAGGGCCGCGCCGACGGCGTTCACCCGGAACGCGTCCGCCTCCCGGGACTCGGCGTCGTCGACGGCGGTCCAGGCGGCGCAGTTGACCACCACGTCGACGTCGCGCACGAGCGCGGCCACCGCCGCGGCGTCGGTCACGTCGAGGTCCGCGCGACGGGCGGCGCGGACCTCCGCACCCGTGCCGCGCAGGACGGCCAGGAGGTCGTGGGCGAGCATCCCGCCCGCGCCGACCACGAGCCAGCGGGGCGCGGGAGACCCGGCGGGGGCGTCGGCGGAGGGGCCCGGGGCGGGGACGTCGGTGGCGACCGTGCTCACGCCTGCGATCCTAGGCGTGAGCGGCCCCGACCGGCCCGCTCCCACGCATCGTCCGAAGGAGCACCCGTGCAGTTCCGCGAGCTGGCCGTGCCCGGCGCCTACGAGATCACCCCCCGGCAGTTCGGCGACCCCCGCGGACTCTTCCTCGAGTGGTTCAAGGCCGGACCCTTCGCCGACGCCCTCGGCCACCCGCTGGACCTGCAGCAGGCCAACGCCTCCGTCTCCGCCGCCGGCGTCCTGCGCGGCATCCACTTCGCCGACGTCCCGCCCGGGCAGGCCAAGTACGTCACCTGCGCCGCCGGCGCCGTCCTCGACGTCGTCGTCGACCTCCGGGTCGGCTCACCGACCTTCGGGCGGTGGGACTCCGTGCTTCTCGACGACGTCGACCGCCGCGCCGTCTACCTCGGCGAAGGCCTCGGCCACGCCTTCCTGTCCCTGCAGGACGGCTCGACCGTGCTCTACCTGTGCTCCACCGGCTACGACCCCGGCCACGAGCACGGCATCCACCCCCTCGACCCCGAGGTCGGCATCGACTGGCCCACGACCGCCCGCGACGGCTCCCCGCTGACCCCGCAGCTGTCCGACAAGGACACCACCGCCCCCAGCCTCGCCGAGGCCCGGGAGCAGGGACTCCTGCCCACCCACGACGCCGTCCAGGACCACCTCGCGACGCTGCGCGGCTGACCCCGCCGCTACCGGGGGCGCGCCAGCGCTCCGGCGCCCGCGAGCGCCAGGTCGGCGAGCGTCACGAGCACGCGGCTGACCAGCACCAGCAGCAGCACCTCGGCGTGCGGCAGCACCCCCGCGAGGACCGCGAGCAGCACCAGCTCGCGCGCGCCCGCGCCGGCGGGCACCACGACGACGAGGAACCCGACCACCCAGGCGAGGGCGTACCCGCCGACGGCGAGGGCGACGCCGCGGGCGTCGGCGGGCATGCCGAGGCCGACGGCCAGCACCCAGACCTGCGCGCCCGCGAGCAGCCACCCGGCGACGGACCACAGGGTCGCGGCGCCGAGGCCGCGCCAGCCGAGCGGCCGCTCGAGCGGGGGCCGGCGGGCGACGCGCAGCGCCCACGCGACGAGCCGGTTGAGCACGGGCGGCAGCAGGACGACGGCGACGGCGGGCAGCAGCCACAGGAGGGGCCCCGCGGACCCGAGCGCCCCGGTGGCGACGAACGGCAGCGCCACGACGCCCACGACCGCGCCGGAGACGACGCCGACCAGCGTGGCGACCGCCGTCGTCGTGACGGAGGTGCGGCGCGCGATGCCGTGGTCGACGCCGAGCTCGGCCGCGGCCACCACGTTCCAGACCCCGCCGGGCACGTACTTGCCGAGCTGGCTGAGGCCGAAGACGCGCAGGGCGACACGGAACCCGGCGGGCGCCCCGAGGTCGGCGAGGACGACGCGCCACGACACGAACGTGCACAGCACGAACGCGACGGACAGCACGAGGGCCAGGGCGAGGCGCTGCCAGGAGAGCTCGGCGGCGGCGCGGGCCAGGTCGTCGCGCGCGGCGACGACGGCGTAGACGGCGAGCCCGAGCGCGAGCACCAGGAAGCCCCACCGCACCCACGGGGAGCGCAGCACCGCGAGCGCGCGCGCCAGCGCCCCGGCGCGCCCGGTCACGGCCGCACCCCGCGCGAGGCGAGGAGCCGTGCCAGGGGGCCGACGACCGCCGCGGGCCGGGCGAGGTCGCGCCCCGTGGCCGCGCGGGCGCGGGCGGCGGCGAGCGCGCCGGGGTCCCGCAGGGCGAGGAGCCGCTCGGCGAGCGCGGCGGGGTCGGCGGGCGCGACGAGCCCCAGGTGGTCGCCCAGCAGCCGGCGCTGCGGCCCGGTGTCGGACGTGACGACCACGCACCCGGCGGCCAGCCCCTGGAAGACCTTGTTCGGCACCACCCGCAGCCCCTTGGGGGTGGCGGAGAAGATCCCGAGGCAGACGTCGTGGGCGGCGACCAGCGCGGGCAGGTCTGCGGGCTCCACCCAGTCGCGCCAGGTCACGCCGGGCACCCCGGCCAGCCGGGCGCGGACGGCGGGCAGGTCCTGCCCGGAGCCGACGAGCGTGACCTCCAGCGCCCGCCCGCCGGCGGCGGCCGCGCGGGGCAGCGCGTCGGCGAGGGCGTCGGCGAGCACGAGGGTGCCCTGCAGCGGCGTGAACAGGCCGAAGAAGACGAGGCGCAGCGGCCGGTCGTCGTGCGCACCGCCGCTCCCACTCCCCCGGGCGTCGGGTGCGGCGTCGAACCACTCCTGCGGCGCGCCGACGGGCACGACCAGGCCGCGCGCGGCGCGCGACGGCACGACGTCGGCGAGCATGCGTGCGTGCTCGGGGGTGTCGAGCAGCACGACGTCGGCGCGCGTCACGGCGAGGCGGTCCAGCCCGCGCAGCAGCGCGACGCGCGCGCCCCGCGCGCCCCGGTCGGTGGCGGTGTCGGCGGCGAAGACGAGGTGGTCGAGCAGGATCGGCGTGCGACGGCCGAACACCAGGCGGGCGAGCACGACGTCGAAGTGCCCCAGGTAGCCCACCAGCACGGCGTCCGGGCGGCCGTGCGCGCGACGGTGCGCCGCCACGTCGCCCACGAGCAGCGCCCAGCAGCGCAGCAGGCGCACCAGCAGCGCGGGCAGGCGCCACGGCTGGCGCAGCATCCGCACGCGTTGGGCGGTGCTGAGGCCGAGCGGCCGGTCGAGCTCGTGCACGGCGTACCCGTGGGCCCGCAGCCCCGCCACGAGGACGCCGACGCGCGGGTGCCGGGCGGCGTCGTACGTGCCGAACGCGACGATCACGCGCGCGCGTCCTCGTCGTCGGACAGGGCCTCGGGCACGGCGTCGGGCAGAGCGTCGGGCACGGCGTCGGGCACGATGTCGGCGACGGCCGCGGGTCCGGGCACGAGGTTCCCCCGGCCGTACTGGAGCACCTTGATCCGCTCGAGGGTCTCCTCCGCCAGGGCGCGGTTGGTGCGCAGCAGGTCGGCGATGACCAGGAGCGCCAGGCACAGCAGCGCCCCGACGAGCATCGCCCCCGCGAAGACGAGGGACTGCACGTGACCGCCCGCGTCGCCCTGCGCGAGGTAGACGAGGAACCGCACGGCGGGCACGGCCGCGGCGACGAAGAACAGGGCGCCCAGGGTGAGGAAGACCAGGTGCGGGCGGAACATGACCCAGGAGCGCAGGATCGCGCGCCCCGAGCGGCCCATGTGCTGCCAGATGTTGGAGAACAGCCGCGACTCGCGGGTCTTCGGGTTCGTGTTGATCGGCAGGCTCGCGATCCGCAGGCGCTTGTTCCCCGCCTGGATGATCGTCTCCATGGTGTAGCTGAACTCGGTCACCACGTTGAGCCGCAGCAGCGCGCCCCGGGAGTACGCCCGGAACCCGCTCGCGGCGTCCGGCAACGACGTGCCCGCCGCCGCGCTCACCACGCGGCTGCCGACACGCTGCATCAGCCTCTTGAACGGGGAGAAGTGGGCGATGGTCGCCGTCTGCCGGTCCGCGACGACGATGTCGGCCTCCCCCGCGACGATCGGCGCCACGAGGTCGCCGATGCGCTCCGACGGGTACTGGTTGTCGCCGTCCGTGTTCACCACGACGTCGGCCCCGTGCGCGAGGGCGTAGTCGACGCCGTCGCGGAACGACCGGGCCAGGCCCATCGTGCTGGTGTGGCGCAGCACGTGGTGCACGCCGAGCCGGCGGGCCACCTCGGCGGTGCCGTCCGTGGACCCGTCGTCGACGACGAGGATCTCGACGCTCTCGAACCCCGCGACCTCGCGCGGGATGTTCGCGAGCACGAGCGGGAGGGTCCCGGCCTCGTCGAGGCACGGGATCTGGACGAAGAGCTTCATCGCGCATCCTTCGGGGCACCGGGGGCCGCCGCCGGCGTGTCGCCGGGGGCCACGGACGCCGCGAGTCTACGGGGCCAGCCGACCGCGACGACCAGCGCGGACACGAGGGCCAGCACGCCCGCCGAGAGCACCACCAGCAGGGCGGGCTCCGCGAGCGGGCTCCACGCGAGCCAGCGCTCGACGGCGTCGCCGAAGGTCTCGCCGGGACCCTGGTAGAACGCGCCGAACCCCCAGACGAGGCCGCCGACGGCGGCGGCCAGGGCGAGCGCCGTCACGACCGGCAGCGCGAGCGCGAGGCGCCGGTCCTGGCGGAGCACGAGCTGCCACACCGCGACGGCGAACAGCGCCGCGAGCGCGGCGATGCCGCCGAACACGTACCGCCCCTGGACCGCGACGAGACCGCCCGTGTCCGCGTGCGCGGACCAGCTGTTGTACGCCACCCCGAACGCCAGCCCGGCGGGCAGGAGGGCGAGGGCGAGCGACGCGCGCCGTGCGCCGGGCAGCACGACCGCGGCGAGCACCACGGCGACGAGGACCACCGAGCCGAGGACCACCCAGGCGCCCGGGAGCCGCACCTCCAGCCAGGAGAGGTTCCCGAAGAACGCCTGCGGCAGCTTCTCCACGATGAGGCGGGGCACGTCGCCGTCGGGCACCTGAGCCACCGTGGCCGGGTCCCGCGGCAGGCCCACGGGCTGCACCGCGCCGAGCGTGACCACGTTGCGCACCCACCACCAGCCGCCGACGGCCAGCGCCACCACCCCGGCGACCACGAGGCGCGCGAGCCGCCCGGGCCAGCGCCGCCCGCGCGCCAGCAGGTACGCGACGCCGACCGTCGGGAGCACGAACGCCGCCATCACCTTGGTGAGGAGGCCCAGCCCGACGACGACGCCGATCGCCACCGCGACCCGCCACCGCAGGTCGCCGGTGACGACGCGCGCCGCCAGGTACGTCGCGGCCGCGCAGGTGAGCACGACGAGGGCGTCGTTGTTGACCGCGCCCATGATGTGCCCGAGCTGCGGCAGGAACAGGGGGAACGTCGCCGCGACCAGGCCCGCCGACGGCGAGCCCGTGATCCGGCGGGCGGCGCCGGCGGCGAGCGGCACGGACAGGGCCAGCAGCGCGACGTCGAGCAGGCGCAGCGCGAGCATCTGGAGGTCCCAGCGCCCCGCCGTCAGGCCGGTGACCCGCAGCGCGGCCGCGCCGAGCGCGTAGTACAGCGGCGGGTGCTGCGTCATCTGGTCCACGGACGTGCCGGACGACGCGTCGCCGAGCGCGTTCGTCGTGTCCAGCCGGAGGCGCTCGTCGCGGGGCACCGGCTCGAGGTCGACGAACTGCGGCACGTCGGACCGGTGCACCCACCGGCCCGGCGGGTCCGACGGGTAGCCGGACTCGTGGACGGCGTCGACGACGCCGGGGGCGAGGTAGGCGTCGCCGGGCGCGGGCCATCCCCCGCTGTACGCGATCCGCAGCACGCTGTTGAGGTGGTTCTGCTCGTCGGGCGCCTGGAACGGCGGGGTCACGACGGCCCACAGCGCGGCCCACGCCGCCACGGCCAGGGTGATCACGACGACCGCGCGCCGGTAGCCGCGCGGGCCCGGGCGCAGGGCGCTCGTGAGGGGTGGCGGGGCGGGCTCCGGGCGTCCGTGGCGCGTGGTGTCCGTCACGGCCTCAGTCTCCCAGAGGCGCACCGCACCGGCGTCACGGACGCACGGATTCGCCCCGCCCTCCCCTCCCCCGCGCCGGTGGGCCGTCGGTAGGGTGCCCCCCATGCGAGTACTCGTCACGGGCGGCGCCGGGTTCATCGGCGCGAACTTCGTGCAGCAGACGGTGCGCGAGCGGCCGGGGGCCGTGGTGACGGTGCTGGACGCGCTGACGTATGCCGGGGACCGGTCGTCGCTGGCGCCGGTCGCGGACCGGGTCGCGTTCGTGCAGGGCTCGATCACGGACGCCGCGCTGGTCGACGACCTGGTGGCCGACGCGGACGTGGTGGTGCACTTCGCGGCGGAGTCGCACAACGACAACTCGCTGGTCGACCCGTCGCCGTTCGTGCAGACCAACGTGGTGGGTACGTTCACGCTGCTGGAGGCCGTGCGCCGCCACGGGGTGCGGTTCCACCACGTCTCGACGGACGAGGTGTACGGGGACCTGGAGCTGGACGACCCGGCGAAGTTCACGCCGACCACGCCGTACAACCCCTCGTCGCCGTACTCGGCGTCGAAGGCCGGGTCGGACCTGCTGGTGCGCGCGTGGGTGCGGTCGTTCGGGGTGGCCGCGACGATCTCCAACTGCTCCAACAACTACGGCCCGTACCAGCACGTGGAGAAGTTCATCCCGCGCCAGGTCACCAACCTGGTCGACGGGGTGCGGCCCCGGCTGTACGGGGCGGGGGCGAACGTGCGCGACTGGATCCACGTCGAGGACCACAACGCGGCGGTGTGGACGATCCTCGACAAGGGCCGTGTCGGGGAGACGTACCTGATCGGGGCGGACGGGGAGACGTCCAACCTGCAGGTCGTGCGCACCCTGAACGAGCTGTTCGGGCGCGACGCGGACGACTTCGACCACGTGACCGACCGCCCCGGGCACGACCTGCGGTACGCGATCGACGCGTCGAGGCTGCGCACCGAGCTGGGCTGGTCGCCGCGCTACACCGACTTCCGCTCGGGCCTGGCCGCGACCGTCGAGTGGTACCGCGAGCACGAGGACTGGTGGCGTCCCGCGAAGGCCGCCGTCGAGGCGAAGTACGCCCGGACCGGCCAGTGACGGGGCCCGCCGCGACCGCGAGGAGAGATCGGTGACCGACCCACACATTTCCTCTACCGTCCCGGTCCTCGGGCACCGCAGCGGCGTAACAGCGACCCTCTATGCTCGCTTCCCGTGAGCCGCAACACCCCCCGCCACGTCGCCTCGGCCCCTGACTCCGTCAAGGGGCCCTCGCACGCGCGCACGCTGCGACAGCACACCCTCGCGCGCACCCTCGGGATGGGGCTGACCGCCGTCCTGGCGTTCGTCGCCGTCGGCGGTGCGACCGCGGCGGTCCGGCTCACGAACAACATCACGGCCGTCGACGCCGACAAGCTGCTCGGCGACGACCGGCCCGAGGAGGTCCTGCCCGAGGACCCGAACGCCGAGAAGCCGCTGAACATCGTGCTCATGGGCTCGGACAGCCGCGGCGGCGACAACGCCGGCATCGTCGGCGACGGCACCCTGGGCGCCCGCTCGGACACGACGATGATCATGCACATCTCGTCCGACCGGTCCCGCGTGGAGATGCTGTCGATCCCCCGCGACACGACCGTCGACGTCCCGTCGTGCCCGACGTCGTCCGGCAGCCAGACGTCGCCCCTGCACGGGGTGAAGTTCAACGCGGCCTTCGCCCAGGGCGTCAACGCCGGCGGCGACGTGGAGTCGGGCGCGCTGTGCGCGATGGAGACGATCGAAGAGATCACCGACGTGCGCATGAACGGCTTCGTCGTCGTCGACTTCGCCGGGTTCGAGAAGATGATCGACGCCCTGGGCGGTGTCAGCATCTGCATCCCCAACGACATCGACGCGCCGAAGGCGGACCACCTCGTGCTGTCCGCCGGGATGCAGGAGCTCGACGGCGACACCGCGCTGAAGTACGCGCGGGCCCGTACCGGCGCCGGCCTCGGCGACGGCTCCGACCTCGGCCGCATCGGCCGCCAGCAGGAGCTCGTGGCCGCGCTCGCCCGCGAGGTGATGAGCGCCGGCACGCTCGCCGACCCGGCCAAGACCCTGAAGTTCCTCGGCGCCGTGACCGGCTCGATGACGATGAGCAGCAACTTCGCGTCCATCCAGGGACTCGCCGGGCTCGCGTACAGCGCCCGGAACGTCCGCCCTGCAACGATCTCGTTCATGACCGCGCCGTACATGTACGACCCCAACAACGGGGCGAACGTGATCTTCACGGACGAGGCCGAGACGGTCTGGAAGAACCTCAAGCACGACAAGCCCCTGAGCGACGCCATCGAGTCCGAGAAGAAGTCGGACGGCAAGACGAAGGACGCGGGGGCGGAGGACTCCGACGCGACCCCGGTGTCGAACGACGACGCGGGCGCGACCGACGGGGCCACCGACGGGACGGACGAGGGCGCCGCCGACGGCAAGGACGGCGCGGACGCCACGAGCAGCGAGGAGCCCGACCCGAAGCGGACGCGCGAGGCGGGCAAGGAGGCGTTCACCGGCGCCGACGTGACCTCGGTGTGCGGCTGAGCGCGGGGACACGATGAGCAACGACGACCAGCGCATCCCGCCGAGCTTCACGCCGTCGGGCGGCCGCTCCGACCGCCCCCAGGGCTCGGGCGACGCCATCCCCGTGGGCGGCTCCTCCCGCCCGCCCGCACCGCCCACGGGCGGCCGGGTGGGCCGCCGCGACGACGCCTCCCCCGTGGAGCCGCGCGTCCGCCGCCAGTCCTCCCGCGAGATCCCGACCACGCCGCCCGAGCGCCGTGGGGCCGGCGCGCAGAAGCCCCGGTCGTACGCGCCGCGCGGCTCGCAGTCGGCCCCGGCCTCCCGCCCCTCCCCGGCGGGGCAGGGCTCCGGGACCCGGGTGATGCCCGCCTCGGCGCGCAGCGCCCAGCCCGCACGTCGCAGCACCCCGCCGCCGGCCGGTCCGGGCGGGGCCGCGGCGGCCACGGCGGGCGGTGGCGGCTTCCGCATCCGCAAGGGCCGGGTCGCCGGCCTGGTCCTCGTGCTGCTGCTGGTGCTCCTGCTCGCGTGGCCGATCGGCCTGATCGTCTGGGCGAACGGCAAGATCCAGCACGTCGACGCCCTGTCCGACGCGGCGGGGACGCCCGGCACCACCTACCTGCTGGCGGGGTCGGACGAGCGCGGCACCGGCACGGTGCCCGAGGACGGGACGTCGGGCGCCCGCACCGACACGATCATGGTGCTGCACAAGCCGCGCAGCGGGCCCGCCGCCCTCATCTCGATCCCCCGCGACACGTACACGGAGATCCCGGGGCACAAGGCGAACAAGATCAACGCCGCGTACTCCTTCGGCGGCGCTCCCCTGCTGGTCGAGACGGTCGAGGGCCTCACGGGCCTGACCGTCGACCACTACGCGGAGGTCGGGTTCGGCAGCGTCGAGGAGATCGTCGACGCCGTCGGCGGCGTCCGGCTCTGCTACGACCGCGACGTCGACGACCCCAAGAGCGAGCTCACGTGGGAGGCCGGCTGCCACATGGCCGACGGCAAGACGGCGCTGGCGTTCTCCCGCATGCGGTACTCCGACCCCAAGGGCGACATCGGCCGGGCCGAGCGGCAGCAGCAGGTCATCGCCGCCGTCGCCGCGAAGGTCGTCAAGCCGAGCGTCCTGCTCAACCCGGTCGACCAGGTCCAGCTGGTCAACGCCGGCACCGACGCCCTCACCGTGGACGAGAAGTCCGGCATCGTCGACCTCGGCCGCCTGGGCCTCGCCTTCAAGGCGGCGACCGGCCCGAAGGGCGTCACCGGCACCCCGCCGATCGAGAACCCGGGCTACAACCCGGGCACGGGCGTGGGCTCCACCGTGCTGCTCGACGCCGACAAGACCGAGAAGTTCTGGGCCGACGTCCGCGACGGCAACCTCGAGCCGGGCAGCACCGTGGGCGGTCTCCCCGGCTGACGGACGGGACCCGCACCTGCGACGACGAAGGCCCCGCGAGGACGTACCTCGCGGGGCCTTCGCGCGTCCCGGGCGGGACGCCGCCGGGTCAGGCGGAGAAGCCGGTGCGCCGCGCGCCCTCGCGGGCCGCGCGGAGCTTGTCGCCCTTGGCGCGGGCGACGTCGCCGAGCTCCGCCTGGAAGGCGACCATCCGCTCGCGCAGGGCGAGGGACTCGTCGTCCGTCCCCGCCGCGAGGATGCGCGCGGCCAGCAGACCCGCGTTGCGGGCCCCGCCGATCGACACCGTCGCGACGGGCACGCCGGCCGGCATCTGCACGATGGACAGCAGCGAGTCCATGCCGTCGAGGTAGCGCAGCGGCACGGGGACGCCGATCACCGGCAGCGGCGTGACGGCGGCGAGCATGCCGGGCAGGTGGGCGGCGCCGCCCGCGCCGGCGACGATCACGCGCAGCCCGCGCTCGGACGCGGCGCGGCCGTAGTCGATCATCTCCGTCGGCATGCGGTGCGCGGAGACGACGTCCACCTCGACCTCGACGCCCAGCTCGGCGAGCGCGTCCGCCGCGGCCTCCATCACCGGCCAGTCCGAGTCCGACCCCATGACGATCCCGACGACGGGCTGCGTGCTCATGCGTGCTCCTTGCTCGTGGTGTCCTCGTGCGAGGTGGTCTCGTGCGCGGGCTGCTCGCCCCGCAGCAGCGCGGCCGCGCCGAGCGCTCGCCGGCGCACGTCGTCGAGGTCGGTGCCGCTGACGTTGACGTGGCCGAGCTTGCGGCCCGGGCGGATGCCCTTGCCGTACAGGTTGACGCGGGCCTCGGGGTAGCGCGCGAGCACTTCGGGCAGGGCGTCCGTGAGGGCGTCGAGGGTGGAGCCCAGCACGTTCGCCATGACGGTCCACGGCGCGCGGGGTGAGGTGTCGCCGAGCGGCAGGTCGAGCACGGCCCGCAGGTGCTGCTCGAACTGGCTCGTCACCGCACCGTCGATGGTCCAGTGGCCCGAGTTGTGCGGGCGCATCGCGAGCTCGTTGACCCACACGGCGGTGCTGCCGTCGGCCTCGCGGGTCTCGAACAGCTCGACGGCCAGGACGCCGGTGACGTCCAGCCCCTCGGCGACGGCGACCGCGATCCGGCGGGCCTCCGCGTCGACGGCCGGGTCCAGGTCGGGCGCGGGCGCCACGACCTCCGCGCACACGCCGTCGCGCTGCACCGACTCGACGACCGGCCAGGTGCGCACCTCGCCCGACGGGCGGCGCGCGACCAGCGCCGCCAGCTCGCGCACGAACGGCACCTTGCGCTCCACGAGCAGCGCGGGCCCGCCGTCGGCGACGGCCCGCAGCCAGTCGGCGACGTCGTCCGGCGACGAGACGACGCGCACGCCCTTGCCGTCGTAGCCGCCGCGGGAGGTCTTCACGACCGCCTCGTGCCCGTCCTCGTCCGCGAGGAACGCGGCGAGCGCGTCGCGCGCCTCGGCGGGATCGGTCGGCAGGGCCGCCCAGCGCGGGCACGGCAGGCCGAGGTCGGTGAGCCGGCGCCGCATGACGATCTTGTCCTGCGCCTGCACCAGCGCGTCCGGGCCGGGCCGCACGGGCGTGCCGTGGTCGATGAGGTCCTGCAGCAGGGCGTTCGGCACGTGCTCGTGCTCGAAGGTCAGCACCGCGGCCGGGTCCCGCCCGTCACCGGGGGTGATGAGGTCGCGGATCGCCGCGTCGTCGCTCGCCACGCCCACCGGGGCGTCCGTGACCACCTGGGCGGCCGACGACGCCGGGTCCTCGACGAGGACCCGCAGTCCCACGCCCAGCTCGGCGGCCGCGGGCGCCATCATCCGGGCGAGCTGACCTCCTCCGACGACGGCGACGACAGGGGCGGAGGCAGAGGGTCCGGTCACGGGCATCGAGGATACCGGCCGCCCGCCCCTCGCCGAACAGGCGGTTGCTCCCGGGATGCGGTCGGATCCGCGCTCGTACCGGGAGCAACCGCCTGGTCGGCGTCAGTCGCCGTGGTGGTGCAGCCAGCCGCGCCGGCGGCCGCGCGAGGAGATGGTCGTGCCGGGCGGGAGCACCAGGTGCGGGTCGAGCGTGCGCGGCACGCCGGCGAGGAAGAGCGCGAAGACCGGGGGGCGGCGCTGCACGAGGTCGAGCCGCCCGCCGTCGGCGGCCGCCAGGTCGCGGGCCAGCGCGAGCCCGAGCCCGGTGCTGCCGCCCGTCGTCGTGCCCCGCTCGAAGATGCGGGTCGCGACGTCGTCCGCCACGCCCTCGCCCTCGTCGGCGACCTCGACGGCGACCGCCCCGGTCGTGCCCGACGGGCGCGAGCGCACCGTCGTGGTGCCGTCCCCGTACTTGAGCGAGTTCTCCAGCAGGGTCGCGATGATCTGCGCCAGCGCGCCCGGCGTGGCGAGCACCTGCATCCCGTCCGGGACCTCGACGACCAGCCGGCGCCCCGCCCGCTCGAACGTGGGCGCCCACTCCTCCTCCTGCTGGTGCACGACGTCCGCGAGGACGACGGCCTCCGTCGTGCCGCCCTGCGACCGGCGCGACGCCGCGAGGAGGTCGTCCACGACGGTCACCAGCCGCTCGACCTGCTCGAGCGAGATGCGGGCCTCCTCGACGATCTCGGGGTCGTCGGAGGCGAGCGTGATCTCCTCGAGGCGCATGGTGAGCGCCGTCAGCGGCGTGCGGAGCTGGTGCGACGCGTCCTGCGTGAACTGCCGCTCGGCCGCGAGCCTGCCCGCGAGCCGGTCGGCCGAGCGGGCGAGCTCCGCCGCGACGAGGTCGATCTCCTCGACCCCCGACGGTTCCAGGCGCGGGCGCACCTGTCCCGACCCGAGCTGCTCGGCCGACGCCGCGAGGTACACGAGCGGCGCGGAGAGCCGGTTGGCCTGCCAGACCGCCACCGCGATGCCCGCGGCGATCGCGACGATGCCGGCGATGATCACCAGGACCACGGTCTGCGCGGACTTCACGTACGCGCCGACGGCGGACACCGTCATCGACACGGACACGTTCTGGTCCGTGAGCTTGGCCTTGTCGATGGTGGGCGCCGAGACGGGGTCCCCGGCCGTCAGCTGGGTGCCGTCGGGCAGCGTCACGACGACGTACGCCGGCAGGTCGCCGTCGTTGCCCTCGGCGGCGCGCTCCACCGAGGCCTCGCTGACGATGTCGCCGCGCTCGAGCGTGTTGTCGATGCCGCGCGCGAGCGTGTCGACGCGGCTGGTGATCCGCTGCTCCTCGATGGCGAGGACGTACCGGGCACCGAAGATGCCCAGGGGGACGCCGAGCAGGAGCACGGCGACGGCGACCGCCGAGATGGTCGCCAGCAGGACGCGGCGACGCACGACGTCAGCCCTGGCCCGTCGGCGTCAGCTCGCGCCGAGCTCGAAGCGGAAGCCGAGCCCTCGCACGGTGGAGACGTAGCGCGGGGCGTTGGCGTCGTCGCCGAGCTTGCGGCGCAGCCACGACACGTGCATGTCGAGAGTCTTGGTGGAGCCGACCGGGTCGGAGCCCCAGACGTCGCGCATCAGCGTGTCGCGCACCACGACCGAGCCGGCGTTCGCGACCAGCACCTTGAGGAGGTCGAACTCCTTGGTGGTGAGGTGCAGCTCCCGCTCGCCCTGGAAGGCCCGGTGGGCGGAGACGTCGACGCGCACGTCCTGCGCGCGCAGCTCCTCGTCCTCGCCGGTCTCGCCGTGCGTGCGGCGCAGCAGCGCCCGGACGCGGGCGAGCAGCTCCGCGAGGCGGAACGGCTTCGTCACGTAGTCGTCCGCGCCCGCGTCGAGGCCGACCACCAGGTCCACCTCGTCGGCACGCGCCGTGAGCACCAGCACCGGCACGGTCAGGCCGGAGCCGCGGATCTCGCGCGCCACGTCCAGGCCGTCCATGTCGGGCAGGCCCAGGTCGAGGACGACGATGTCCGCGTTCCCGGCGTTGTCTACGGCTCCTTGACCAGTTCCTTGCACGATGACGTCGTAACCCTCACGCGTGAGAGCCCGCGCCAAAGGCTCGGCAATAGCCGGGTCGTCCTCGGCCAGCAGTACGTGGGTCATTCCCTCATGCTAGCGGCATCATCGCTGGTCCTGGGACGTGAGAGCCGCCACGGTTTCCCGAGTCGCGCACCCGGCCGCCGTCCTCCCCAGGACCGACGCCGGTCGTGCGTCGGTCCGCCCCCGGACGGACGCGGCGCCGGCGCCGCCCACCTACCCTGGCGGTCATGAGCTGGATCGAGAGACTGGGGCGCTGGTTCGAGGCCCACCGGTTCGGCGTCGACCTCACGACGACCGTGCTGCTCGCCGTGCTCGTGCTCAGCTCGGCCACCGACCTGTACTCCGCCGAGCCGTACCTCTCGCGCAACGCGTCGATCGCCTGGAGCTTCGCGCTCCTCGCGCCCCTCCCCTGGCGCCGCACGCGCCCGGTGCCGTCGGCCGTGGCCGTCTACGCCGTCGCGCTGGCGCACATCCTCGCCGGGTACCCGATGATCATGCCGGGCGACCTGCTGATCCTCGTCGCCCTCTTCTCCGTGACCGTGTACGGGCCCACCTGGGCGCACGTCACCGCGATCTGCTCGACGGCGGTCGGCAGCCTCCTCGTGCTGCCCGTGGCCGTCGCGATGCTCGGGGGCACGGGCGCCGCGGGCCTGGCGGAGATCGTGCCCGTCGGGATCTTCTGCTTCGTCACCGCGCTCGCCGTCTGGGCCTTCGCCCTCGTGCGCCGCTCCCGCCGCGTCACCATGGACGCCCTGCGCGACCGCGCCCACCGCCTCGAGATCGAGCGGGACCAGCAGGCGCGCATCAGCGCCGCCGCCGAGCGCGCCCGCATCGCCCGCGAGATGCACGACATCGTGGCGCACTCCCTCTCCATCGTCGTCGCGCAGGCCGACGGCGGGCGGTACGCCGCCGCGACCGACCCCGAGGCCGCCGTCCGCGCGCTCGGCACCATCAGCGACACCGGGCGCACCGCCCTCACCGACATGCGGCGGCTGCTCGGCGTGCTGCGCTCCCAGGACGACGAGGACGGGGCCCCCGACGGCGCCCCCGACCCCGGGACGCCGGCGCTGCCGCCCGGCACGACCGCCGCTCCCCCGGCCCTCACCCCGGGGCCCGCCCGCGACGACCGCGGGTCCCGGCCCGCCCCGCAGCCCGGCGTGGAGGAGATCGAGGACCTCGTCGCCCAGGCCCGCGAGGGCGGGCTGCGCGTCTCGCACGTGCGGGTCGGCGAGCCGCGCCCGCTCACCGCCGGCATGGGGCTCACCCTGTACCGCGTGTGCCAGGAGTCGCTCACCAACGTGCGCAAGCACGCCGGGCCCGACCCGGCCGTCACCGTCGCGGTGCGCTGGACGCCGTCGACCGTCGAGCTCGAAGTGCTCGACGACGGCCGCGGCGCCGCCGCCACCGGCGACGACCCCGGGTTCGGGCTGCGCGGGATGCGCGAGCGGACCAACCTGTACGGCGGCACGCTCGAGACAGGCCCCCGCCGCGGCGGCGGGTTCCGCGTGCACCTCGAGCTGCCGCTGCCCGGCGCGCCCGTGGCCGTCGCGCCCCCGACCACGATCCCGACCACGACCCCGACCCCGACCCCGACCGACCGGCCGTCGACGACCACCCCGACGGTCACCCAGGAGGACGCATGACCCCGCCCGCCACCGACGCCCCCCTCCCGACCGGCCCGACCGGCGGTGGACGGGCCGGCGTCGTGCGCGTGGCGCTGGTCGACGACCAGCAGCTCGTGCGTGCGGGCTTCCGCATGGTCATCGACTCGCAGCCGGACCTGGAGGTCTCGCTCGAGGCGGGCGACGGCGCCCAGGCGCTGCGCCTGCTCGCCGACCACCGCGTCGACGTCGTCCTCATGGACGTGCGCATGCCGCACCTGGACGGGCTCACCGCGACCGCCCGGCTCACCGCCTCCCCGGACGCACCGCGCGTCATCGTGCTCACCACCTTCGACCTCGACGAGTACGTGCTCGAGGCCATCCGTTCCGGCGCGTCGGGCTTCCTCCTCAAGGACGCGCCGCCGGAGGAGATGCTCGCGGCCATCCGCACCGTGCACGCCGGCGACGCCGTCATCGCGCCGTCGTCCACCCGCCGGCTGCTGGAGCACCTCGTCACCGCGCTGCCGGCCGACCAGGCCGCGCCGCAGCACGACGCGCTCGCCGCCCTCACCGACCGCGAGCGCGAGGTGCTGGTGCTCATGGCCCGGGGCCGCTCCAACACGGAGATCGCCGCCGACCTGTTCGTCGCCGAGGCCACCGTGAAGACCCACGTCGGTCGCATCCTCGCCAAGCTCGACGCCCGCGACCGCGTGCAGGCCGTCGTCACGGCCTACGAGGCCGGCCTGGTCCGCCCCGGCTCCTGACCCGACGTGTCGGGTCGAGCGCCGGGCATACCGTGCGCACGTCCTGACGACCCGCGAGGGTGCAGGTCAGGGGCCGTTCAGGGTCCGGGTCAGGGTCGGTGTCATACCTGAGGATGACCTGGGTGCCCGGCAGGACCCGACCCCGGGCCGATGTCGGGCCGCGCGGCGCTCCGTAGCGTCGGTGGTGTCCTGGTCGGCGGGCTCCTCGGAGCTCGCGGGCCACCACCCCGAGACACCGGAGAGCTTCCGTGGACACGACCGTGTACGTCCCGATCCCCGACGAGGGCACCGCCGCCCGCCCGACCGTCACCCCCGCGGTGCGCGCCCGCGCCCTGACCAAGACGTACGGCCGCGGCGAGGCGCAGGTGCGCGCCCTGGACGGCGTCGACGTCGACTTCGCGGCCGGCCGCTTCACGGCGATCATGGGCCCGTCCGGCTCGGGCAAGTCGACCCTCATGCACCTGCTCGCCGGCCTCGACAGCGCGACGAGCGGGCAGTCGTTCATCGGCTCCACCGAGGTGACCGGCCTGAACGACAAGGCGCTGACGGCCCTGCGCCGCACGCGCGTCGGCTTCGTCTTCCAGCAGTTCAACCTGCTCCCCATGTTCACGGCGGAGCAGAACATCACGCTCCCGGTGGAGCTCGCGGGCGGCACGGTCGACAAGGAGTGGTTCGGCACGCTCGTCGAGACGCTCGGCCTGACCAAGCGGCTCACGCACCGCCCCAGCGAGCTGTCCGGCGGCCAGCAGCAGCGGGTCGCCATCGCGCGCGCCCTCATCGCCCAGCCGGACGTCGTGTTCGCGGACGAGCCGACCGGCAACCTCGACTCCCGCTCCGGCGCGGAGGTGCTCAGCTTCCTGCGCCGCTCGGTGCGCGAGCTCGGCCGCACGATCATCATGGTCACCCACGACCCGGCGGCCGCCGCCTACGCGGACCGTGTCGTCCTCATCGCCGACGGCAAGATCGCCGGCGACATCTCGGACCCGACCCCCGAGTCCGCCCTCGCCGGCCTCGACGCGCTGCGGACGGTGGCCACGCGATGATCCGCCTCACCCTGTCGCAGATGCGGCGCAGCGCCGGGCGCCTCGCCGCCGCCGGCCTCGCGATCGTCATCGGCACCGCGTTCGTCGCGATCACCCTGCTCGCCGGCAACGTCATCACCCGCACCACCTACGACTCGATCGCCGCCCAGTACACGGGCGCCGACCTCGTGGTCCGCGGCGTCGTCGCCGACGACACCACCATGGACGCGGTGCGCGGCGCCGACGGCGTCGCGACGGCCGACCAGCAGCTCATGTCGTTCCAGCAGCTCGAGTCCGGTGGCCGCACCATCTACCAGGGCGTGCTGGCCGAGCCCACCGACACGAGCGTGCTGCCGCTCGACGTCGCCGAGGGCGCGCTGCCCGAGGCGTCGGGCGACATCGCCCTGCCGGTCGACGTCGCCGAGCGCCTCGACGCGGCGCCGGGCGACAAGGTCACCCTCGTGCGCAACGTCCTCGACGACCCGCAGGAGGGGACCTGGAAGGAGGTCCGCGAGCAGCTCACCGTCTCCGGCACCGTCACCGACCCGTTCGGTGCGTACTCGATGATGGGCGGCGCCGCCGTGGCGCCCGCCGCCGACGTCACCGCCTGGGAGGCCGACCAGTACGCCCCCGGCGAGGCGTCGACCGAGCCCGCCACGGTGCTCGTCACGCTCGACGACGGCACCGACGTCGAGCAGGCCCGCACCGCCATCACCGGGGCCGTGACCAACGCCGCCTCGGCCGAGGGCGCGGACGCCGCCGACCTGCAGGTCGTCACCCCGACCGAGCACGCGGAGAAGGTCGCCAACGAGATGACCGGCGGCGACAACGTCATCTTCACGGCGTTCGTCCTCGTCTTCGCCGCCGTCGCGCTGCTGGTTGCCGCGCTCGTCATCGCCAACACCTTCCAGGTGCTGGTCGCCCAGCGCACCCGCACCCTCGCCCTGCTGCGCTGCGTGGGCGCCGACAAGGGCCAGCTGCGGCGGTCGGTGCTGTTCGAGGCCGCGTTCCTGGGCCTGATCTCCTCGGTCGTGGGCCTGCTCGCGGGTGTCGGGCTGGCGCAGGCGGCGCTCGCCGTCGGCCGGAGCATGGACCTCGGCGTGCCCCTGCCCGCGACGGTCGACATCACGCCGGCCGTCGTCCTCATCCCGCTGGTCGTGGGCACCGTGGTGACGCTCGTCGCGGCGCTCTCCCCCGCCCGCGCCGCGACCCGCGTCGCGCCGCTGGAGGCGCTCCGTCCCGCCGACGCGCCGTCGGCCGCCCGCGGCGCCGGTCGCGTGCGTCTCGTCCTGTCGCTCGTCGTCACCGTCATCGGCTTCGCCCTGCTGGGCGGCGGCGTCGCGCTGAGCACGATGGGCGGCGAGCCCAGCATGGGCCTCCTGGTGGGCGTCGCGGGCGGCGTCCTGTCGTTCGTCGGCGTCCTGGTGGGCTCGGTGTTCTGGCTGCCCCGCGTGGTGGCGCTCGCCGGCCGCCTCGTGGGCATGTCCGGCCCGACGGCGCGCCTCGCGGCCGCGAACACGCTGCGCAACCCGCGCCGCACCGCCGCCACGTCCACCGCGCTGCTCATCGGCGTCACCCTCGTCGGCATGATGTCGACCGGTGCCGCGAGCGCCCGGGTCACCATGGACTCGGAGCTGGACTCCCGCTACCCCGTGGACGTCACCGTCTCGACCGACCTGTCGAGCGACCCCACGGCCGTCGCGGCCGGCGACAGCACCGTGTCCCCGGTGCCCCCGGCCCTGGCGACGTCGGTGCGCGACCTGGACGGCGTCTCCGGCGTCGTCGAGACCCCCGCCACGGCGGCCACCGTCGCGGGAGACGGCGTGGACGAGGGCCTCGCCCTCACCGTCCGCGGCGTGACGACCGAGGACGCCGCGTCGGTGCTGCGCAGCACCGAGCTGGTGGAGCCGCTCGCCCAGGGCACGGTCGTCGTGCCCGAGGACGTCGCGGACGTCTGGAACATCAGCGACGGGTCGTCGCTCACCCTGACCGGCCCGGACGGGACGCTCGAGGTCGAGGCGGCGGTCACCGACCTCGCCGACTCCGCGCTCCTCGTGGTGCCCGACGACCTCGCCTCCCTCGACGCCCACGCCCCGGTGACCAGCCTCTGGGTGGGTCTCGACGACCCGTCCGACGCCGCGGCCGTCGTCCCGACGATCCAGGACGCGGTGGCCGACACCGAGGCGCCCGTGGACGTCGTGGGCGCGGCGGTGGAGCGCGCCGGGTTCCAGCAGGTGATCGACACCGCGCTGGGGATCGTCGTGGGCCTGCTCGCGGCGGCCGTCGTGATCGCGCTGATCGGCGTGGCGAACACCCTGTCGCTGTCGGTCATCGAGCGGCGCCGGGAGTCCGCGACCCTACGGGCGATCGGGCTCTCGAAGGGCCAGCTGCGCGGGATGCTCGCCGTCGAGGGCGTGCTGATCGCCCTGGTGGGCGCGGTGCTGGGCGTGCTGCTCGGCCTGGTCTACGGCTGGGCCGGCGCGGCCGCGGCGCTCGGCTGGGCCGGCTCCCCGGTGATCGTGGTCCCGTGGCGCGACGTGCTGGTGATGCTCGTCGTGGCCGCCGTGGCCGGGCTCGTGGCGTCCGTCGCCCCCGCCCGCACCGCGGTGAAGACCTCGCCGGTGGAGGCGCTCGCGAGCGAGTAGCGCGAGTTGTCCACAGGCCGTCCGTGACGGCCGCCCGGGGCGGGCACCCTGGAGGTCATGTCGACCTCCGCGGTGCCCGCCCTCGTCGTCCCCGCGCAGGACGACGAGGGCGGCGTGCGGGTCACCGTGCGGCCCGGCGAGGACGTGCTGCTGCCCGTCGGGGCGACCCTCGGCGCGTGCCGGGCGGAGCTCGCCGCGCTGCTGCGCCGACCGGAGCTGCGGCACGCCCCGCTCGCGGCCGACGGCGTCCACGTAGGCGACGGCGACGTCGTCGGCGAGCGGCCGCTGCTGCCCGGAGCCGTCCTGTCGCTGCACGGGGCGGCACCGGACCGCGCCGGTCCCGCCGCCGCGGTGCTCGACGGCCCCTGGCTCGTCGTGCGGGCCGACAGCGTGGCCGCGGGCGCGCCGGCCGCGCTCTCCCCCGGTCTCCCGAGGTTCCTGTCCGCCGACGACGGCGACGGGGAGCGGCACGACCGGGGCGGCGGCAGCCGCTCCGGGCCCGACGCGCGCGCCGCACCCGCGGGTGTCGTGGTGCGCGTGGACCCCCGACGCCCCGACCGCGTCACGGTCAGGCGGACGCCGCGCGGGCGGAAGGCAGGACGGGCGCGCACCCCGTCCCTGGTCGCCGCGGGGCCGGGACGGGCGGCGGAGTCGACGGGTCCCCGACCGCGGCGGGTGGGCCGGGCCCCGCGCCGCTGGCGCCCGGGCACCCGCCTCGAGCTGCCGGGGCGCGCGGGGCCGGCCTCCTGGACGCTGCACCGCTCGGGCGCCGTCGCGACGTGGCTGGACGCGGACGGCGCGGGCGCCGACCTCGCCGGGCCGCCGCCGGGGACGCCCGGCGCGGGGGTGCTCGCCGCCGCCGCGCTGCCGGTGGCCGGCGCGCTGCTCCTCGCGGCCGTGCTGCGCCAGCCCGCCTACGCGCTGTTCGCGCTGCTCGGGGTGGGCGCGCTGGTGCCCCAGCTCGTCGCGGCGCGACGGCGTCGCCGCGCCGCGGACCGGCCCGCGGACGCCTCTGCGGTCGCCCCCCGGGCCGAGGACGACGGGGGGCCGGGCACCGAGCGGAACGCCCCGGTGGGCGGCGCGCCGGGACCCCTGCTCGCGCGGCTCGCCGCGGCGCACCAGGCGTCGGACGGCGCGTGGCGGGCCGCCGTCGAGCGTGCGACGAGACGCGCACCCGGCCCCCGGCCGTCGCCGCCCCCGGGCCCCGGGCCGTGCGTGTCGGGGCGGGGCGGGCCGGGACCGGGTCGCAGCGCGGCGCGCGCGGTCGCGCGCCGGCTCCCGGACGGCGCGGTCGCGCTCGTCGGCCCCCGGCGCGACGTGCTCGCGGCCGCGCGGTCGATGGTCGTGGAGCTCGCGGCGGCGGGCGCCTCCGTCGACGTGCGCGGTGACGCCGGTACGTGGTCGTGGTGCCGGTGGCTGCCGCGCGGCGGGCCGCCGGTGCTGGTCGTCGACGCGCCCGACGCCGAGGCGGTGCTCGCGGGCACCGCGCCGCGCGACGACGTCCTCGCGCGCGGCGGGGCCGTGCTCCTGTGCCTGCCCGACGGCGCCCCGGTGCCGGCGTGGTGCCGCACGGTCTGGCGGGTGCGCGGCGGTCGCACCCGCCGCACGGCACCGGACGGGTCGGCGACCACCGGGCCGCTGGTCGGGATCGAGGCGGCACGGGCGGAGCAGGCCGCCCGCCTCGTCGCCGGGCTGGCCGGTCTGCGCCGCTCGCTCGGCGACCTGGACCCCGGGGGCGGCACCACCGGCACGGCGGGCCCGGCCGGCGACGGCGACCCCACCGATCCTCGGCTCCCCGCCGCGGTCCCGCTGGTCGCGCTGCTCGACGACCCCGCCGACCCCGGCACCGCCTGGGACTCCCCGCGCGGCTGGGCGGTGCCGATCGGCCGGGACGCCCGCGGCCGCCCCGTGACGTTCGACCTGATGGCCGACGGTCCCCACCTGCTCGTCGCCGGGACGACCGGGTCGGGCAAGTCGGAGCTGCTGCAGTCGCTGGTGCTGGGCCTCGCGGCCCGCCGGTCGCCGCGCGACCTCGCGCTGGCCCTCGTCGACTTCAAGGGCGGGGCGTCGTTCGGCGGGTGCGGGCTGCTGCCGCACGTGGTGGGCCAGGTGACCGACCTCGATCCCGGCCTCGCCGGGCGCGCCCTCGCCGGGCTGCGCGCCGAGCTCCACCGACGCGAGCGGGTGCTCGCCCGCCACGGCGCCGCCGACCTCGCCGCCCTGCCGGCGGGGCTGGCCGACGCGCCGCCCCGGCTGGTCGTCGTCGTGGACGAGTTCCGAGCCCTGGCCGACGACCTCCCCGACTTCCTGCCCGGGCTGCTCCGGGTGGCCGCGCAGGGCCGGTCGCTGGGCGTGCACCTCGTCCTCGCGACGCAGCGTCCGGCCGGGGCCGTGAGCGCCGACGTCCGGGCCAACGTGTCCGCGCGGCTCGCCCTGCGGGTGGTGGACGCCGCCGACTCGCTCGACGTCGTCGAGACGCCGGCGGCCGCCCGGATCCTTCCCCACACCCCCGGGCGCGCGGTGCTGCGGTGCGGGGCCGCGGCCCCCGTGGCGCTGCAGTGCGCCCACGCCTCCGGCCGGCCCGCCGCGCGAGCCGCCGTCCGGCGTGCCCCGGCCCTCGGCGCCGTCAGCGGGGGCGACCTCGCGGGTCCCGACGGGACGCCGCGTGCCGGGGCGGTGCCGGCCGGGGCGCCGCGCGCAGAGCCCCTGCGCACCGAGGCCTCGTGCTCCGAGACCTCGCCGGGCAAGGCGCTGACCGACCCCGTCACGGAGCTCGTCGAGGCGTGCCGGGCGACGGCCGCGGAGCGCGGGCTGGGCCCCGGGCCCGCGCCGTGGCTGCCCCCGCTGCCGGACCGCGTCACCGCCGACGACCCCGCCCTGCTCGCCGCCGAGCGCGACCCCGCGCCGGAGGACGCGCCCGGCGTCCGGCCAGGACCGGCCGGCTCCGCCGTCGCGGACGACGCCGCCCTCCGCAGGGCCGAGCAGCGTCGGACCGACCAGAGCCGCACCGACCCGAGCCGCACCGACCCGAGCCGCACCGACCCGAGCCGCACCGACCCGCCCGGCCTGCCCGTCGCCCTCGGCGACGACCCGGCACGCCAGCGCCGCACGCTGCTGCGCTGGGTGCCGGCGGCCGGCCACCTGGGCGTCGTGGGACCGGCGCGCTCGGGCCGGACCACCGCGCTCCTGGCCCTGGCCGGCACCGCCCTGGACCGTGGCTGGCAGGTGCACGCGCTCGTGCCCTCCGCGGCGTCGCCGCGGTTCGCCGGGCTGGAACGGCGGGCCGGGTTCGGCACGCTCGCCGGCCCCGCGTCCCCGCGGCGCTCGGCGCGGCTGCTGCGCCTCCTGGCCGCGCAGCCTCCTCGGGTGCCGACGCTCGTGGTGGTCGACGGCGTGGAGGAGCTGCGCGCCACGCTGGCCGGGCCCGACCCGTGGGACCCGCTCGCGCGGGCGCTGGCGGCCCCCGGGGTCGCGTTCGCCGTCGCGTCCGACGGCGCGATGCTCGGCGGTCTTGCCGCGCGGGTGGGCCCCCGCCTCGTGCTGCTCGGGCGCGAGGCGCACGCCGACGTGCTGCTCGGCGCGCCGCCGGAGCTGGCCGGACGGGGCGGCCCGTCCGGGCGCGCGGCCTGGGTCGGGCGCGACCGGCTCCTGTGCCAGGTGCTGCTCCCGGCCGAGACGGCGCTCGAGGGCCCGGCCGCCGACCGTCCACGGTCGGAGCACCCGGGCGGGCCGCCCGTCGTCGTGCGTGAGCTCCCGGCCGTCGTCGGCGAGCGCGACCTGGCGCCCGTCGGCCGCCACCGGGCCCCGGCCGGCGACGCGCTGAGGGTCCCGATCGGCGTGGGTGGCGACGCCGCGGTGCCCGTCTCCCTCGACGTCACGCGGGGCGCCCTGGTCACCGGCCCGCGCGGCAGCGGCCGCACCACGGTGCTGCGGCTGGTCACCCGGTGGCTCGCGGCGACGGGGCGGCTCGCGGGCGTGGTCGCCCGCGACGCCGCGCTGCGCGGGGACGCGGGGACGGCGCCGGCTGCGCCCCCGTCGCCCGGGGCCCTCGGCCCGCTGCTCGACGGCCTGGGCCCGGGCGTCCTCGTGGTCGACGACCTGGACGGGCTCGCGCAGCAGCACCCGCTGGAGGCGGACAGGCTCGCGGCGCTGCTCGACGCCGACGATCGAGCCCTCGTGGCGGCGTCGACGACGACCGGGACCGTCCTGGCCCACCGCGGCGCGCTGGCGGAGCTGCGCGCCCGGCGCACCGCCGTGGTCCTGCACCCCGGTGAGCGCGGGGCCGACGAGGTCCTCGGGGTGGCGCTGGCCGACGCCGTCGACCCGGGCCCGGCACGTCCCGGCCGCGGCGCCCTCGTGCAGTCCGGGCAGGTGCTCGCGGTGCAGGTCGCCCGACCGGGCCGCACCCCGTCCGGCGAACGGCCCGTCGGACCGCCGGCGGCCCGACGGTCGGGCTCAGCGGGAGGTCGCTTCGACCACCCGACGCGTCATGACGGCGACGAGGACGGCGGCGGCCACCAGCAGCAGGCCGATCCCGGCGAGCACCGCCCAGGCGGCCCCGGCCGTGAACAGGCTGACGCCGACGAGGCCCTGCATGATCTGCCAGACCACGACGGGGGCCCGCCCGCCGCGCCGCCCGACCCACAGGGCGCGGCAGGCGACCACGAGCAGCCAGCCGAGGCCCAGGAAGAACAGCACGAGGAACACGCTCACGGCTACGCTGTTGGAGGCACCGCGCACCAGCTCGACGCCGACCATCGCGGCAGCGGCGACGAGCAGCAGCACCTCGATCCCGACGCCGGCCGCGACCACCCGCAGCCCTGGCGGGCGAGACCCGTCGGGAGCGCCGTCGGTGCCGGACGAGGGGGTGACAGGAGCGCGCATGACACGTCAGAATACGTGCGACCTGCGGTTTCACGACAGTGTGATCAAGCACTCACGCTTCATGCCCGAGAAACTTCCACGTAACCCCTTGTGCGGCGCTTCACGAGGTGTGACGCTGGTCAGCAGATCAACCCCCACCCATCGGACCCGGTTTCGCGCGCCCTCATGCGCCCGCCGATCGACCAGGTCCCCCTGCACCGAGGAGATGACATGGACTGGCGCCACAAGGCCGCCTGCCTCGACGAGGACCCTGAGCTCTTCTTCCCCATCGGCAACACCGGCCCCGCCCTCCTGCAGATCGAGGAGGCGAAGGCCGTCTGCCGTCGCTGCGACGTCGTGGACACGTGCCTCAAGTGGGCCATCGAGTCCGGTCAGGACGCCGGCGTCTGGGGCGGCATGAGCGAGGACGAGCGCCGGGCGCTCAAGCGCCGCACCGCGCGCGCCCGCCGCGCCGGCTGACGCCACCGCGACACACGACAGAGGGGACGGACCGCAGGCGCGGCCCGTCCCCTCTGTCGTCCCCTCGCACCGGCGGGGCGGCGCGCCCGGCCTACCGGCCGGGCTGACCGTCGCGCAGCTCCAGCTCCAGCACCACCTGCGTGCCCCCGCCGTCGCGCGCCTGCCAGTCGATGGTGCCGCGCAGCTCGTTGGTCACCAGCGTCTGCACGATCTGCGACCCGAGCCCGCTGCGCGACGCACGCCCCAGGGTGGCGATGCCCTCCGGCATGCCCACGCCGTCGTCCGCCACGACCACCCGCATCGACGCGCCGTCGCGCTGCACGTCGATCTCGACGGTGCCGGTCTCGCGCCCCGGGAACCCGTGCTCGACGGCGTTGGTCACCAGCTCGGTGAGCACCAGCGCGAGCGGCGTCGCGTCCTGCGCGGGCACCATCCCGAACGACCCGGACTGGCGGGTGCGGACCTGCGTGCGCGTGGAGGCGACGTCGGCGGCGAGCCGCAGCGCGCGGCTCAGCATGTCGTCGAGCTCCACGTTCTCGTCGAGGGTCTGGGAGAGCGACTCGTGCACCATCGAGATCGTCGCGACCCGGCGCATCGCCTCCTCGAGCGCCGCGCGCGCCTCGGGCACGTCCATGCGGCGCGCCTGGAGGCGCAGCAGGGCGGCGACGGTGGCGAGGTTGTTCTTCACGCGGTGGTGGATCTCGCGGATCGTCGCGTCCTTGGTCATGAGCTCGCGCTCGCGCCGACGCAGCTCGGACACGTCGCGGCAGAGCAGGACGGCGCCGATGCGCTGCCCGTGGTCGGTGAGCGGCAGGGCCCGCAGGGACAGCGCCACGCCCTTGGCCTCGATGTCGGTGCGCCAGGGCGCGCGCCCCATCACGACCAGGGGCAGCGACTCGTCGACCGTGTCCTGGTGCTGCACGATGTCGGCGGTCACCTCGACCAGCGACTGCCCGACCAGCGGGCCGATGACGCCGAGCCGGTGGAAGCACGACAGCGCGTTCGGGCTGGCGTACAGCACCTCGCCCTCGGAGTTCAGGCGGATCAGCCCGTCACCCACGCGCGGCGCGCCGCGGCGCGGGCCCGTGGCCGCGTTGGGCGCGGGGTACTCGCCGCGCGCGATCATCGCGAGGATGTCGTCGGCCGACTCCACGTAGTTCAGCTCGAGGCGGCTGGGCGTGCGGCCCGACCCGAGGTTCGTCTGGCGTGCGACGACGGCGATGGCCCGCCCCTCGTGCACGACCGGCACGGCCTCCTCCCGGACGGCGTACGCGCCGAACCAGCGCGGCTCGCGGGAGCGCTGCGCCCGCCCCTCCGTCATCGCCGCGGCGAGCTGCGGGCGCTGCCCGTCGGGGGCGAGCGAACCGACGATGTCGTCGTAGTGCACCGTGGCGCCGGTCGAGGGCCGGCACTGGGCGAGGGCGACGAAGCCGCCGTCGGCGGTCGGCAGCCACAGCACCAGGTCGGCGAACGCGAGGTCTGACACGAGCTGCCAGTCGCCGACGAGAAGGTGCAACCACTCGACGTCTCCCTCGGAGAGGTCGGTGTTCTGGGCGATGAGGTCACTCATGGCGGACACGCCCACCAGAGTACGGGCGCTACCGCTCTTGCCCGGCGTCGGTAGGGTGACCTCGTGCACCTGACCGTGGAGCTCACCTACGCGGCGGCCACCGACGAGGTCGTGGCGATGCTCGCCGACGAGGCGTTCGTGCGCTGGCGCGCCGGCCGTGGCCTCGGCGGCCGCGTCGAGCAGACGGACGTGACCGGGAGCCCCGCCGACGGCTTCACCATCGTCGTGCGGCGCACGCTGCCCACCGACCAGATCCCCGCGCAGGTCCGGCCGTTCGTCGGCGACCACCTGGAGATCCGGCAGGCGGAGGTCTGGGAGGCCCCGAAGGGCGACCTGCGCACGGGGACGATCGCCGTCGAGATCGCGGGCGCGCCGGTGCGCGTCACGGGCACGGTGCGGCTCGAGCCGCTCCCCGACGGCAGCACCCGGCAGGTGTACGACGGCGAGGTCCGCGCCACGGTGCCGCTCTTCGGGGCGGCGGTGGCCGAGGCCGCCGCGCAGGCGGTCCGCACGACCCTCGAGGCCGAGGGCGCCGCCGGTCGCGAGTGGCTCGCCGAGCGCGCCGCCCCGGGTGAAGACCGGTAACGATCCGGACAAGGCCGCCGTCCTGAGCGGCCGCTGACCTGCGGTGACGCTGGCGCCGACGTCACGATGCGGCATCGGCGCCGCCACCAGGCTTGACTTCCGCACCTCCCGGAAGCCAGCATCTTCCTGGCTGTGGGAGCGCTACCACCATGGAGGTGGGAGCGCTACCAACACTCCATCTCTCGCATGCCCGAACCAGACAAGGGAGTCACCGTGCTGGACAGCACCCGACCCACCCGCCGAGCCCGCCGCGTCGTCGCGGCCACGGCCGGCGTCGCGACCCTCGCTCTCGCCCTGACCGCCTGCGGCGGCGACTCCGACGACGCCGGCAACGACCAGGCCTCCCCCGACGGCAAGGTCACCCTGACGGTCGCCACGTTCAACGACTTCGGCTACACCGACGAGCTGCTCGCCAAGTACACCGAGGAGCACCCGAACGTCACGGTCAAGCAGGTCAAGGCCGCGAAGTCCGAGGACGCCCGCAACAACCTCACGACCAAGCTCGCCGCCGGCGGCGAGGGCCTGGCCGACATCGAGGCCATCGAGGTCGACTGGCTCCCCGAGCTCATGACCTACCCCGACCTGTTCGAGGACCTGGCCGACCCGTCCCTCGACGGCCGCTGGCTGGACTGGAAGGTCCAGCAGGCCACCACCTCCGAGGGCAAGGTCATCGGCTACGGCACCGACATCGGCCCGGAGGCCATCTGCTACCGGTCCGACCTGTTCAAGAAGGCCGGCCTGCCCACGGACCGCGAGAAGGTCGCCGAGCTGCTCGGCGGCGCGGACGCCACGTGGGAGGACTACTTCAACGTCGGCAAGCAGTTCGTCGCCAAGTCGGACGCCGCCTGGTTCGACGGCGCCGTGCCCACCTACCAGGGCATGGTCAACCAGCTCGAGGGTGCCTACGAGGACCCGTCCACGGGCGAGCCCAAGGACCTCAAGACGAACACCGAGATCAAGGACCTGTACGACCAGGTCCTCAACGCCTCGGTGGACGACGACCTGTCGGCCGGCCTCGAGCAGTGGGGCGAGGACTGGGTCGCCGGCTTCCAGAAGGGCGCCTGGGCCACCATGCTCTGCCCGGCCTGGATGACGGGTCCGATCGAGCAGAACTCCGGCGGCATCACCGGCTGGGACGTCGCCGACGTCTTCCCCGGCGGCGGCGGCAACTGGGGCGGCTCGTTCCTCACCGTCCCGGCCTCGGGCGCCAACACCGCGGCGGCCAAGGAGCTCGCCGCGTGGCTGACCGACCCCGCGCAGCAGACGACGGCGTTCGAGAACGCCGGCACCTTCCCGTCGCAGGTCGACGCGCAGGCGTCGGACGCCGTGCAGAACTCCACCAACGAGTTCTTCAACGACGCCCCGGTGGGCCAGATCTTCTCGACGCGTGCCGCCGCCATCCAGGGCGCGCCGTTCAAGGGCAAGAACTACTTCGCCATCCACCAGTCCGTGCAGAACGCGCTGAACCGCGTGGACCTCAACGGTGACGACGCAGAGAAGAGCTGGCAGGGCGCGCTCGACGAGTACGCCTCGCTCGGTCTCTGACCCTCCGACCGGGTCCTGACCACCAGGTCCCGCCCGGTCGCCCCGCTGCTGGTCGAGCCTGCCGGACCCCTCCCCGGTCCCGGCAGGCTCGACCGGCACCCCGCAGGCCCTCGTTCGGCGCAACGCACAGGAAGCAGCAGATGGCCGTCCTCTCCCCCACCCAACCCTCGCAGCGCGCGGGGCGCGAGCCCCGCCCGCCCCGACGACTCGGCTTCTCCCAGCGGCTCGGCCGCTGGGACGTGAAGGTCTCGCCCTACCTGTACATCTCGCCGTTCTTCGTCATCTTCGCCGTCACCGGCCTGTTCCCCCTCGCGTACACGGCCTTCGTGTCGATGCACGACTGGAACCTGCTCGGCGGCCAGGGCGACTTCGTCGGCCTGCAGAACTACGTCGACGTGCTGCACCAGCCCGTCTTCTGGAAGTCGCTGGTCAACACCTTCTCGATCTTCGTCTTCTCGAGCATCCCGCAGGTGCTCCTCGCGATCACGATCGCGGCCCTGCTCGACCAGAACCTGCGCGCCGCGACCTTCTGGCGCATGGGCGTGCTCATCCCCTACGTCGTGGCCCCCGTCGCGGTCTCGATGATCTTCGGGCGCATGTTCGCCGACCAGTACGGCCTCATCAACGAGCTGCTCGGGCTGGTCGGGATCGACCCCGTCGGCTGGCACAGCGACCGGATCGCGAGCCACATCGCGATCGCGTCGATGGTGAACTTCCGCTGGACGGGCTACAACGCGCTGATCTTCCTCGCCGCGATGCAGGCCGTGCCGCGCGAGCTCTACGAGGCCGCCGTCATCGACGGCGCCGGCCGCGCCCGCCAGTTCTTCTCCGTCACCGTGCCGCAGATCCGCGCCACCATCATCTTCGTCGTCATCACCTCGACGATCGGCGGCCTGCAGATCTTCGACGAGGTCCGCATGTACGACGCGTACGGTCTCGGCGGCCCCGACAAGGACTGGATGACCACGGTCGTCTACCTGTACGACGTCGCGTGGGGCAACCAGAAGAACTTCGGCCGCGCGTCCGCGGTCGCCTGGCTGCTCTTCCTGCTGATCGTCCTCATCGGCCTGATCAACTTCCTCGCCACCCGCCGCATCGCGACGTCCGGCCCGAAGGCGCCGAAGGTCAGCCGCCGGCACACCCGGCAGCTGCTCGCCCAGGCGCAGACCGCCGGCCGCACCGCCCCGGCCGCCGCTCCCGCCGCGCCCGCGCCGGCCCGCGGGGACGCACCGCCCTCCTTCCCGCCGACGACGCACCCGACGGCCCCGCCCACCGACACCACCACCGACCGGGAGGACCGCCGATGAGCTCCGTCGCCGTCACCGCCCAGACCGCCGGCCCCCGCGCGGCCCGCGCCGCCGCCAAGCGCCGCGGCCGCGGCAAGGGCACCCGCACGGCCCAGCGCCGTCCGGGGCGCGTCACCTACGTGCTGCTCGGGCTCGTGGTGCTGATCTCGGTCTTCCCGCTGTACTTCACGCTGCTGCTCGGGTCCTCCGACCCCACGTCGATCGCCCAGCACGCCGTGCCGCAGTGGCTGCCCGACTCGAGCCTGTTCACGCAGTTCGCCGAAGTGATCAACTCCGACCAGATCAACTTCTGGAAGGCGCTCGCGAACTCGGTGATCATCGCCGTGATCACGTCGGCCTCCGTGGTCCTGTTCTCCACGCTCGCCGGGTACTCGTTCGCCAAGCTCCGCTTCCGCGGGCGCGGGCCGCTGCTGGTGTTCGTCATCGCGACGATGGCCGTGCCGACCCAGCTCGGCGTCATCCCGATGTACATCCTCATGACCGACCTCGACTGGATCGGCAAGCTGCAGGCCGTCATCGTGCCCGCGCTCGTCACCGCGTTCGGCGTCTTCTGGATGACCCAGTACCTCTCCGAGGCGCTGCCCTACGAGCTCATCGAGGCCGCGCGAGTCGACGGCGCGTCCATGATCCGTACGTTCTGGTCGGTGGCGCTCCCCGCCGCCCGCCCGGCCGCGGCGATGCTCGGCCTGTTCACCTTCGTGCAGCAGTGGACCAACTACTTCTGGCCGTCGATCGTGCTGAACCAGAGCAACCCGACGCTGCCGCTGGTCGTGAAGTCGCTGCAGTCGAACTACTTCGTGGACTACTCGCTCGTGATGGGCGGCATCTTCCTCGTGACGCTGCCGCTGCTGGTGATCTTCGCCTTCGTCGGCCGCCAGCTCGTCGCCGGCATCATGGCCGGCGCGGTCAAGGGCTGACCCCGGCGGCGACCCCACCCGTCCCCCCTCCCGCCCAGCGCTGCGGGAGCCTCGCACCGATGGAAAGATCCGAATCCATGACCCTCCCCACCCCCGGCGCGCGCCGGGCGGCCCCCGGCACCGCCGTGCCGTTCACGCCCTCCGCGCCCCTCACGACCTCCCCGCACGCCGCCGGGGCGGTCGCCTTCCCGGACGGCTTCCTCTGGGGCACCGCCACCGCCGCGTTCCAGATCGAGGGGGCGTCGACCGAGGGCGGCCGCGAGGACTCGGTCTGGGACGCCTTCTGCCGCATCCCCGGCGCCGTGAAGAACGGCGACGACGGCACCGTGGCCGACGACCACTACCACCGCTACCGCGAGGACGTGGCGCTCATGCAGCGCCTCCACCTCGACACGTACCGGTTCTCGACGTCGTGGGCGCGGGTCATGCCCGACGGCAAGTCGGTCAACGCCGAGGGGCTGGACTTCTACTCGCGCCTCGTCGACGAGCTGCTCGCCGCCGACGTCATGCCGTGGCTGACGCTCTACCACTGGGACCTGCCGCAGGCGCTCGAGGAGCTCGGCGGCTGGCCGAACCGCGACACCGCGTCCCGCTTCGTCGACTACGCGGTGACCATGCACGAGGCCCTGGGCGACCGGGTCAAGGTGTGGGCCACGCTCAACGAGCCCTGGTGCTCGGCCTTCCTCGGCTACACGTCCGGCGCGCACGCGCCCGGGAAGAAGTCGCCGGAGCTCGGCCTCGCCGCCGCGCACCACCTCATGCTCGCCCACGGCGGCGCCGTGCAGGCGCTGCGCGAGCGCGACCCCGAGGCCGTGCTGGGGCTCACGCTCAACTTCACCGTGTCCGACCCCGTCGACCCGGCGGACCCGGCGGACGTGGACGTCGCGCGCCGCGACGACGGCATGTTCAACCGGTTCTTCCTCGACCCGATCCTGCGCGGCACCTACCCGCAGGACCTGCTCGACGACGTCGCGCACCTCGGGTTCGCCGACGTCGTGCGTGCGGGCGACCTCGAGGTGATCTCCACCCCGATCGACGTGCTGGGCGTCAACTACTACAACGGCGGCGCCGTGTCGGCCACGCCGCAGGTGCCCGCCGGCGAGACCCCCGAGGGGACCGCCGGCCCCGACGGCGCGCGCGAGACGACCGAGGGCGCCCCCGTGTGGGAGACCCGGTCGCCGAACCCCGTGCCCGACGGCATCCACCACCACAGCCGCGGCCTGCCCACCACCGACATGGGCTGGGAGGTGCAGCCGGAGGGCCTCACGCGCCTGCTCACCCGGCTGCAGCAGGACTACACCGGGCCGCGCGGCACCTCGATGTACATCACCGAGAACGGCGCCGCCTACCCCGACGTCGTGCAGGCCGACGGCAGCGTGGACGACCAGGAGCGCCTCGCGTTCGTCGACGCGCACCTGCGCGCCGTCCGCGACGCGATCGACGCCGGGGCCGACGTGCGCGGCTACTTCGCCTGGTCGCTGATGGACAACTTCGAGTGGGCCCTCGGCTACTCCAAGCGCTTCGGCCTGGTGCACGTGGACTACGACACGCAGGAGCGCACGGTGAAGTCGTCCGGCCGCTGGTACGCCGAGGTGGCCCGCACGGGCGTCGTGCCCGCGCGCGCCGTGACCGGCACGGACGCGGAGTAGTCTCCGCTGGTGGTCATCGAGCATCCCAGCCCCACGCTGGACGACGTCGCCCGGACCGCGGGAGTCTCGCGGTCCACGGCGTCGCGCGCCATCAACGGCGGAGACCGGGTGTCGCCGGAGGCCCAGTCCGCCGTCGACGACGCGGTCGCCCGGCTCGGGTACGCCCCGAACCGGGCGGCCCGCTCGCTGGTCACCCGCCGCACCGACTCCATCGCGCTGGTCGTGCCCGAGCCCGACGCCCGCATCCTCACCGACCCGTTCCTCGCGGGGGTGCTGCGCGGGGTCAGCGAGGGCCTGACCGGCACGGAGCTGCAGCTCGTGCTGCTGCTCGCCCGCCCCGGCGAGCCGCCGGGCCACATCGCCCGCTACCTGCGCTCCGGGCACGTGGACGGTGTGATCGTGGCGTCGCACCACAAGGAGGACCAGCTCGAGCCCGAGCTGGTGCGCTCCCAGCTGCCGGCCGTGTTCGTGGGGCGCCCCTTCGACACCGACTCGCTGCACTTCGTGGACGTCGACAACGCCTCCGGCGGGCGCACGGCCACCCAGCGGCTCGTGGACCGCGGCTGCCGGCGGATCGCCACGATCACCGGCCCGCTCGACATGACCGCGGCCGTCGACCGGCACGACGCCTGGCGGCACACGCTCGAGGACGCCGGCCTGCCTGCCGTCGCCGTCGAGAACGGCGACTTCACCGTCACGGGCGGCGCCGAGGCGATGCAGCGGATCCTGGCCGCGCACCCGGACGTCGACGGCGTCTTCGCCGCGTCGGACCTCATGGCCACGGGCGCGCTGCAGGTGCTGCGCGAGTCCGGCCGGTCCGTGCCCGGCGACGTCGCCCTCGTCGGCTTCGACGCCCTCGGCGCGGAGCGCACGACGCCGCGGCTCACCACGGTGCTGCAGCCCGTCGTCGAGATGGTCACGGCCGCGACGTCGACGCTGCTCGACGTGCTCTCCGGCGTCGGCGCTCCCCCGCAGCCGCAGATCTTCGTCCCCCGGCTGATCGAGGGCGAGTCGGCGTAGCCGTCGCTACCGTGCTCGGTAGCCGGCGGCACCGGGCCGCCGCACCGCGGACGGAGGCGGCATGAGCGAGGCACCCACGGTCCAGACGTTCACCACGACCCTGCTCGCCACCGGCGGCAACAACGTGGGGCTCCCCGTGCCGGACGACGTCGTCGCGGCGTTCGAGCGGGGCCGCCGCGTGCCCGTCGTCGTGACGATCGACGACGGGTACACCTACCGCACGACCGTCTCGTCGATGGGCGGCCGGTTCCTCGTCTCCTTCAACGCCGAGACGCGCCGGGCCACCGGCCGAGGCGCCGGCGACGAGGTGGCCGTGCGGCTCGAGCTCGACGACGCGCCCCGCACCGTGGACGTGCCGCCCGCCCTGGCCGCGGCCCTCGCCGACCGGCCGGACGCGGCCGCCGCTTGGGCGGCCCTCTCGGCGAGCAGGCAGAAGGCCCACGCGCTCAGCGTGGACGGCGCCAGGACCGACGAGACCCGCGACCGCCGCGTGGCCAAGGTGCTCGAGTCCCTCACCGCCTGACGGCCGCCGGCGCCACGAGATCGGTCCCCCGGGTCCGAGTCCGGTCGACATGCGGACCGGTCTCGGACCGGAGGACCGATCTGGCGGTCGGGCTCCGGCGGGGCGTCAGCCCCGGCGCGGGGTGTCGTCGTCGACGCCGATGGCCGTCTGCATGGCCTCGCGGTAGTCGGCGGCGATCTGGTCCGGGTTCTTGCCGAGCTGCGAGTTGCGGTAGCTGTAGCCGAAGTAGATGGCGAACCCGAGGGCGAGCCACACGAGGAACCGCAGCCACGTCTCGACGTCGAGCTGGAACATCAGCCACAGGCACAGCACGCCGGAGATGATCGGCAGCGCGGGCGACCACGGCACGCGGAAGTGGTCGGCCTTGGCCTCGCCGCCGCCGGCCTTGAGCTGGCGCCGGCGCAGGATCGGGATGCCGAAGCTCACCAGCACGAACGCCGACAGGGTGCCGATGTTCACCATGTTGCCGAGCACGTCGACCGAGAAGAAGCAGGTGACGATCACCAGCAGGACGGCGCTGCCGACCTGGATCATCACCGGGGTGCCGCGCTTCTCCGACGTCTTCGACATGCCGCGCGGCAGCAGGCCGTCGCGGCTCATCGCGAAGACGATGCGGGTGAGGCCCAGCATCAGCACCATGACCACGGTGGTGAGGCCCACGAGGATGCCGACGGTGATGACCTGCGTGGCCCACGTCGGGGCGTTCTCCTGCAGCTGGAACGCGGTGATGATCGTCGCGGACGCGCCGCCGTCGGGCGTGGCGTCGCGCAGCTGCTGCGGGGTGGCCATGCCGGACAGCGCCAGGGAGACCGCGATGTAGAGCACGGTGCAGATGACCAGGCCGCCGAGGATGCCGCGGGGCACGTTGCGGCGCGGGTTCTTGGTCTCCTCGGCCGCGGTGGCCACGACGTCGAACCCGATGAACGCGAAGAACACGGTGCCGGCGCCGGCGAGGATGCCCATGACGCCGCCCACGGAGAGCTCGGCCCCGGCCATCCAGGAGAAGAGCGTCTGGGTCATCGTCGTGCTGTGCGTCGTGGACTCGCCGAACGACTCCGCGCTGGGCACGAACGGGCTGAGGTTGGACGCGCTGAAGAACGCGAAGCCGACCACGATGATCAGCAGCACGATGGCGACCTTGATGGCCGTGAGGACGCCGGTGATGCGCGTCGAGAGCTTGGTGCCGACGGCGAGCAGGGTCGCGAGGACGACGATGAGGATCGCGGTGCCCCAGTCGAAGGACACGCCCCCGATGTGGATCGTGTTGTGGATCCCGGACGCGACGCCGTCCGAGTCGACCCCGCCGAGGCCGAACACGTTGAGGAAGTTGTCGAAGTACAGGCCCCAGGCCTTCGCCACGACGGACGCGGCGAAGAACATCTCGAGGATGAGGTCCCAGCCGATGATCCAGGCGAGCAGCTCGCCCATCGAGGCGTAGGAGAACGTGTAGGCCGAGCCCGCCACGGGCATGTACGACGCGAACTCCGCGTAGCACAGGGCGGCCAGCGCGCACACGATGCCGGCGATGACGAACGAGATCACGACGGACGGGCCGGTCTGCGTCGCCGACACCTGCGCGGCCTTCGAGAAGATGCCGGCGCCGATGACCACGGAGATCCCGAGGACCATGAGGTCCCAGGCTCCGAGGGTGCGCTTGAGCTGGCGCTGGGGCTCGTCGGACGCCGCGATCGTCGCTTCGATCGAACGTCTCCGCATGAGCTGCATCGTTGGGGGCTCCTTACTGGTCCGTACCAGCCGCCGGGTCTCGGCGGCTGGGCGACCCTACCCGACGCTACGCCCAAGTGAAGGGGGCGTTCAGCCCGAGTGATCCCTCGGCAGGTCCTCGACCGGCCGGTCGACGTCGCGCGCGGTGATCCAGGCGTCCACCTGCTCCCACTGGTCGAACAGCCACAGCTCGCGCCCCTCCGCGTCGGCCGGGAGGTCCGCGACGCGGGTGAGCTGCCCGCCCAGCACGATCTCCTTGTCCATGGGCAGCTCGCGCCAGATGTCGCGGGCGGTGACGAGCCGCTCGAGCCCGCTGTGCGCGACGACGAGGACGGCCGCGTCGGGCCGCACGGCGCCGAGCGCGGCGAGGAACCCGCCGGTGTGGGGCGCCATCACGTGCGGCATCCGCTCGGCCCGCTCGGCGAGGGACTCCTGGCCGGCGGCGCGCAGGGCCTCGATGCGTGCGGCGCGCCGGCGCGGCGTGACGTTGCCGCCCTCGGGGAAGAGCACGAGCGCGCCGTCCGACCCGAGGTCCCCGGCGATCCGCGCGACGGTCGCGGTGGCGCCCGGCCGCCCGGGCCGGCGGCGCGAGCGGGGCGTGACGAAGGCGGCGGGGAGCCGGCCCAGGAGGACGTCGATCGCCGGGTCCCACTGCAGCGTGTCCTTGAGGACGACGGCGGGCGTGCGGCCCCCGCGGCCGAGGAGCGTGTCGACGAGGATGAACGAGTCCCCCGGCCCGGCGTGCCGGCTCAGCACGAGGACGGGGACGTCGGGCACGCTCGCGCCCGTCGGTGCCTCGACGACGATCTTCAGCCGCAGCGTCCAGCGCACCTGCCAGAACAGCACCGCGAGCGCCCAGCGGGCGACGGCCACGTGGGCCCGCTGCATCCAGGGCTTGTGCATCGCGAGCCCGAACCCGGACGCGATCCAGAGTCCCAGCAGCACGACCAGCGCGAGGGCGTCCCACAGCACGTAGAACGACAGCATCCACAGCAGCCGCACCACCCGCAGCCGCCCGGGCAGCACCCACGTCAGCGCGGCGCCGACCACCAGCGCGAGCATGATCGACGTCGGCACCAGCAGCACCGCCAGCGCCACGACCAGCGGCGCCAGGACCAGCCGGCGCACGACCTTGGGCGGGGGCGCGATCACGGCTCCCCCGCGTCGTCGGTGGCGTCCGTCGCACCGGGGCGGGACGGCAGGTCAGGCACCGACGCGAGGTACTCCCTGGCCGCCGCGTAGGACTGCGCGACGCGGCGGCGCGTGGCGTCGAGCTTGCGGAACGCGCCCAGCCTGTCGTCGCCGGGCAGCGACCCGCCGGTGGGCAGCACGTGCACGGTCGCGACGGCGCGCGCCTCCTCCAGCTCGCGGAAGTACCGGTGCCGGCGGGCGATCTCGAAGCTCACGCGCGCCACGTCCGACGGCTTGGTCGGGACGGTCAGCGGCTCCTCCACGCGGCCGACCTGCAGCACGTAGACGGTCGTGGCCCCGCGCCGCACCGCCTCGCCGAGCGGGATCGAGTTCACCATCCCGCCGTCGACGTAGTGCTCCCCGTCGATCTCGGTGGGCGGCAGCGCGCCGGGCACGGACGCCGACGCCAGCACGGCCTCCACCAGCGGGCCGGAGTCGAACCAGCGCTCCGACGCACGCTCGATGCTCGCCGCGACGACGACGAGCGGCACCCGCAGGTCCTCGAAGGTCGTGCGGTCGCCGAGCGTGCCCGCGATGAGGCGCCGCAGCGCCGCCGGGTCGTACAGGTGGGTGCGGGAGCGCGCCAGCCGGCCGAGCTGCCGGTACCAGGGCTCCCCGTACACCTCGGAGGCCGTCGGCGACGCCCACGCCTCGCCGAGCAGGTCGACGACGTCGAGGCTCGGCTCCGCGGCCACGGCCGCGCCGTTGATGGCGCCGATCGACGTGCCCACCACGAGGTCGGGGACCACCCCCGCCTCGAACAGGGCCTGCAGCATCCCGACCTGGACGGCGCCGCGCACCCCGCCCCCGCCGAGCACGAACGCCACCGTCATGGGCGCGATCGTGCCACGGCAGGCCGCGCACCTCCTGCCGAAACGACATCGAGCGTGCTGACGTGATCCTCACACGGCGAGTTCGAGGATCATGTCAGCACGCTCGATGCCAGCGGCGGGTCAGGCGTGCACGTGACCGTACCGGTGGCGGGTGCGGCTGACGGCCTGCTCGCGGACCATCGCGAGCAGCTCGCGGCGGCCGCTGGCGACCACCGGCGCGTCGAGGACCGTCACGGTGCCGAGGCGGGTCGCCGCGGCCTCGTGCAGGCCCGGCGCGCGGCCGACGACGCGGACGCGGCCGGCGACACGGCCCGCCGCGACGGCGGCGGCGAAGTCCTCGTGGGACATCGGCGCCTCGTGCGGCACGCCCCAGCCGGAGTCGGAGTCCGGGACGACGACCGCGGGCACGCCCGCGCGCGTCGCCGCCGCGAGCACGCGCCGCACCTCGATCGGGAGGGCGCCCTCGCCGACGCGGACGGTGAGCCGCTCGATCGGGCGGTAGCGGAAGGTGTTCTCCTCCACGCGCACGCCCGACCTGTCGTGCCCGACGCCGACCTCGGCGGCCCAGGCCGCGTCGTCGGAGGCCTGCGCCGCGGCGAGCCAGCCCTCGGGGTCGGTGGTGCGCGAGGGCACGCGCTCGGCGTCCGCCCAGGAGCCGAGCTCGGCCACGTAGTTCGGGCCGCCCGCCTTGGCGCCCGGGCCGACCGCCGACGCCTTCCAGCCGCCGAACGACTGGCGCTGCACGATGGCGCCGGTGATGTGGCGGTTGACGTAGACGTTGCCGGCCTCGACGCGGTCGAGCCAGGTCGCGATCTCGTCGTCGTCGAGGGAGTGGATGCCGGCGGTGAGGCCGAAGTCCACCTGGTTCTGCAGGCGGATCGCCTCGTCGAGGTCCTTGGCGGTCATGATGCCGAGCACGGGGCCGAACACCTCGGTGAGGTGGAAGAACGACCCGGGCGCGACGCCGTCGCGCAGGCCCGGCGACCAGAGGCGGTCCGCCTCGAGCCCGGCGGCCGCGGCCGCGTCGTCGAGGCGGCGCGGGCGCACCAGCCAGGACTCGCCCGGCTCCAGCGTCGTGAGCGCGCGAAGCAGCTTGCCCTGCGCGGGCTCGGTGAGCGGGCCCATGACGGTGGACAGCTCGGTGGCGGTGCCGACCGAGAGCGACTGCACGGCGTCCACGAGCTGGCGGCGGAACCGCTTGCCGGTCTCGGCGCTCGGGTCGCCCACGGAGCCGACGAGGATGACGAGCGACGCGGCCGAGCACTTCTGGCCCGCGTGCCCGAAGGCGCTCTTGACGAGGTCCGCGACGGCGAGGTCGAGGTCCGCGGACGGCGTCACGACCAGCGCGTTCTTGCCGGACGTCTCCGCGAGCACCGGGCGCTCGGGCCGCCAGGACGCGAACATCTCGGCGGTCTCGATGGAGCCGGTGAGGATGACGCGCGCCACGTCGGGGTGGGTCACGAGGTGCTGGCCGAGGTCGCCGTCCGGCACGCGCAGGAACTGCACGACGTCGCGCGCGAGCCGCGGGTCGAGCCCGATCTCCGGCGCGACCTCGTCGAACGCGGCGTGCACGGCCTCGATGACGAGCTCGTAGCAGCGGGGCGTCGTCGGGGCGGGCTTGGCGAGCACCGCCGAGCCGGCCGCGAGCGCCGCCAGGACGCCGCCCGCGGGGATGGCGACGGGGAAGTTCCACGGCGGGGTCACGAGGGTGACGCCGTCGGGCGTGAACGTGGCGCCGGGCACCTGCTCGAGGGCCTCCGCGGACGCGGCGTAGTAGCTCGCGAAGTCGATGGCCTCGCTGACCTCGGGGTCGGCCTCGGCGACGGTCTTGCCGGGCTCGTGCACCATCGCGGTGACGAGGTCGGTGCGGCGCGCCTCCAGCCGGCGGGCCGCGGCGCGCAGGACGCGGGCGCGGTCGGCGGGGGCGACGGCCGCCCACGCCTCGCGGGCGACGACGGCGCGCGCGACGGCGTCGTCGATCTCGCCGGTCGTGGTGACCTCGGCGGCCTGCACGGGCACGAAGCCCGAGTCCGGCCCGACGACGGCGCGGGCCCAGGTGCGGTGGGCGCCGACGGCGGGGTCGGTGTCGACGGCGTTGCGGAACGGCTCCGCCGACGGGCAGCCGGTCGCGGTGAGCGCGGCGGCCCCGCCGGCGAACCGGTCGCGGCGGCGCGGTGCGACGTCCACGGCCTGGTAGTGCACGCCGTGCGTCACGGACGCGCGGAACGCCAGCTCCTGGCGCTCCATGGCGGTGGCCTGGACGCCGTCGTGGCCGGCGGCAGGGGCGAAGGCGGCGTGCAGGAAGTTCTGTTCGGCGGCGTTCTCCTCGAGCCGGCGCACCAGGTAGGAGATCGCGACGTCGAAGTCCTCGTCGCGCACCACCGGGGTGTACAGGACGACGTGCCCGCCGTCCTTGGCGACCTCGTCGCGCACGAGGCGCGCCTCGATCGGCGCCATGCCCTGGAGCATCTCGATGTCGAGGCCCTCGGTGACGCCGCGGCCGCGGGCGAGCAGCACGGCGAGCGCCACGTCGAAGAGGTTGTGCGACGCGACGCCCAGCCGGACGGCGGCGGTGCGGTCGGCGCGCAGGTGGTGGTCGAGGATGCGCACGTAGTTGGCGTCCACGTCCGGCTTGGTCGGGTAGGGCGCCTGCGCCCAGTCGTGCAGCTCGGCCTCGACCTGCTCCATCGCCAGGTTGGCGCCCTTGACGAGGCGCACCTTGATGCGGGCGCCGCCGGCGGCCACGCGCCGCTGCGCGAACTCGGTGAGCCCGTCGAGCGCGCCCATCGCGTCGGGCAGGTAGGCCTGGAGCACGATGCCGGCCTCGAGGTCGCGGAACTCCTCGCGGTCGAGCACCTGCGTGAAGACCGCGGTGGTGAGCGCCAGGTCCTTGTACTCCTCCATGTCGAGGTTGAGGAACACGCCGTGGTCGCGGGCCGCGCGGTACAGGGGCAGCAGGTGCTCGACGACGCGCTCGCGCGAGCCGTCCAGGTCCCAGGTGACGAGCTGCGCCGCGACGGACGACACCTTGACGGAGACGTAGTCGACGTCGGGCCGGCGCACCAGGTCGATGGTGCGCTGCAGGCGGGCGGCGGCCTCGTCGTCGCCGAGCACGGCCTCGCCCAGGAGGTTGACGTTGAGGGTGTAGCCCTCGGCCCGGGTGCGGGCGAGGTGCGCGGTGAGGCCCTTGCCGGCGTCGGCCACGAGGTGGCCGACGAGCTGGCGCAGCCGGACGCGCGCGGCGGGCACGACGACCGACGGCAGCACGGGGGCGACGGCGGCGCCGACCTTGAACAGGGTGCGGTCGACGGGGCCGAGGAAGGTGGCGGAGCCGGCGTCCCGGCCGAGGCGGGCGAGCGCGGTGGCGGCGACGCCGATGTCCTGCGGGCGCGCGACGTCGTCGACGAACCCGACGGCGAGCTCGAGCCCGGCCGGGTCGGAGACGAGCGAGCCGAGCCGCTCGGCGGTGGCGCGGGTCCTGCGGTCCCCACGGGTGGTGGAGCCGGCAGCGCCGGAGGAGCCGGACGCGACGGCGATCCAGTGGTGGGCGAGGGCGACGGCGTCCTCGACCAGGGCTTCGGCGCCCGCGTCGGTGTCGGCGCTGCGCACGGCGGAGGGGGTGGCGCCGCCGTGCGCCGGAACGGAGGTACTCATGCCCCCAGGGTGCGCCCTCGGGCAGGTGGCCGTCTTGTACGATCGGGCACGCGATGGGGGCAGATTCCGACAACACGACCGGCCCGGCGGGCGACGTCCCCGGCGACCCCGCACCGCCGGCCGCGGACGTGCCCGGCACGGCCGCCCTCATGGCCGCCCTGTCCCCCGTGATGGTGGACCTGATGGACGAGCTGTCGGACGTCATGTTCTGCGCCAAGGACGCCGACGGGCGCTACCTCGCCGTCAACCAGGTCTTCGTGCGCCGCACCAACGAGCGCTCGCGCCGGCAGGTGCTGGGCCGGCGGGCTGTCGACCTGTTCGTCCCCGAGCTGGCCGAGCGCTACGAGGCCCAGGACGCGGAGGTGCTGCGCACCGGCCGGCCCCTGCGCAACGAGCTCGAGCTGATCCGCCGCGTGGGCGGCACCCCGGGCTGGTTCCTCACCGCGAAGCTGCCCGTGCGGGACGCCGGCGGCCGCGTCGTCGGGCTGGTCTCGGTGTCGCAGGACCTGCGCTCGGGCGACGCCGACGACGCGACCATGGACGCCATGGCCCGCCTGGTCTCCGCCGTCGAGAAGCACCTCGACTCCTCCCCCGGCGCGCCGTTGTCCGTGGCCGACCTGGCCGCGATGGCGGGCAGCACGCCGGCCGTCCTGGACCGGCGGGTGCGCAAGGTGTTCGGGCTCTCGCCGCGCCAGCTGGTGCTGCGCACGCGCGTGGACCGCGCCGCGCACCTGCTCACCTCGACGACGACGCCGCTGGCCGAGGTGGCCGCCGCGTCCGGCTTCTACGACCAGCCGTCGTTCACGCGCACGTTCGCGCGCCTCACGGGCGAGACGCCGTCGTCGTTCCGGCGCCGCGCCCGCGCCGCGGGCTGAGCCCGCCGAGGTCAGCCCAGGACGGGCGCGAGCGCCTGCACCAGCTGCTGGACGCCGAGCACCACGAACATGCCCGCGATGGCGACGAGCGCCACGTTGGTCAGCGGGCGGTTGCGCCACCGCTGCGGCACGCGCGAGGAGTTCATGAGGAACAGCAGCGTGATGGCGAGGAACGGCATGAACAGGGAGCCGAGCGCGCCGTAGGCGACGACGAGCGCGATGGGCTGGTCCAGCAGGAGCAGCAGCATCGGCGGGAACGTGAGCCACAGGATGTAGGCCTTGTAGTACGTGCCGCCGGCCTTGCGGCGCGGGTCGTCCTCGGACAGGCCCCGGGCGGTCGCGACGAAGTCGGCGAACATCAGGGACACGCCGTTCCACACGCCCAGCACCGACGAGAACGACGACGCCCAGAACCCCACGAGGAACAGCGGCGCCATGAACGACCCGTACCGCTCGGCGAGCACGTCGGCGAGGTCCACCAGGCCGCCCTCGCCGTCCGCGAGCGTGATGCCGGAGGAGTAGAGCAGCTCGGCGCCCACCACGAGCATCGAGATGACGAACACGCCGGAGATCACGTAGGCCATCGCGTTGTCGATCCGCATGACCTTCATCCACCGCGGGGTGCTCCAGCCCTTCTCCTTGAGCCAGTACCCGTAGGCCGCGAGCGTGATGGTGCCGCCGACGCCCCCCGCGAGGCTGAGCGTGTACAGCAGCGAGCCCTCGGGGATGCGGGGCACCAGGCCGCCGACGATCTCGCCCAGGTTCGGCAGCGTGAGCACCGCGGAGCCCACGATCGTCACGAACATGACGCCGACGAGCACCGCGATGACGTACTCGAACATCGAGTACCTCCCGAGCCACACGATCGCGGCGCCGATCAGGCCCATCCCGATCGCGAACCAGACGAGGTCCACCTGCGGGAAGAGCGCCACGAGGGGCAGGGCGGAGCTGGACATCGCCGCGGCCCCGTAGCTGAAGCCCCACACCACGATGTAGACGCCGAAGTAGACGCTCGCCCACGCGCCGAGCGACTTCCAGCCGTCGAAGATGGTGCGGCCCGTCGAGAGCGACCAGCGGCCGGCCCCCTCGACCAGCACGATCTTGATGAGGACGCCCAGCACGGCCGCCCACAGCAGCGTGTAGCCGAAGCGGCTGCCGGCGACCAGCGTCGCCACGAGGTCGCCGGCGCCGATCCCGGTGGCGGCGACCACGAGGCCGGGGCCCACCAGCCGCCAGCGCGGCCGTTCGGCGCCGGCGAGCCCGGGGTCCAGGTCGAGGTCGGGGTCGGAGGTGCGTGCGACGTCTTTGTCAGCCATGGTGCCGGAGGCTACCGATCCGGGCGGACGGGTCCCGGGGAGGCGGGCCGGCGCGCCGCCGATCGGCGTGCACGAAACCCACAAAGTCCGGGGCCCGGCACGCCCGCGACCGGCCCGCGTGTGTACGACCTGCACAAACGAGCGCCCCCCAGTCTTGGCGCACCACGGTCATGACCCCGCCCCCGGGCACGCCCTAGCGTCGTCGGTATGACCGCAGCCGCACTCCCCCTCGCCCCCGCCCGCCCGCGCCGCGTCCTCGCGGACCTGCTGCCCGGGGCCCTCGCCCGCGACGTCGTGCTCGTCGTCGCGGTGGCCGCCCTCACCGCCCTCGCCGCTCAGGTGGTGATCCCCGTGCCCGGGCTGCCCGTGCCGCTCACCGGCCAGACCTTCGCCGTCCTCCTGGGCGCCGCCGCCCTCGGCCCCGTCCGGGGCGCGACCGCCCAGGCCGTCTACCTCACCGCGGGCGTCGCGGGCCTGCCCGTGTTCGCCGGCGCGACGTCGGGCTGGGAGTCCGTCGCCGGTGCGACCGGCGGCTACCTCGTCGGCTTCGTCCTCGCCGGCCTCGTCGTGGGGGCGCTCGCCCGCCGCGGCGCCGACCGCCGCGTGCTCACCACCGCGGGCGCCTACGCCCTCGGCACCCTCACCGTCTACGCGGTGGGCGTGCCGTGGCTCGCCGTCAGCACCGGGATGCCCGTGGGCGCCGCGCTGCTCACCGGCGCCGTCGTCTTCCTGCCGGGCGACGCCCTCAAGGCGGCCCTCGCCGCGGCCCTCCTGCCCGCCGCGTGGCGCCTCGCGCGCTGAGCGCACCGCTGCCGTCGAGCCCGCCGGACCCTTCGTCCCGGCGGGCTCGACGCCGTCCCGGTCGTGCTCGCGTCAACCAGGACCATGGCCGGGTCAACGCTCGGGAACGGCTCCGCAACCCCTCGGGTTTCGCCCGCAGAGGCCCCCGCGGGAGGGGCTACGGTGGGCGCCGAGGCCCACCATCCCGGGCCGCGCCACCCCTGCCGGCCCCCGACCCGGGGCCACCGGCACCGTGTCCTGGAGGACCCGTGACGACGACGACGTCGATGACCTCGACACCCCTGCCCGACACCCCCGCCGCCCCGGCGGCCCCCGCGAGCACCATCGAGCCCGCCCCGCGCGCGAGCTCCCCGCTGGACACCGCGCACAGCCAGCTCGCCAGCGCCGTGTCCGTCCTCGGCTACGACGAGGGCCAGCACCAGATGCTCGCCACCCCGCGCCGCGAGATCCACGTGGCCGTGCCCCTGCGGCGCGACGACGGCGAGACCGTCCTGTTCCACGGCTTCCGCGTGCAGCACAACATCACCCGCGGTCCCGGCAAGGGCGGCCTGCGCTACGCCCCCGGCGTCGACATCGACGAGGTCCGCGCGCTCGCCATGTGGATGACGTGGAAGTGCGCCATCGTCGACCTGCCGTACGGCGGCGCCAAGGGCGGCGTCGCCATCGACCCGCGCGACTACTCGACGGCCGAGCTGGAGCGCGTCACCCGGCGGTACACGTCCGAGATCATGCCGATGATCGGCCCGGACACCGACATCATGGCGCCCGACATGGGCACCGACGAGCACACCATGGCGTGGGTCATGGACACCTACTCGGTGAACCGCGGGTACACGATCCCCGCGGTCGTCACCGGCAAGCCCCTGGCGCTGGGCGGCTCCCGCGGGCGCGGCACCGCCACCAGCGCCGGCATCGTGCACGTCACCGCCGCCGCCCTCCGCGAGGCCGGCGTGCCCCTGAGCGACGTGACCGTCGCGGTGCAGGGCTTCGGCAAGGTCGGCTCGCACGCCGCCGCGATCTTCGCCTCGCGCGGCGCGACCGTCGTCGCCGTCAGCGACCAGTACGGCGGCGTCCGCAACGACGCGGGCCTCGCGATGGACCGCCTGTTCTCGCACGTCGCCGCCACCGGCTCGGTGGTCGGGTTCGACGGCGGCGACCCGCTCTCCAACGACGAGCTGCTCGCCCTCGACGTCGACGTGCTCGTCCCCGCCGCGGTGGAGGGCGTGCTCGACGGCACCACCGCCGCGACCGTGCGGGCCCGCTGGGTGGTGGAGGGCGCCAACGGCCCCACCACCACCGACGGCGACCGCGTCCTGGCCGCCCAGGGCGTCACCGTGGTGCCGGACGTGCTCGCCAACGCCGGCGGCGTCGTCGTCTCCTACTTCGAGTGGGTGCAGGCCAACCAGACCTACTGGTGGTCCGAGCCGGAGATCGCCGACCGCCTCGAGCACCGCATGACGTCCGCCTTCGGCGACGTGTCCACGCTGGCCACGCGGGAGGGCCTGTCGCTGCGCGACGCCGCGCTCGTCATCGGCGTCCAGCGCACCGCCGAGGCGCACCGGATCCGCGGCCTGTACCCCTGACGGGGCCGCCCGCGCCGGAGGGCCGTCACGGGCCCTCTGGTGCGGGACGACGCGGGGTCGCTATCGTCCGTGCTCGACACGCGGACGACGTCGTCCGCACCGACCCCTCGGGAGTCCCGATGCCCACGGCGTTCCGCGCCCTGCTCTCCGTCCTCATGCTCGTCGGCTTCTACGTCCTGGCGATCGCCCTCCTGGTCGGCTGCGGCGCGGTCGCCGTGCTGGCCTTCCAGCACCACTCGGGCGCCGCGGCGGTCAAGTTCGGCTTCCTCACGGTCGTGGTCGCCGTCGGGATCGTCATGGCGCTGGTGCGCGTCGCGCGCTCGCAGCGCGCACTCCGCTCGACCGACGCGGACGACGTCGCCCTCGCACCCGAGGACGCCCCCGAGCTGTGGGACCTGGTGCGCGAGCTCGCCGACGTCGCGGGAACCCGCGCGCCCGACACGATCGTGCTCGCCCCCGTGGTCAACGCGGCCGTGAGCGAGGAGTCACGCCTCCTGGGGCTCGTCGGCGGTCGGCGGACCCTCGTCCTCGGGGTCCCGCTGGTGCAGGGGCTCACCGTGGGCCGGCTCCGCTCGGTGCTGGGTCACGAGATCGGGCACTACTCGAACGCGCACACGCGGCTGTCGCCGATCGCGTACCGCGGGCGGGCCGTGGTCGGCGAGACCGTCGCCCACCTCGAGGGCAACCTCGTCGGATGGCTGCTGCGCCAGTACGCGAAGGCGTACCTGGTGGCGTCGGCGGCGGTGAGCCGCGCGCAGGAGCTCGAGGCCGACCGCCTCTCCGTCCGGGTCGCGGGGCGCCGGACCGCCCAGGACGCGCTGCGCGAGCTGCCCGTCGTCGACGCTGCCTGGTCGTTCTACCAGGAGCGCTACCTCGCCCCCGCCTGGTCGCGCGGGTATGCCACGACGGCCGAGGGCTTCTTCGGTGGCTTCGCGCTCCTCCTCGCCGCGCGCGCCGACGACCTCGCGCGGCTGCGCGGGCAGGAGGCGCCGGGCGGGAGGTCGCGGTGGGACTCCCACCCTCCGATCGCCCAGCGCGTCGCCGCCATGGATCGCCTGCCCGACGACGCGACGTCCGACGACGACCGCCCGGCCACCGCCCTCGTCCCCGGGTTCGAGCGCGCCGCGGCCGAGCTCGCCGGCCGCGTGGTCGACTTCGGCGACCGGGAGCGGCTCGGCTGGGACCGGCTCGTGCCGGCGTTCATGGCCGCCTCCGACCGCGCCGACGCCGACGCGGTCTATGCGGCTGCCGCCCGGGTGGCCCACCGGCCGTCCGCCGGCCTGGGCACCCTGCTCGACCTCGTGGAGGGCGGCCACGGCGACGACCTGGTCCGTGCCGTCGTGTCGCGGGAGGCCCTGGAGCAGCCGGACTCCCTCGGTGCCGCGCTGCGCAGCCTGCTGGCGCTCGGCGTCCAGGAGGCCGCCGTCCGTTCCGGCGCCGCCGCGTGGCAGGGGTCGTGGAGCGCGCCCGCCGAGCTCGTCGGGCGGGACGCCGCGGGCGAGGTCCTCGACGTCGAGCGGGTCGTCGCGCTGGCCGTCGACCCGGCCACCGTCGACGACGCCCGCGCCGCGCTCGCCGCGGCGGGCGTCGACCTGGCCCGCGAGGCCCGCGCCGCCGCCGCGCCGGCGGCGGCGCGCTGAGCCGACCCGCGCCGGCCTCCGTCGGCCCCGACCCCGCGCGTGTCAGCGGGTGAGGGCGAGCTCCGCCTCCACGAAGCCGTCGTCCTCCACCGTCACGAAGCCGAGGTCCGGAGCCGTGACGCCGTAGTCCGCGAAGGTGACCGGGACCTGCGTGCTCACGGCGGCGCCGTCCTCGGTGAGGCGCACCTGCAGCGTCGCGGTGACGTCCTGCGGCACGCCCTGGATGGTCATCGTCCCGGCGGCGTCCACCGTGACCGTCTCGCCGTCGGCCACCGCGCTCACGTCGACCGGTTCGGAGAGCTCGAAGGTCGCCGTCGGGAACTCGGCGGTGCCGAGGATGTCCTGGAACCGGGCGTCACGCTGGGACTCGTCGGTCTCGATGCTCGCCACGTCGACGTCGATCGTGGCCTCGGTGAGCTCGCCGCCCGCGATCGTCGCGGAGCCCGTGACCTCGGAGGTGCGGCCGACGACGGTGACGTCCTTGCCCGCGAGGACCTCGTCCACGCGGTAGCCGGCCTCCGACCCGTCGCCGACGGCGTAGGCGCCGTCGAGGTCGGCGGGGTCGGCCGTCACGGCCGTGGCCGCGCCCGCCACGGTGGGCTCCGCGACGTCGCCGCCCGTCTGCTGGCCGGCGTAGAGGCGGATCGCCGCGAAGGCGAGGGCCGCGAGGAGCAGGACGGCGACGAGCGCGCCCACGACGATCCGGGTGGCCCGGCGACGGGGCGTGGGCGTGGGGGCGGCAGGTGCGGGCACGGGGGCTCCCGGTAGTTGAAGGCTGAACCAGACGGGTCGACCGTAGGCCCGCGCCCTGGGAACCCGCTGGCAGCCTCGCGGGAGAGTCGCCGGCCCGCGGCGCGGAACTAGGGTGTGCCGGGTGACCCGCACCGGTGCCCCCGTCCCGACCGACCCCCCGGACCCGCGCGCCCCGGTCGTGACCGCGCGGCTCCGCGCCGCGGGGTGCGTGTTCGCCGAGGACGAGGCGGCGCTGCTGCTGGGGTCCGCCGCCGACGCGGCACGGCTCGAGGAGCTGGTCGCGCGGCGCGTGGCCGGCGAGCCGCTGGAGCACCTGCTGGGGTGGGTGTCCTTCGCGGGGCGTCGCTGGTCGGTGGGGCCCGGGGTGTTCGTGCCCCGCCGCCGCACGGAGCTGATGGTCGCGGCGGCGCTCGCGCTGCCCGCCCCGGCCACGGTGCTGGACCTGTGCTGCGGGTGCGGCGCCGTCGGCGGCTCCGTGCTGCTCGGCCTGCGGGCCGCGGGGGCCCCGCCGGTGCTGCACGCGAGCGACGTGGAGCCCGCCGCCGTCACGCACGCCCGGCGCAACCTGGAGCCGCTCGGGGCCGCGGTGCACGAGGGGGACCTGCTCGCCGCCGTGCCCACGATCCTGCGCAGCCGCGTCGACCTGCTGCTGTGCAACGCGCCCTACGTGCCGACCGCCGCGATCGCGACCATGCCGCCCGAGGCGCGCGACCACGAGCCCGCCGTCGCGCTCGACGGCGGGTCCGACGGGCTCGACGTCCTGCGCCGCGTGGTGGCGGCCGCGCCGGGCTGGCTCGCGCCCGGCGGGTCGCTGCTCTTCGAGGTGGGCACCGACCAGGTCGACGGCGCGACGGCCCTGGTCACCGCGCACGGCCTGCGCGCGGCCGTCGTCACCGACGACGACCCGGACGCCGACGACGCCACCGGCGGCACCGTCGTCGTCGCCACCCTCGCTCGGGCGTGAGCGTCAGGCGCGGGGCTGCTTCTCCACCCAGTCGGCCACGGTGACGCGGGGGCCGGTGAAGAACGGCACCTCCTCGCGCACGTGGCGGCGCGCCTCGGTGTTCCGCAGGTCGCGCATGAGGTCGACGATCCGGTGCAGCTCGTCGGCCTCGAAGGCCAGCAGCCACTCGTAGTCGCTCAGCGCGAACGTGCTCATCGTGTTGGCGCGCACGTCCTTGTAGCCCGCCGCGGCCATGCCGTGGTCGCGCAGCATCGTGCGGCGCTCGGCGTCGGGCAGCAGGTACCACTCGTAGGAGCGCACGAACGGGTACACGGAGATGTAGTCGCGGGGGCGCTCGCCGGCGAGGAACGCCGGCACGTGGCCCTTGTTGAACTCGGCGGCGCGGTGCAGCGCCACCACGGACCACTCCGGCGCGAGGGCCGACCCGAGACGCGACGCGCGCAGCCGCTGGTAGGCACCCTGCACGGACTCGACCGACGGGCCGTGCACCCACACCATGAGGTCGGCGTCGGCGCGCAGGCCGGCGACGTCGTACACGCCGCGGACCACGACGTCGCCCTCGGCGCGGGCCGGGTCGCGGGCGTCGTCGGGCTGCCCGTCCCACAGCGCCGCCTCGGCCTCCGCGGCGACGGCGGCGCGCTCGGCGTCGCCGGCCGGCAGCGGCTCGGCGGTGGAGAAGACCGCGATCATCGCGTACCGGATCGACTCGTTGATCGCGGCGGCGTCGACGGTCTCGCCGGTGTCGCCGTGGATGTGCTCGCTCATGACGTCCTCTCGGGTCAGCAGGTCAGGACTGCAGGTTCTCGCCGCACAGCGCGGGCACGCCGCTCGGCTCGCCGTCCCGGCGCAGGCAGCAGCCGGGGGCGCACACCGAGCGGAACGCGGGCAGGCTGCCCACCGTCTCCTCCTCGACGTCCTCGCCGCGGGCCAGGGCCGCGCGCTCCAGGATCAGGTCGACCAGACCGGACACGAAGGCGGGCCGCGTGCCGACCGTGCCGGCGCGCACCGCGGTCATGCCCAGCTCCGTGGCCGTGGCCATCGCCTCGGTGTCGAGGTCGTACGCCACCTCCATGTGGTCGGAGACGAAGCCGATCGGGGACAGGACGACGTCCTTGAGGCCCTGGCCCGCGCGCTCGGTGAGCAGGTCGTTGACGTCGGGCTCGAGCCACGGCTGCGACGGCGGGCCGGAGCGCGAGCAGTACGCCAGCTCCCACTCGACGGCGTGGCCGCGCACCTCGGACACGACCGCCGCGATCACGGCGGCGACGTCGAGGTGCTGCGCCGAGTAGGTGGCGTGCGAGACGCGCGAGGCCGCCTCCATCGTGTCGGGGATGGAGTGCGTGACGAAGACGAGCTTCGCCGCGGCCGGGTCGCCGCCCTTGGCCGCGAGCGCCTCGAAGCCCTCGAGCACGGCCTCGGCGTTGGCCGCCACGAAGCCGGGGTGGTTGAAGTACGAGCGGACCTTGTCGAACTGCACGCCCGTGGAGCCCTCGGAGCCGAGCTGCCCGCGCTTGTCGAGCGTCACGGCGAGGTCCTCGCGGTACTGGCGGCAGCCGGAGTACGAGGAGTACGCGGACGTCACGAGCGCGACCGCGCGCTTCGCGCCCCGGCGCTCCAGCTCGTCGATCGCGTCGGTGGTGTACGGCGCCCAGTTGCGGTTGCCCCACACGACCGGCATGTCGATCCCGCGCTCCGCGAGCTCGGCCTCGAGCGCCGCCTTCAGCGCGAGGTTCTGCTCGTTGATGGGGCTCTTGCCGCCGAAGCCGTAGTAGTGCTCGCCGACCTCCTCGAGCCGCTCGTCGGGGATCCCCTTGCCGGCGGTCACGTTGCGGAGGAAGGGCACCACGTCCTCCGGCTGGTTCGGGCCACCGAAGGAGTACAGGAGGAGGGCGTCGTACGGTCCGGCATCGGCCGACCGGGGGGTCGTCATCGGCATGACTGCCATCCTCGCACCGGGCCGCACCCGGACCCGCCGCGAAGGCCCCCGGAGCGACGTGACGTTGATGGCACGCCCTGTCATCTTCCGCCCCGGACCCCGCGGCCACGTCGTCGCCCGGCTCCGCGCACCCGGCGACCGGGGCGGGAGGGCGGGCGCCGGGCCCTCAGGACGTGCGCGGCGGGATGCCCGGCTGCGCGAGCCGGAGGCGGTCCGTCACGTCGCGGAGCTGCTCGAGCTCGGCCGGCTCGAGCGCCTGCCCCACGTACTCCGCGATGGTGCGCACGTGCGCCAGCCCCGTCTCACGCTGCCGGCGCGCCCCCTCCGCCGTGAGGCGCACGAGGGTGCCGCGCGCGTCGTCCTCGGGCACGGACCGCTCGACGAGGCCGCGCGACTCGAGCCGCTCGACCATCCGCGACAGCGACGACTGCGCCAGCAGCATGCCCTCGTTGAGGTCGCGCAGCCGCAGCTCGCCGCCGGGCGCGCGCGCGAGGGTGAACAGCACGTCGTACTCGCGCATCGTGAGGTCGCGCCAGATGTCGTCGGCCTGGAACCGGCGCATCAGCGCGACCTGCGCACGGAACAGGGACTCCCACGCCTCGGCCGCGAGGCGCACGTCCGAGGCGCGCGGCTCGGGGTGGCGCTCGGGGTCGGTCGGGGGTGCGGACGGCGTCGTCGGCTCGGGCGGGGTCACGGTGGCAGTGTGCCGCACGGGCCGCCGTCGGGGCCCGTCGAGACGGGCCGGTCAGCGCCCGAGGCGCCGTTCCCGGCGGGAGAAGTCGCGCAGCGCGCGCAGGAAGTCGACGCGGCGGAAGTCGGGCCAGTACGCCTCGCAGAAGTAGAGCTCGGAGTGCGCGCTCTGCCACATGAGGAAGCCGCCCACGCGCAGCTCGCCCGACGTGCGGATCACGAGCTCAGGGTCCGGCTGACCCTTGGTGTACAGGTGGGCGGCGATGTCGTCGACGTCGATCCGCTCGGCGAGCTCCTGGAGCGTGGCCCCGTGCGCCGCCTCCTGCGTGAGGTAGGACCGGACGGCGTCGGCGATCTCGTGCCGGCCGCCGTAGCCGATCGCGACGTTGACCTGCAGCCCCTGCACGTCCGCGGTCCCGTCCGCGGCGGCGCGGACGGCGTCCGCGAGCTCCGCGGGGAGCAGGTCGAGGCGACCCATGACGCGCAGCCGCCACCGCCGCGACTCCGCGAGGTCCTGGACGGCGTCACGGATGATGTCGAGCAGGTCGGTGAGCTCGCCCGCGGGGCGGGCCAGGTTGTCGGTGGACAGCATCCACAGCGTGACGACCTCGACGCCGAGCTCCTCCGCCCAGCCCAGGAACTCCGTGATCTTGTCGGCGCCGCGCCGGTGCCCCGTGGCCGCCGTCTCCCCGAACGAGCGTGCCCACCGGCGGTTCCCGTCGAGGATGACGCCCACGTGCCGGGGCGTCTGCGCCGTCGGCAGCGAGGCGGCCAGGCGCCGCTCGTACAGGCCGTAGAGCAGGTGGGGCATGCGCACGCGAGAACCTCGGAGGATCGGGCCGCGCCGCGCCGGCGCACGAGACGCGCAGGCACCCGGCGGGCGGGACGGACGAAGAGCGGGACAACGGTACCGCTCCCCCAGACCTGCAGGTCCCGCGCCTGCGGGACGGGCGGGGACGACCCGCAACCCCCACGCACGATCTTCACAGCGTGTGGTCGACCGGCCCCCGCCGCGTCGCCTACGCTGGCGTAACCTACGGATGCGTAGGTTAGTCGTGAGCGAGGAGAACACCGTGGCAGCTGCCGCCCAGCCGGACGGCCGCCGGGCCGACCGCCCCGACGTGCCCGAGGCCAAGGGCGTCGTCGAGGGCGCGAAGGACGCCGTCGGCGAGGCGGTCCAGACGGTCACCGAGGCCGCCGCGACCGGGGCGGCGAAGCTCAAGCCCTTCCTGCGCGGCTGGATCCACGCGGTGACGGCCCCGCTGGCCCTGGCGGCCGCGATCGTGCTGGTCGTGCTGGCCGACACGACGGCCGACAAGGTGGCATGCGCGATCTTCGGCGTCACCGCGGTGATGCTGTTCGGCACCAGCGCCGTCTACCACCGCGGCACGTGGTCGCCCCGCACCGCGGCCGTGCTGCGGCGGCTGGACCACGCCAACATCTTCCTCATCATCGCCGGCACGTACACGCCGCTGGCCGTGATGCTGCTGCCGCGCAGCACCGCCACGGTGCTGCTCGCCGTCGTGTGGAGCGGCGCGATCCTCGGCCTCGTCGCGCGCGTGCTGTGGATGGGCGCGCCCCGCTGGCTGTACGTCCCCGTGTACGTGGCGCTCGGCTGCGTGGCCGTCGGGTACATCCCGCAGTTCGCAGCCGCGGGAGGGGCGGGCGTCGCGTGGCTGGTCGCCTCCGGCGGCATCGCCTACATCCTCGGAGCCGTCGTCTACGGCACCAAGTTCCCCGACCCGTCCCCGCGCTGGTTCGGGTTCCACGAGATCTTCCACGCGCTCACCGTGGTCGGGTTCACGTGCCACACCGTCGCCATCTACCTGGCGGCGCTCTGACCCACGACGGGCGTCAGCCCTTCGGCACCACCAGGTAGCGGCGGTTCGCCAGGGACGGGTTCTGCCGGCGCACCTGCGCCAGCGGCTCCGGGTCGAGGTCGACGGTGCGCACCTGCGGCGTCTCGTCGAGCTCCAGCCCGACGACGCCGTCCGGCCCGGCCAGCAGGGACCGGCCCACCAGGCCCGCCCCCGCCATCCCGACGCCGATCACCACGGCCGTGTTCTCGATCGCCCGCGCGCGCAGCAGCGTGCGCCAGTGGTCCGCCTTGAGGGGGCCGTCGACCCACGCCGCCGGCACGACGATGACGTCCGCGCCCGCGTCCACGAGCCGGCGGGCCGACTCCGGGAACCGCAGGTCGTAGCAGGTCACGACGCCGAACGTCAGGTCGCCCAGCCGGATCACCAGCGGCGGCACGTCGGCCGGACCCGGCTCGAGCCGGTCGGACTCGCGCGAGCCGAACGCGTCGTACAGGTGCACCTTGCGGTACGCGCCGACCAGGGCGCCGGTCGCGTCGACGGCGACGACGGTGTTGGACGCCCGCGGCGGTGCGCCCGCGCCGGGAGAGCCCGCCACGGGCGTGGTCCCGGTGATCGCCGGCAGCGACCCGGTGACCGCCGGGAAGGATCCCGTCGCGGCGGGGAACGACCCGGTCACGGCCGGGAAGCCGCCGGTGACGGCGGGGAACGCCCCGCTCACGGCCGGCACCTGCCCGGTCGCGGCGCCGACCGCGCCGTACGCGGGCAGCGTCGTGCCCGCCACGACCGCGATGCGGTAGCGCGCGGCGTGCTGCCGCAGCGCCGTCACGAACGGGCCGTCGAGGGGCTCGGCGTGCTCGGGCCCGACGCCGTGCGGGTCGTACCCCGAGGAGTACTCGGGCAGCACCAGCAGGTCCGCGCCCACCCGGCCGGCCGCGAGGAACGCCTCGGCGACCGCCTCCCGGTTCGCCTCGTGGTCCGCGGTGATCGCGAGCTGGGCGACCGTGACGCGCACCGGCCTGCTCATCGGCCCGCCTGGCCGTCCGCCTCGCCCTCGGGGCCCGCGCCGGGCGAGCCGTCGTCGGGGGCGTCGGTCGCGCCGGCGGACGGACCGGGCCGGTCCGCCCGGTCGAAGCCGACCCGCTTGGGCTCCTCGATCGGCAGGCCCCGCTCCTCGGCGTTGCGCTGGGCGCGACGCAGGTGCCGGGTCAGCGAGAGGAACAGCAGCACGCAGGCGACGGCGACCGCGAAGGTCGCCACGAAGCCGGCGAGGCCGGGCGTCACCTGCAGCTCGTTCGGGCCCTGCGTGGGGCTGGGCGACGGGCTCGGCGCGGTGGCCACCAGCATGAGGAGGGTGTTCACCGGGCCTCCCCCCGCACGCCGGCGAACAGGTCGTCCTCGGGCAGCGTCGTCGGGACGCGCGAGTCGGCGAGCTCGTACTCCTCGGTGGGCCAGACGTCGGCCTCGAGGTCGCGCGGCACCGCGAAGAAGAACCCGGCGGGGTCGATCTGGGAGGCGTGGGCCACCAGCGCGGCGTCCCGCTGGGCGAAGTAGTCGGCCACCGGGATGCTCGTCGTCGCCGTGCGCTCCGGGATCTCCCGCGCCGCGCGCGACTCGATCCAGTCGCCGAACGGCGACTCCAGGCCCGCGCCCTGCATGGCCTCGTGGACGGCGCGCATGCGCGCCATCGAGAACCCGTGGTTGTAGTAGAGCTTGCTCGGCGCCCACGGCTCCGCGCCGCCCTCCACGACATACCGCGAGCCGTCGCCCGCCGCGTGGTACGCCTCGAACGCGACCTCGTGGCACTTGATGTGGTCGGGGTGCGGGTAGCCGCCCGACGGGTCGTAGGTCGTCACGACGTGCGGCCGGAACTCGCGCACCAGCTCGACCAGCGGCGCCGCCGCGTCCTCGAGGGGCACGAGGCCGAAGGAGCCCTCGGGCAGCGGGGGCAGCGGGTCGCCCTCCGGCAGGCCGGAGTCGACGAAGCCGAGCCACGTCTGCCGCACGCCGAGCGCCTCGGCCGCGGCCGCCATCTCGAGGCGGCGGACGGCGCGGCGACCCTCGACCGACTCGAACTCGTGGCCCGCGGGCACCTCGAAGCTGGGGTTGAGCACGTCGCCCCGCTCGCCCCCGGTGCAGGTGACGACCAGCACCTCCACCCCTTCGGCGGCGTACCGCGCGGTGGTGGCGGCGCCCTTGCTCGACTCGTCGTCCGGGTGCGCGTGCACCGCCATCAGACGCAGGGGCTCGGGCCGCCCGGTGGGCGGCGCGGGGGTGGCGGAGGACAAGGTCCCTCCCGGGGTGACGGGTCGGCAGCGGGCTTCAGGGACAATGGTGCACCATGAGCGAGCCCGTCAGCCCCACGCCCCCCGCCGACCGGTACGGCACGCGCCCCGAGCGCCGCGGCCTGGGGACCGGCGCGAAGGTGGCGATCGCCGCCGCGCTCGCCGCCGCGGTCGGGGTGGCGGCCTGGTTCACGGTCGAGCAGAACCGCCGGGACCCGGTGGACGTCAACGTCGTGAGCTTCGACGTGCGCGACGCCGAGCAGGTGGACGTCACCTTCCAGGTGCACATGCCGGCGGGCACGACGGCGACCTGCGAGGTCGAGGCGCTGGCGCCGAGCTACGCCCAGGTGGGCACGCTGGAGGTGCCCGTCGGGCCCAGCGAGCAGCTCACGTCCACCTACACCGTGACCCTCCGCACGTCCGAGGAGGCCACGAGCGCCGTGGTCGAGTCGTGCGACGTGTCCGACCGCTCCTGACGGGCCCGTCCTGGCGCACGGCAGCCGCCGTCGCCCTGTTCGCCCACGGCGGAGGCCTGGGTTCTGGCGCCTCCCCGGGCTATCCTGAGGGATTCACACGCACAGTCCTGCCCAGCCGACGCGCGTGCCGACGCTCGTCGGTCGCCCGCGCACGGCCGAAACAGGCCGACGAGCACCACGAAAGGAGAGCCCTCGTGACCGAGAGCACCGTCACCTGGCTCACCCAGGAGGCTCACGACCGGCTGCAGGCCGAGCTGGAGAACCTCTCCGGCCCCGCCCGCACCGAGATCGCCGAGCGCATCGCCGCCGCCCGCGACGAGGGCGACCTCAAGGAGAACGGCGGCTACCACGCCGCCCGTGAGGAGCAGGCGAAGAACGAGGCCCGCATCCGCGAGCTCACCGAGAAGCTGCGCCACGTCCAGATCGGCACCCCGGCGGACGACGGTGTCGTCGAGGCCGGCATGGTCGTCACGGCGCTGGTGGCCGGGGACGAGATGACGTTCCTGCTGGGCTCCCGCGAGATCGCCGGCACGACCGACCTCGACGTGTACTCGCCGACGTCGCCGCTCGGCGCCGCGATCGACGGCCACAAGATCGGCGAGAAGGTGGCCTACACCGCGCCGAACGGCCGGGAGATCCCCGTCGAGATCCTCAAGGCCACGCCCTTCGCGGGCTGACCTCGCCCCGGGCTCGCCCGGACCAGACGCATGCCGTGGGCGTGCCCGTGCTGACGGGCACGCCCACGGTCGTCTCCGGACACCGTCGACGTCTCACGATCCGAGACAAGTGACCCCTCGAAGAACCGTCGATGATCCGTCGATGGTGATCGGGACCTTTCGCTGGCCTCCCAACGATCAACGCCCCTCGCCGACCGGTCCGTCGGTCGAGGAAGAGTCATGGTCGAGGTGAACTTTCCCCCGCGATGCGTCTATGGTCGACAGCGGTATGGACACGACGGACACCGCAACGACCAACCACCCGACCGACGACAGCTCGACCGACGCCGCACCTGACCGCGCGGCGTCGCCCCGGCCCACGGCCCCGCTCGCGGGGCTGACGGTGCGACCGCCGACGACGGCGGACGGCGCCGCGATGTGGCGGCTGGCCCGCGACTCGGGCTCGCTCGACCTCAACTCCTCCTACGCCTACCTGCTGCTCGCGGACCACTTCGCCGCGACCTGCCGCCTGGCGTTCCTCGACGGCGACGAGCCGGCCGGCTTCCTCGCCGCGTACCGGCTGCCCGCCGACCCCGCCACCCTCTTCGTGTGGCAGGTCGCCGTGGACCCGCGGGCGCGCGGCCGGCGCGTGGCGGGGCGCCTGCTCGACGCCGCCGTCGACGAGGCGGCCGGCGACGGCGGGCCCGGGATCGCGCGGATCCACACCACCGTGACGGCCGACAACGCGTCGTCGCGCCGCGTCTTCGCGCGCTGGGCCGCCGAGCGCGGCGCCACGCTGCGTGAGACCACCGGCTACGAGGCGGCCGACTTCCCCGACGGGCACGAGGGCGAGCCGCTGCTCGTGATCGAGGGCTTCGGCCCCTCCCACTGACCCGGTCGCCGGCCCTCATGGCCGGCGGCCAGACCCCGGGCTGCGCCGGTTCGGCGCGCAGGTGACGACGCAGCCCCACCACGACCCGATTCGCACCGGCGCGCACCACCTCAAGGAGTGTCCTTCGTGACAACCCCGACCGTCCCCACCACCGAGGCGTCCGCCGACGACCCGACGGGCTTCACGGCCCTCGAGTCGGAGGTCCGCAGCTACTCGCGCTCCTGGCCCGTCGTGTTCGACCGGGCCGTGGGAGCGACGGTGCACGCCGAGGACGGCACCGAGTACCTCGACTTCTTCGCCGGAGCGGGCACCCTCAACTACGGGCACAACAACCCGCGGCTGAAGCAGGTGCTGGTCGACTACCTCACCGACGACCGCATGGTGCACACGCTCGACATGTTCACCTCGGCGCGCCGGGAGTTCCTCGAGACGTTCAGCGAGTCGATCCTGCGGCCGCGCGGGCTGGACCACAAGGTCGTCTTCCCCGGGCCCGGCGGTGCCAACGCGGTCGAGGCGGCGCTGAAGCTGGCGCGGAAGGTGACGGGTCGCGAGTCGGTCATCAACTTCACGAACGCGTTCCACGGCATGACGCTGGGCGCCCTGTCCGTGACGGGCAACTCCATGAAGCGCGGCGGCGCGGGCGTGCCCCTGGTGCACGCCACGCCGATGCCGTACGACGACTACTTCGACGGCGACGTGCCGGACTTCGTGTACCTGGAGCGGCTGCTCGAGGACAGCGGCTCGGGCCTCAACGCGCCCGCCGCCGTCATCGTCGAGACGGTGCAGGGCGAGGGCGGCATCAACGCCGCGCGCGCCGAGTGGCTGCGCGGCCTGGCCGACCTCTGCAAGCGCCACGGCATCCTGCTGATCCTCGACGACATCCAGATGGGCTGCGGCCGCACCGGCAAGTTCTTCTCCTTCGAGGAGGCCGGCATCGTGCCCGACATCATCTGCCTGTCGAAGTCGATCTCGGGCTACGGCCTGCCCATGGCCCTCACGCTCGTGCGCCCGGACCTGGACATCTGGGAGCCGGGCGAGCACAACGGCACGTTCCGCGGCTTCGCGCCCGCGTTCGCGACCGCCACCGAGGCGATCCGCCTCTACTGGTCGGACGACGAGCTGGAGCGCTCCACGATCGACAAGGGCGCGCTCGTCGAGGCGCACTTCAACTCCCTCGTCGCCCGGTACGGCGACGACGTCCTCGTCGCGAAGGGCCGCGGCCTGGCGCGCGGCCTGCAGACGCCCGACGGCGAGACCGCCGCCCGCATCTGCGACGAGGCGTTCGCCCTCGGCCTGCTCATGGAGACCTCCGGCCCCGACGGCGAGGTCGTGAAGCTGCTGCCGCCGCTGACGATCACCTACGACGAGCTGCAGCGCGGGCTCAAGATCATCAGCGAGTCCGTCGCCACCGTCCTGGGCTGACGCCCCGCCTGCCCCACCCCACCCGAACCACCTGGAGGTACCACCCATGCTCGTGCGCACGCTCGACGAGATCACCGACACCGACGCCGACGTCAAGAGCGAGAACTGGCGCTCCAAGCGGATCGTCCTGGCGAAGGAGGGCGTCGGCTTCTCGGTGCACGAGACCACCCTGTACGCCGGCACCGAGAGCTTCTTCTGGTACGCCAACCACATCGAGGCCGTGTTCATCACCTCGGGCGAGGGCGAGATCGAGGACCTCGGCACCGGCGAGGTGCACCAGCTGAAGCCGGGTTCGCTGTACCTGCTGAACGACCACGACAAGCACAAGGTGCGCCCCCGCACCGACATCACGTGCGTGTGCGTGTTCAACCCGCCGGTCACCGGCCGCGAGGTGCACGACGAGGACGGCGTCTACCCGCTGGTCACCGAGCCGGAGACCGCCGCCGCCCTCTGAGGTCACGACCCGCTCCCTGCACCCCCTCGCCGGGGTCAGGGGGCGGGGCTGCCCCCGAGGGCGGCGAGACGCCCGCGCAGCAGGCGGCGGTCGCCCTCCCGGTCGACCTGGTCGAGGGCGCGGCGCAGCTCGCGCACCGCCTCGGCCGGGCGGCCCGCACGGACGAGCAGGTCGGCCCGCAGCGCCGGGCGCAGGTGGTACCCCTCGAGCTCGGGGGCGTCGTCGAGCTCGGCCAGCGCGGCGAGCGCGGCGGTCGGGCCGCTGACCTCCGCCACCGCGACCACCCGGTTCAGCGCGACGACGGGCGTCGGGACCATGCCCAGCAGCACGTCGTAGAGGGCGAGCACCTCGCCCCAGTCGGTCTCCCCCGCCGTCTCCGCCCGGCAGTGCAGCGCCGCGACGGCCGCCTGCACCTGGTACGGACCGGGACGGCCCGCCGCCAGCGCGTCGTCGAGCACGGCCAGCCCCTCGTCGATCTCGTCGCGGCGCCAGCGGGAGCGGTCCTGCTCCGCGAGGGTGCGCGCGACGCCGTCGCGCCCGGTGCGCGCGTCGCGGCGCGCGTGCTGCAGCAGCAGGAGGGCGAGCAGGCCGCGGGCCTCGGGCTCGTCCGGCAGGAGGCGGGCGGCGAGCCGCGCCAGGCGCACCGCGTCGCCCGCGAGCGCCCGCCGCTCGGCGCAGCCCTCGACGTCCTCGGCGGGCTCCGCCCAGGCGTCGTACCCCTCGGTGAACAGGACGTAGAGCACGGCCAGGACGGCGGACGTCCGCTCGGCGAGCTGGCCGGACGGCGGCACGCGGAACGCGATCCCCGTCGCGCGGATCCGCCGCTTGGTGCGCACCAGCCGCTGCGACATCGTCGCCTCGGGGACCAGGAAGGCCCGCGCCACCTGCGCCGTCGTCATGCCGGTGAGCGAGCGCAGCGTGAGGGCCACGCGCCCCTCGGCCGGCAGCGCCGGGTGGCAGCACGTGAACAGCAGCCGCAGCAGGTCGCCGTCGGGGTCGTCGACGGCCCACGGCCCGTCGTCCAGGCCGCGCTCGACCTCCTCGTGCACGGCGTCCGCCGCCGTCCCGGCCCCCGGCCCGGCGGGCGTGCCGGGCGTCGCGACACGACGCTCCTCGAGGCGCGCCGCCGCGGCCGTCCGGTCCCGCTCCACCCCACGACGGCGCAGCACGTCGAGCGCGTGCCGCCGCGCCGTCGTCGTGAGCCACGCCCCCGGCCGGTCCGGCACGCCGTCGCGCGACCAGGTGCGCAGCGCCGACGCGAACGCCTCCTGCGCGGACTCCTCGGCGAGGTCCAGGTCGCCGGTGGCCCGCGCCACCGCGCCGAGGACGCGCCCCCACTCGCTGCGGAACGCGTCCTCGACGGCGGCGGACGCGGTCACGCGGGCGCGCCCTCCGTGGGCCAGAACGGGTGCACCTCGACGGTGCCACCGCCCCAGGACCCGGGATGCTCGGCGGCGATGGCGAGGGCCGTGTCGAGGTCGGGGGCCTCGATCACGTCGAACCCGCCGATCACCTCCTTCGTCTCCGTGAACGGTCCGTCCGTGACCGCCGGGCGTCCGTCGCGCACCCGCACGCGCCGCACGTCGGCGGCGGGGCGCAGCCGCTCCCCCAGCACCCGGGAGCCGTCGGCGTCGTGCCGGCGCACCCAGTCCTCGATGTCGGGGGTGGGACCCCGGTCGGGCACGTCGGGCTCGACGACCAGCATCAGGTAACGCATCACGCGCCCCCGTCCGTCGCGCCGTCGCCCTCGAGGTCCAGCGGCCAGAACGGCCGCAGCTCGATGGCGCCGCCGTGGGCCATGGGGTGCTCGGACGCGATGCCGATCGCCGTGTCCAGGTCGGGCGCGTCGATGACGTCGAAGCCCCCGATCGCCTCCTTGGTCTCCGAGAACGGGCCGTCGGTGACCAGCGTGCGCCCGGCGCGCACCCGCACCCCGACCGCGTCCGCGGGCGGGCGCAGCCGGTCGCCGAGCACCGCCGTGCCGCTCCCGTAGTACTTCTCCACCCACCCTTCGATGGGCGGGGCGCCCGCGGCGTCCTCGGGACGCAGCTCGGCGTCCTCCGGCGTGGACAGCACCAGCATGAGATACCGCATCAGACCTCCTCGTCGTGGCCGTGGAAGTACACCATCGGCCCGTAGAACGCGACGTCCACGGTCCGCAGGCCGTCTCCGACGACCCACCGTGTGCGCCGGGCGTCCGACCGGAACCGACGCGCCTCAGGATCCACCCTCAGGATCGTGTCCAGGAACCGCATCTTCCGCCTCCTCGTCCCGCGGCCGGTCGGCCGCGTCACCAGGACGACGAACGGGGCGGGCCCGGACAGACACCTGTCGCGAGATTCTTCCGCCCTACTTGATGCCCGTGCTCGCGATGCCCTGGACGAAGGTGCGCTGGAAGACGAGGAACACGACGAGCAGCGGCACGACGGCGACGGTGGCGACGGCCATCACGGCGCCCCAGGGCGAGCTGAACGCCGGGTTGTTCGTCAGGGTCGACAGGCCGACCGGGACGGTGAGGCTCTCGTTGCCCTGCAGCACGACCAACGGCCACAGGAAGTCGTTCCACCGGTTCATGAAGCCGAGGATGACGAGCACGCCCACGAGAGGCCCGCAGGTGGGCAGCACCACCCGGAAGAAGGTCCGCAGCTCCCCGGCGCCGTCGAGCCGTGCCGCCTCGATGAGGGCGTCGGGGACGCCCAGCATGAACTGGCGCGCGATGAAGATGCCGACGACGTCGAACAGCGTCGGCAGGATCACCGCCCACGGGGAGTCGACGAGACCGAGCCGCGCGACGACGAGGAACGCGGGCACCAGGGTCACCTGGATGGGGATCATGATCGTCACGAGGAACAGGGCGTAGAGCAGCCCGCGGCCGCGGAAGCGGTACTTCGCCAGCGCGTACCCGGCCCCGAGGGACACGCACACGGACAGCGCGGTGCCCACGGTCGCGACGAGGAACGAGTTGCCCAGCCAGCGCCAGACCGGCTGCTGCGCGAAGACCTCGGTGAAGTTCGCCGTCGTCGGCGCGTCGGGCCAGAGGTAGAACGCGCTGCTCTGCGACTGGCCGCCCGGGGTGAGGGCCGAGACCACCATCCAGTACAGCGGGAAGACGACGAGGATCGCGACGGCGGTGAGGCCCGCGGTGAGCAGCCAGCGGCGGCGCAGCGAGCGGCGCTCCCGGGTCGACCGGCCGGCGCGCACGGGGGCGGCGGGGAGGGGGGTGGGGTGCACGTCGACGGTCACAGGAGCTCCTCGGCCTTCGTCGTCGCCCGCTGCCGCAGCAGCGTGAACACCAGCAGGATCAGCACGAGCAGGAGGCCGAGCGCCGCCGCATAGCCCATGCGGGCGTCGGCGAACGCCGACCGGAACACGTACTGGATGAGGACGGTCGTGGAGAAGCCGGGGCCGCCGCCGGTCATCACGTAGATGACGTCGAAGGCCTGCAGCGAGAACACCACGTTGAGGATGAGCAGGATCGACGTGGTGGGGGCGAGCAGGGGCACGGTGAGCCGCCGGAACCGCTGCCAGCGGCTCGCGCCGTCGATGGCGGCGGCCTCGCGCAGCTCCGACGGGACGGACTGCAGCGCGCCGAGGTAGATGATCATGCAGAACCCGATGCGGGTCCACACCACCACGAGGACGAGCGTGACCATCGCGGTGCGCGGCGACGTCAGCCACGGCAGCCCGTCGAGCCCGACCGCACGGAGCGCGTTGTTGGCCACGCCGTAGTCGGGGTTGAAGATCCAGGACATGATCACGCCGACCACGACGCCGGCCGCGACCATCGGCACGAAGAACAGGGCGCGCAGCAGGCCGCGGCCCGGCAGCGGCCGGTTGAGCGCGACGGCGAGCGCGAGCCCGATCGCCATGGCCGTGGGCACCGTGCCGACCGTGAAGACCAGGGTGTTGAGCAGCGCCGTGCGCAGCAGCGGGTCGCCGAGCATCGTCGCGTAGTTGTCCGCGCCCACCCAGGCGCCGTCGCCGAGCGTGGCCGTGTCCTGGAAGGACAGCGCGACCGCGATGACGACGGGCACCAGCGAGAACGCGAGGAACAGCAGCCCGGCCGGGCCGACGAACAGGTACGGCGCCCAGCGACGTCGACGGCGGGACCTGGTCCCGTCCGTCCTCGACCCCGCCCGCGCGGGGTCGTCCGGCGCGGGGTCGTCCGGCGCCGGGCCGGCGGTCGCCGGGCGGGTTGCCGCCTGCCCGGCGGCCGTGAGGGTCTCACCGCGTGGTGACACTGCGCATCGCCTCCGTCATCTGGGCGCCGCACTCGGCGGGGCTGAGCTCGCCGAGGAAGCACAGGTCGAGGTAGTCCGCGAACACCGAGTTGAGCGAGCTGAAGTACGGGCCGGACTGGGCCCGCACCATCGACAGCGGGATGGTCGTGGCCTGGTCGATGAACTGCTGCATGGTGTCGGAGTGCCGCTCGTAGCCGATGTCGGCCGCGTCCAGCGAGGACCGGGCGGGCAGCCAGTTGCCGCGCCGGCAGAACTCCGCGACGTTGGTGCGGCTGGTGACGAAGGCGACGAGCTCGGCGGCCAGCTCGGGGTGCTTGCTGGACCTCGTCACCGCCAGCGCGTTGCCGCCGAGGTCGGAGGCCTCGCCGCCGTTGCGGATCATGTAGGTGGTGCCCCACTCGTCGGGGCGCGCCTCGTCGAGGGCCGCGATCGCCTCCGGATTGTCGAGCAGCAGGCCCGCCTGGCCGGTGGCGAAGAGGTCGCGCCCGACGGCGCCGCCGCCCGACTTGCTCATGTTCGCCGGCGACGTCAGGCCGTCGGCGTACCAGCGCCGGCCGAAGTCGAGGGCGCCGACGGCGGCGTCGGTGTCCATGCTCGGCGTCGCGCCGTCCTCCCCGAGGAAGGCGCCGCCGTTCTGGTAGACGACGGGCATCCAGCGGTAGGCGGTCTCGGGGCCGCTCCAGCCGTAGCCGAAGCCGTAGCGGCCGGTGATCCGCTGCGCCTCGCGCGCGATCTCGAGGAACTCGTCCCAGTGCCACGCCTCGTCGAGGGTCTGCGGCACGTCCACGCCGATCTGCTCGATCACCCGCTTGTCGTAGTAGGTGATGAAGTTGTCCGTGTGCTGGAAGACGCCGAACAGGCCGTCGGCCTTGGCGCCGATCGCCCAGAACGGCGTCGAGTAGTCGTCCTCGTACTCCGCCGGCACGGCGCCCGTGAGGTCGACCAGGCTGCCGTTGGCGGCGTACCGGCCGATCTGCTGCGGGGTGATGCGGATGATGTCGGGCGCGAGGTCGGCCGCCAGGCGCGTGATGAACCACTGGTGGAACTGGCCGGTGGTGACCTCCACCGCGACGCTGGTGCCGGGGTGCGCCGCCACGAACTCGTCGGCGATCGCCTGGTACGACGCCAGGTCCAGGGGGATGTTCCACGAGGACAGGCGCAGGTGCTTGGTGCCGGTGGGGGCGCCGGAGCAGGCGGCGAGCGCACCCGCCACACTGATCCCGGCCACCGCCAGGAAGCTCCGGCGCGACAGCCCGCGCACAGGGGTCGGCATGTCGTCTCCTCTTCGTCGAGGGTCGTCGAGACGTCGGGACGGCGCGGTGCGCGGCCCCGCCGTCGGTGCCCCGGGCGTCGTCGCCCGGGGCACCGTGCGCGCCTAGAGCGCGAGGGCGGGGTCCCGGTCCACCGCGTCCGCCGGCGGCGACGCCGCGGGCCGCAGGGCGGCCGGGAGCAGCGCGGCGTGCGCCTCCAGCAGCTCGCCCGTCATGGCCCGGATCTGCTCCAGCGTGCAGTGCGCCGACGTCAGCGGGTCCATCGCGACGGCGTGGTGCACGTGCTCGACGTCGCCGGTGAGCGCGGCGCGCACGGCCAGCGTCTGGACGTTGACGTTGGTGCGGTTGATCGCCGCGAGCTGCGGCGGCAGCTCGCCGAAGGACGTGGGCTGCACCCCGTTCGCGTCCACCAGGCACGCCACCTCGACGCACGCGTCGTCGGGCAGGTTCGTGATCACCCGGCCCGCGTTCGGCACGTTGCCGTAGACGACGGCCGGCACCCCGGTCACGACGGCGTTGACGATCGACGCCCCGTACTCGACCGACGGGCTGAGGTCGGCCTTGAGCCGCTCGAGCTGGTCGTCCACGTCGCCCTGCTCGTCGTGCGCGGAGCAGATCTCGTAGTAGTCCCAGCGCTCCGGGATGTACTCGAGGGTCGTCTCGGCGTCCTTGCGGAACCACGGCACGTACTCCGACGCGTGGTGGCTGGACTCCGTCTCGAAGTAGCCGAAGTGGTTCATCAGCGTGGTGCGGACCTGCTCGTTACCGCCCTCGTAGGTGCTCGCGGCGAGCGCCTCGTCGGAGTGGTCGCCGTCGTCGGTCAGCAGGTCGGCGGCGGCGCGGCCGCGGCGGTGCCGGTCGGCCATGACCTCCCGCAGCCGCGGGTAGAGGTCCTCGTCCCCGCGGCGGAAGTCGAGCACCCACGCCTGGTGGTTGATGCCGGCGCACCGGTAGGACACCTCGTCGTACGGGACGCCCAGGGTGCGGGCGAGCATCCGGGTGGTGCCCTGGACGCTGTGGCACAGGCCCACGGTGCGCAGGCCGAGCGCGTTGAGGTACCCCGTCGCCATCGCCATCGGGTTGGCGTAGTTGATGAACAGGGCGTCCGGGCACAGCTCGAGCGCGTCGGCCGCGATGTCCTGGTAGGCGCGCACCGAGCGCAGGAAGCGGAACACCCCGCCGGGGCCCACGGTGTCGCCCACCGTCTGGTCGACGCCGTAGCGGCGCGGGATCTCGACGTCGTGCCGGTAGGACTCCACGCCGCCCACCTGGAACGTGATGATGACGAAGTCCGCGCCGTCGAGCGCCTCGCGGCGGTCGGTGGTCTGCCGCACGTCGGTCGCCAGGCCGTGGTGGTCCACGAGCTCGCGGGCCGCGCTCGCCACGCGGTCCAGGCGGCCCGCGTCGAGGTCCATGAGACACAGCGTCGCGTCGCGCAGGGCGGGGAAGCTGAGCAGGTCTCCGATGAGGCGGAACGGGAAGACGAAGCCGCCGGCACCGACGATGGTGATCTTCGGGGAATGAGCCATGCAGCGACGCTAGGCCCGAGGATGGCGGTCGATCTTCCGGATCGGTCGCCCCATTTTCCGGGATCCTTTGGTCGGCCCCACGAACGGCGGCCTAGTGGCCGACCAGGTCGTACGTCTGGTGGGCCAGGTCCCGGATGGGCCTGCGGTTGCTCACCACGATCAGCACGCTGTCCCGGGAGCTCGCCAGCAGGTTCTCCAGGAGGCGCCGTTCGGTGTCGACGTCGAGGGAGGCCGACAGGTCGTCGACGAGCATGACGTCCGCGCGGTGCGCCAGCATCCGGGCGGCGGCGAGCCGGTGCAGCTGCCCGCCGGACAGGCGGTGCCCCTGGGGCCCGATCCCGGCCTCCGTGCCCTCGGGGATGCGGTCGACGTCGTGGTCCAGGGTGCTGGCGGCGAGCACGTCCGCGAGCAGGGACGGCGATCCACCGAGGAGCACGTTGCTCGCGAGCGAGTCGCTGAAGACGTGCGGCGCCTGCGGCGTGAGCGACATCAGGGGCGGGGCCATCGCCACGCCCGGCGGCAGGGTCCAGCCCCGCACCGCCACGCTGCCGGCGGAGCGCGGCAGGGTGCCCTGGATCGCGCGCAGCAGGGTCGTCTTCCCGACGCCGACCGGGCCGGCGACGACCACCAGCTCGCCCGCCCGGGCCGTGAGGTCGAAGTCCCGGACCCCGGGCTGCCCGCCGGGGTGCGCGTAGCGGAGGCCGGTGACCTCGAGGACGGGTGCCCCGACGTCGACCCCGCCGGGGTCCCGCGGCGCCGGGGCGCGCCCGGCGACCTCGGTGGGCGCGGGAAGGTCCGGTGTCGGCACGGTGAGGTCGCGCAGCCGGCGACCGGGGAGGATCTCCCGCAGGCGCTCCTCGGTCACGCTGAAGCGCTGGAACCGGCTGACGAACTGGCCGACGGCGTTGACGAGGGTGCCGAACGTCCCCAGCGCGTAGATGAAGTACGCGAAGTCGCCCACGCTGAAGCTGCCGTCCCGGATCCCCGCGGCCGAGGTCCACATCACCAGGGAGGTGCCGAGGAGGACGACGATGCTCTGGCTCGACGCCAGGACACCGCCGAACACCTCGTTGAGCACGGCCGCGTGGCGTCGCCGGTCGTTCACCTGGCGCACGCGTTCGACGACGTGACGTCCGGCGTCGTTGACCTTGATGGCCTCGATGCCCGCGAAGCAGTCGCGGAGGAAGGCGGAGACGTCTCCCGCCGTCTGGCGGGTGTGGTGCTGCAGCTCCTTGATCCGCCGGCTGGCCAGGAAGGCGATCACCGCGATGCCCAGGGTCGGCAGCACCGCGAGCAGGGTGGTCCTCAGGCTGATCGTGAACAGCACGCCGAAGGTGACCGCGCTCGTCACGACCGACGACGAGACCAGCTGGATGCCCCGCTTGCCCAGCACCTCGGCGACCTCGACGGTGTCGTCCCGGTAGCGGGACAGGATGTCGCCCGTCGGCACGGGCGGCGGCAGCGCGCCCGGGCGGCGCAGCAGCCGCTCGGTGAGCCGCACGCGGACGTCGTGGTAGATGCGGTACCGGAACACGGTGTCGACCGCCATCCAGCCGGCCGCGCCGACGGCCTCGGCGGCCTTGAAGCCGAGGTAGGCCAGCAACGGCGCCACGGGGAGCGCCCAGCCGGCGGCCTGGCCGGGCAGGGCGTCGAGGAACGCCCGGAGCGCCAGGCCCGGCACCACGGCGCACAGGAAGAAGGCGATCCCCGTCAGGACGTCGGCCGCGAACAGGGCCCGGTGGGGCCGGACCATCCCGGCCAGCAGCCCGACCCGGCCCACGTCCTGACGCACGAGGCCCCGGCGCGCTCTCACGATCCCCCCTGCTGCAGCATCGTCGCGAAGCGCGATCCCCGGTCGGCGGAGAGCCGGTCGCGCGGGCCGATCTCGACGAGCCGCCCGTCGTCGATCACCGCGACGAGGTCCACGGAGTCGAGGGTCGCCAGGCGGTGCGCGATGACCACGGCCGTCCGGCCGGCGAGGGCCGGGCGCAGCGCCGCGTCGAGCCGCCGCTCGGTCTCGGGGTCCAGCCTCGCCGAGGCCTCGTCGAGGACGACGAGCGAGGGGTCGTGGATCAGCACCCGCGTCAGCGCGAGGAGCTGCGCCTCCCCCGCGGACATCACGTGCTCGCTCACCCGGGTGTCCAGGCCGCTCGGCAGCCGCCCGACCCAGTCGGTCAGCCCGAGCGCCTCCAGCGCCGCGGTGAGGCGACCGTCGCTCACGTCCGGGTCCATGAGGGTGATGTTGTCGCGCACGGTCGCGTCGAGCAGGAACACGTCCTGCGTGACCACGGCGACCGCGGCCCGCAGGTCGGTGACGCTCACCTGCGCGGTGTCGACGCCGCCGATGCGGACCGCCCCGGCGTCCGGGCGGACCAGGCCCGCCAACAACTTGGCGACCGTCGACTTCCCCGCACCGGTGCGGCCGACCACCCCGAGCGTCCGCCCGGCGGGGAGCTCCAGGCTGAGGTCCGTGAGGACGGGGTGCCCCGGGGTGTAGCCGAACGTCACCCGGTCCAGGGTGACGTCGCGGGGGCCGGCGGGGAGCACGGCGGTCCCGGTGCGGGGCTCCACGGGCATGTCGAGGATCTCGCGGGTGCGGCTGAGGCCCGCCATCGCCCGCTGGTAGTCCTGGAGCTGGTGCGAGAGCCGGATCAGGGGCTCCTGGAGCTGCTGGGTGAACGCGAAGACCAGGTAGACCGTGCCGATCGTCATCGCCCCCTGGCCGAACCGGAGCCCGGCCAGGCCCAGGGCGAGCGCCGTGACCAGGGCCGTGAAGAGCGAGGCGGACGCCCAGACCAGGCTGCTGCCCACGAGCGCGGCCCGGAGGTCGGTGCGCAGCACCCCGCGGTGCCTGGCCTTCAGCCCGTCCATGGCGTGGCCGACCGCCCCGAGGGCCTGGAGGTCCTCCGTGCCCCGCAACCGCTCCTCGACGTATCCCATGAAACGCGCCACGGCGCCGCGGCTGTCGCGGTAGGCGTCACGTCCCCAGCCGGCGACCCAGCGCAGCCCGGCCAGCCCCACGAGCAGACAGACGAGGAACAGCAGGCCGACGCGCCAGTCGACGGCGAACAGCGCCGTGACGACACCGACCACGATCAGCGCCTCGCCGACGATCGTGATCACGAACCGGGAGAACAGGTTGCTCAGCAGGCCGATGTCACCGTCCACGCGCTCGACCCACTCGCCCGGGGCCGCGTCGTGGTGGCGCTCCAGCGGGAGGTCCATCGCGTGCTGCAGCACGTCCTCGCGGAGCCTGTTGGTCGAACGCCACGCCACGGACTCGGCGACCCCGGCCTCCCCCGCCGACAGCGCGTACCGCGCCACCCCGAGGACGCCGAACAGGACCACGAGCCGCGCCGAGCCGGCGACGTCGAGGGTGCCGGTGGTGACGCCGTCGATGAACTCGCGGACCACGAACGGGCTGGCGAGGGTCGCGCCCGTCGCGCCGAGCATGACCCCACCGAGCAGGCCCAACCGCCTCGACTCACGGCGGAAGTAGGGCCAGAGGAAGCGCCAGTCGCCGCGCGCCGCCGACGGGGGCCGAGCGTTCTCGCCAATGAGCACGCACGGGACAGTAGCCCAGGCAACCCATCGGGTACAACGTGGAATCGCAAGGTCGCGCCCGGCCTCGTCCGCGTCCACGTACCGGGCGCCGGGGCAGGTCCTAGGCTCACCCCGTGACACTCCGCGCCGACGACGTCCGCCTCGAGGAGGCCGCGCTCTGGGTGCGGCACGGCGCCCCGCCGGTGATGGAGCACCCGCACCGGCACGACGACCTGGAGCTCAACCTCGTCCACTCGGGCCGGCTCGAGTACCTCTTCGGCGGCTCGACGCTGCGGGTCGAGGCCGGCGAGGTCGCCCTCTTCTGGGGCGGCACCCCGCACCAGCTCGTGGACCCGGGGCAGGTGCCGACGGCGGTGTCGTGGGTGCACGTCCCCCTCACGGAGGTGCTGGGCTGGGCGCTGCCGACCGAGCACGTCGCCGTGCTGTTGCGGGCCCGGCCCGTCGTCGTGCCGGCCGCGGACCTCGCCCGCGACGTCGACGCGATGTTCGCCACCTGGCGCCTGGACGTCACGGCCGGCGGCGACACCACCGTCGTGATGCTCGAGGTCCAGGCGTTCGTCCGGCGCCTGCTGGGCTCCGACGCCGCCGCGACGCACCCCGGCGGCGGGCCGGACGCGCAGGACGGCGCCGGGGACTCCGGCCCGGCGGCCCGGGCCGCCGCGATGGCCCAGTTCGTCGCGGAGCACTACCGCTCCGCGATCTCGCCCTCCGACGTGGCACGCGCCGTGCACCTGAGCCCGAGCCACGCGATGACGCTGTTCAAGCGGGTCGTGGGCACCACCCTCGGCACGTACATCGCGCGGTGCCGGGTGGCAGAGGCGCAGCGCCTGCTCATCACGACGGACGCCACGACGGTGGAGGTCGGGCACGCGGCGGGGTTCACGTCGCAGAGCAGCTTCTACGACACGTTCCGCCAGATCTGCGGGTGCGCTCCGGGCGACTACCGCCGCGCCCTGCGCTGAGCGGGCCCCGGGCGTCCGCGCGCGACGCTCAGGCGACCTCGAACCCCGCGGCGCGCAGCCGGTCCACGACGGCGGCGCAGTGCTCGTGGCCCTTGGTCTCGAGCTGCACGTTCACGAGCACCTGCGACACGGTGAGCGACGTGTCGGTGCGGGTGTGCTCCACCTGCACGATGCTGGCGCCCGCGGCGGCGATGACGTCCAGCAGGCTCGCGAGGGAGCCCGGCCTGTCGTCGATGCACACGCGCAGCTGCAGGTACCGGCCGGCCGCCACGAGGCCGTGCTGGACGACGCGCAGCAGCAGCAGCGGGTCGATGTTGCCGCCCGTGAGGACGGGGACGATGGTGCCGGGCAGGGAGCCCGGCTCGGCGGCGAGGACGGCCGCCACGCCCGCGGCGCCGGACGGCTCGACGATCAGCTTGCCCCGCTCGGCCACGAGCAGCAGCGCGCGCGACATCTCCTCCTCGGAGACGGTGCGCACCTCCACGCCGAGGCGCTGCAGCACCTCGAAGGGCACGTCGCCCGGCGTGCCGATGGCGATGCCGTCCGCCATCGTCGCCCCGAGGGACAGCGGCACCGGGCGGCCCGCGGCGAGCGACTCCGGGTAGGCGGCGGCCGTCTCGGCCTGCACGCCCACGACCTTCACGTGCGGGGCGGCCTCCGCGAGCACCGTCGCGATGCCGGCCACGAGGCCGCCGCCGCCCAGCGGCACGACGACCGTGCCGACGTCGGGCACCTGCTCGAGGATCTCGAGGGCCACCGTGCCCTGGCCCGTCACGACGTCCAGGTGGTCGAACGGGTGGATGAGGGTGCGGCCGGACCGGGCCGCCTCCGCGCGCGCCGCGACCAGCGCCTCATCGACGCTCTCGCCGACCTGGCGCACCTCGGCGCCGTAGCCGCGCGTGGCGGCGAGCTTGGGCACCGACGCGTCGACGGGCATGTAGACGATGGCGTGGATGCCGAGCATCTGGGCCGCGAGCGCGACGCCCTGCGCGTGGTTGCCGGCGCTGGCCGCGACGACGCCGCGCGCCTTCTCCTCGTCCGACATCCGGCTCAGGCGCGTGTACGCGCCGCGGATCTTGAACGAGCCGGCCCGCTGCAGGTTCTCGCACTTGAGGACGACGGGCGCGCCCGCGGCCTCGCTCATCGCGCGGAACGCCTGCACCGGCGTGCGGGTGATGACGCCGTCGAGCAGCGCCGCGGCGGTGCGGACGTCGTCGAGGGTCACACGGTCGATCGGGGGGTGTGCTGCCACTTACCTGTTCTCTCCTGCCGGGCCCGCGTCGGAGGCGGGCGAGGCAGGAGCGTCGGGCAGGTCGATGGTGCTGTCCGACGCGCCGCCCGTGGCCGCCGCCTCCTGCGACGACCCCCGTCCCGACCAGAGCAGGGTACCGGGGAGCTGAGGTCGTCGACGCAACAATGGCACATGGTCCTCGTGGCCCAGCTCGGGGAACTTGTCGTGCCCGTGCAGGTAGAGCAGCACGGTGTTGAGCACGGCCGCGAGCGGGACGGCGAACAGGGCGCCGACGATGCCGGCGGCCAGGCTCCCGGCCGCCACCACGAGCACCACGGCCACCGGGTGCAGGGACACCGCGTGGCCCATGAGGAAGGGCTGCAGGATGTGGCTCTCGGCCTGCTGCACCAGCAGCACGATGCCGAGCATGATGAGCGCCGCGATCCACCCGTTGGCGACCAGGACCACGGCGGTGGCGATGGCGCCGGTGACGATCGCGCCGATGATCGGCACGAACGAGCCGATGAAGACCAGGATGCCGATCGGCAGCGCGAGGGCCGGGACGAAGAACGCCGACCCGATGCCGATGCCGACGGCGTCGACGAACGCCACGAGGATCTGGGTGCGCACGTACGCGGACAGGGTGACTAGGCCGCGGCGGCCGGCCTGGTGCACGGGCTCGCGGGCCCGCATCGGCAGCAGGTTGACCAGCCACGTCCAGATGGTGCGCCCGTCGAGCAGGAAGAAGATCGTGCAGAACAGGGCGATCAGCGCGCCCACGAGGACGTGCCCCACGGTGGTCGCGGCGCCGAGCGCGCCCGAGACCAGGCCGGAGCTCTCGACGATCGAGCTCTGCAGCTGCTGGCCGTACTCGGACAGCTGCTTCGAGTCGAGCTGCAGCGGGCCCTCGGCGAGCCACGTCGTGAACTGCTTGAACCCGGCGACCGCCTGGTCGGCCAGGTCCTGGAAGCCCCCGACGATCGACGTCCCCGCCAGCGTGATCAGGGCCCCGACCAGCACGATCAGGCCGACGATCGAGATCGCCGTCGCGAGCCCCCTGCGAAGCCCCCACCGCTCGAGGGCCCGGCGCACCGGGGCGAGCAGGATCGTCAGGAGCAGGGCGATGGCGACCGGCACGACGATCGTCTTCAGCGTCGCCAGCAGCCACAGGAAGGCGGCGACCGCGGCGGCGATCAGGAGGATGCGCCACGACCACGAGGCCGCGGCACGGATGCTCAGCGGGACGGCGTCCGCGCCGGAGGGGGAGGTGCGTTCCGAGCTCACGGGCAAACCCTAGGTGGCGCGCGGGCACGTCGCGCGAGGGCGCCCCCGCACGGCCCCGGCCCGGGCCTCGATCTTCACAGCGCGTCCACAGGTCAGGCCTCCGGGCGGCGCTTCTGCGGGTAGAGGGTCTCGCCGCGCTCGAGCATCGCGACGTACTTCGCGACGTTGCGCTCGCGCGCCTCCGCCGTCCTGAGGGCGCCCAGGCGGTGCAGGATCGCGTACCGGTTCTGCGCCGTGAGCACCTCGAACATCGCCGCCGCCGCAGGGCTGGCCGCGATCGCCGCACCGAGGTCGTCCGGCACCTCGGCGCGCGCGGAGCCGTGGTAGGCAGCCTCCCAGCGTCCGTCCGCCTTCGCCGCGTCGATCTCCGCCCGGCCGCGCGGGCGCATCCGCCCCTCCTGGGCGAGGCGGGCGACGATCTCCTGGTTGCGGACCGACCACCGGCTGCGGGGCCGCCGCGGGCAGAACCGCTGCAGCATCGAGTCGGCGCCCAGGCTGCGCATCTGCGCGTCGATCCAGCCGCTGCACAGCGCCTCCTCCAACGCGGTGGCGTGGGTGAGCGTCGTGGGCGACGGGCGGCCCTTCTTCGCGAGCACCAGCCACACGCCGTCGGGGCAGGAGCCCTCGTGCTCGTCGAGCCACGCGCGCCACCCGGCCGGATCGGGGAGCAGGAGCTGGTCGGGCAGGTCCGCGGGCCGGTCCGTGGTCATCGCATCGTCTCCTCGGGGACGGGTCGGGCGTCGCCCATCCTGCCGCCCCCGGGGGTCGCGGCCGCCCCGGCTCGCCGCCCCCGGCCGCGCGCGTCCCGTCAGGCGGGGCGGGGGTCGCCGTCGGCGTCCTTGACCAGGCGGTCGCCCACCTCCACCTGCCGCCACAGCTCCTTGCCCACGCGGACGGTGGTGGACGTGCCGTCGTCGAGCTCCAGCTCGAGGCGGCGGTAGAGGTTGGACCCGTCGAGCAGCCCGCGCGACTTCTTGCGGACCGTGCCGCTCCAGCCGTCGTCCGTCATGGCCTCTCCTTCGTGTCGGTCGTCGACCCGTAACTTATCACCGATAAGTTTGCCGGGCCCGCCCCGCCGGCGGGCGGTACGGTGACGCCGTGCCCCCACGACCGCCCCTGCTCGACCGCCGCGCGATCGTCGCCGCGACGCTCGAGGTGCTCGACGAGCGCGGCCTCGACGGCCTCTCGCTGCACGCGGTGGCCGCCCGCCTCGGGGTGCGGCAGCCCGCGCTCTACCACCACTTCCGCAACAAGGCGGAGGTCCTCGCGGCCGCCGCCGCGGAGGTGCTCGACCGGTGGCACACGGAGCGCCTCCCGGAGCCGGACGAGGACTGGCGGGCCTTCCTCGCCCGCAACGCGCACAGCCTGCGGCGGGCGATGCTCGCCGTCCGCGACGGCGCGCGGCTCGTCGCGTCGACCGGGCCTCGCGCCCCCAACCCCGCCAACGCGCTCGCCCAGGTGGAGCTGCTCGAGCGGCACGGCTTCGCCGGCGTCGACGCCGTCCTCGCGTACATCGCCGTGTCCCGGTACACCATCGGCGCGACCCTCGAGGAGCAGGCCACTCCCGACCGCACGGCGATCGTGCCCGGCCAGGACCTCCCGGCCGGCGCCGACCGGTTGGCCCGCCTGGGCGCGCAGGTGGCCGCGATCGGGGCGGACCGCGAGTTCGCCGCCGGCCTCGACGCGCTCGTCGCCGGGCTCGCCCCCACGGCCGGCGCCGGAGGGAACACTCGCCCCCCGGACGTCGTTGCGCCTACCGGGACCTCTGCGTCCCGACCCTGAAGGGCAATGAAGGTCAATGGAGGTAACGCGATGAACTCGATCTTCGACCAGCTGCTCGGCCGCTCCGGCAAGAGCACGATGGTGGCGCCGGAGGACGCGCTGCCCGGGCGCGAGTCGCCCGTGCTGCCCGCCGCCCGCCCGCACACGGTGCTCGGCACCTCGATCGTCGGCCCGTGGCCCGAGGGCACGCGCGTGCTGTACCTGGCGATGGGCTGTTTCTGGGGCGCCGAGGAGATCTACTGGCAGGTGCCCGGCGTGGTGAGCACGGCCGTCGGGTACATGGGCGGCACCACGCCCAACCCGACGTACGAGGAGGTGTGCACGGCGCGCACCGGGCACGCCGAGACCGCGCTCGTCGCCTACGACCCGACGAAGGTCTCCGAGGCCGAGCTGCTCAAGATCTTCTGGGAGCGGCACGACCCGACGCAGGGCTTCCGGCAGGGCAACGACGTCGGCACCCAGTACCGCTCGGCGGTCTACTGGACCACCCCGGAGCAGGAGAAGGCCGTCCGCGAGACCGCCGAGACCTACTCCGCCGTCCTCGCCGCCAAGGGCTACGACCCGATCACCACCGAGCTGCGCCCGGCCGTCGAGGCCGGCCCGTTCTACTACGCGGAGGACTACCACCAGGAGTACCTGTCCGACGCGAAGAACCCGCACGGCTACCGCTGCCACGCGACCACCGGCGTCCCCTACCCCGACGCCGCCTGACGCAGGCAGCCCGCACGGCCCGTCCCCGCACCGGGGGCGGGCCGTCCGCGTCCCCGGCCGGTCAGGCGAACACGTCGAGCAGGCGGCGGCAGCGCACCGGGTCCTCGGTGAGCCCGCGCGCCAGCCCCCACAGCAGGTAGGACGTCGCGCGGAGCACCACCCAGGCGCGCGCCCGGTCGCGCGGCACCCCGGCGGCGCGGACGAACGCGTCGAAGGCGGCGACGACGGCCGCCTCGGTGGGCAGCTCGTCGAGGCGGGTCCACTGCACGCGGCCGAGGTCGGCCTCCGGGTCCCCGCGCCAGAGGACGGGGTCGACGACGAGCCAGGGCGCGCGCGTGCCCGCCAGCACCTGCTCGTGGTGCAGGTCGCCGTCGGCGGCGAGGTCCGACGCCGGCGCGGCGGCACGCTCCGCGGCGAGGTCGAGCGCGACGTCGAGCTGCGGCGCCGGCAGCGGCTCGCCCAGCGCCGACCACTCCCGCGGGAACGACTCCGTCAGTCCTGCGGCGATCCCCGCCGTCGACGGCGCTTCGTCGGGGGCGGGCACAGCGAGAGTCCGCGTGAGCCCCGCGAGCACCTCGATCGCGGCGTCCAGGGGCACGTCCGCCAGCGACCGGCCGCCGTCCAGCCGCTCCAGGAGCGTCGCGCCCTCCTCCTCGTCGGCGTCGACCAGCAGCACCGTGCCTCGGCCCGCCCACACCCGCAGCGCCCGCACCTCCGCCGCGACGTCGTCCCCCGTCGGCGTGAGCCGCAGGGCCAGCCGCTCGTCGCCCCGGCGCACCGGCACGACCAGCGCGTTCGAGCCGTGCGCCGGCTCGCCGTCGACGGCGAGGCCCCAGGCCGCGCACCGCGCGGCCACCCGCGAGGGCAGGTCGTCCAGCCAGTCGCGGCCGGCGTCGTCGTGCCACCAGCGCGGCATCGCGCGGAACGAGGACGGCACCGTGATCACGCCGCCACCCTAGGGGCCGCGCCGGGCGACGGGTGTGGAATGGGGGCATGAGCGACCACCCCACCCCGCCCGAGGTCCCCACCCGCACGGCCGCCGACGGCACCACGATCCCGGCGGTCGGCTTCGGCACCTACAAGCTCAAGGGCTCGGCCGGCGCCGACACGATCGCCCGCGCGATCGACGCGGGCTACCGCCTGATCGACTCCGCGTTCAGCTACGAGAACGAGGGCGCCGTGGGCCGCGCCGTGCGCGCCGCGTCCGTCCCGCGCGACGAGCTGCTCGTCACCTCCAAGCTGCCCGGCCGCCGACACGCCTACGACGAGGCCGTCGCCACCGTCGAGGAGTCCGTGCTGCGCACCGGCCTCGACCACCTCGACCTGTACCTCATCCACTGGCCCAACCCGCGGGTCGGGAAGTACGTCGAGGCGTACCAGGCGCTCGTCGACTGCCGCGAGCGCGGTCTGGTCCGGCACGTCGGGGTGTCGAACTTCCTGCCCGAGCACCTCGACGCCGTCATCGCGGCCACCGGCGTGACCCCGGTCGTGAACCAGGTCGAGCTGCACCCGTACTTCCCGCAGGCCGAGCAGCGCGCCGCCGACGCCGCGCGCGGCGTCGTCACCGAGGCGTGGAGCCCCATCGGGCGGGCGAACGCGCTGCTGAACGACCCCGTCGTCACCGCCGTGGCGGCCGCGCACGGCGTCTCCCCCGCCCGGGCGATCCTGCGCTGGCACGTGCAGCTCGGCGTCGTGCCGATCCCCAAGGCGTCGAGCCCGGAGCGCCAGGCCGACAACCTCGACCTGTTCTCCTTCGAGCTCACCGCCGACGAGATGGACCGGATCACCGGCCTCGGCCGCCCCGACGGCCGCACCAACGACCAGGACCCGGCGGTCTACGAGGAGCTCTGAGCCTCCCCCGCGGGGCGGGCCGCGCGCCCGTCCCGCGGGCCGAACGCGGCCAGCGCGTCGGCGTCGCTCGCCGCCGACCGCAGGTACTCGTCCGCCCACGCGCGGGCACCGGGGAAGGCCGACCCGGCGACCACGGCCTCCACCGCTGCGTCGACGTCCACCGGCGTGTGCCGCAGCTCGACCTGGCCGTCGCGCAGCAGCGCCCACGACCCGCCCGCGCGGCCGTACGGCATCCCGACGCTGCCCGGGTTCACCACCAGCCGCCGGTCCACGAGCCGCACGAACGGCATGTGCGTGTGCCCGCACAGCACGGTGGTGACGTCGCCGTCGAGCCCGCCCAGCACGTCGGCCCAGCGCTCGAGCGACGAGTCGACGAGCACCACCTCCTCGTCGTCCCGCGGCGTCCCGTGGCACGCGACCACCCGGCCGAACCCGCGCACGCGCAGCTCGACGGGGTGCGGCAGCCCGGCCAGGAGGTCGACGTCGGCGGGCCGCAGCCGCGCCGCCGCCCACGGCGTGACGGCGTCGGGCACCGGCCCGCTCCCGTCGCGGGCGTGCGCCACGAGCTCGCGGTCGGCGTTGCCCCGCACCAGCACGGCCCGGTCGCCCAGGGCGCGCAGCCGGTCGAGCACCTCCACGGGCTGCGGGCCGGCGGCGTGGTCGCCGGTGACGACGACGGCGTCCGCCGCCCGCACGTCCGGCTCGGCCAGCACCGCCTCCAGCACGGGCAGCACGCCGTGCACGTCCGAGAGCACCGCGACCGTGCCCAGCTCGCCCTGGTCCTCGTCCCCGTCGGCCCGCATCGCCCCACGCTCGCAGCCGGGGCGCGGCGGCGCACGCGGTGCCGCCCAGGGCAGCACGGCGGCGCCGGCGCCGCGACAGCGTCGGAGGCGGGTGCGACGATCGTCGGGTGCTGCTCGCCGACCTGGTCGCCACGCACTCCGCCGTCGCCGCGACGCGATCGCGGCTGCGCAAGCGCGAGCTCCTCGCGGACGCGCTGCGCGCCGCCGACGCGGGCGACGAGGTCGAGGTCGTCGCGGCGTTCCTCTCAGGGCGGCCCCGGCAGCGCCGCCGTGCCGCTCAGCGTGCGCTTCTTCGACGTGCTGCACCACGA
>NZ_JBHVFQ010000017.1:0-18282 GCF_042801555.1 Isoptericola sp. NPDC057559
ATGCTGGCGGAACACCGTCTTGAACTCGTCGGCGGACAGCTGGGGCTCGTCCTGCTGGGCCAGGAGCTCCTCCATGTCGGTCAGCGCGGCGGTCAGGTCGGTGCGCTCGGCGGTCACCGGGCGGCCCCCGTCAGCTCGGCGGCGTGCGTCGCGGCGGCGGAGGTCAGGCCGGTGGCCCGGCGCAGGGGCGTCGACCAGCGGGCGAACCAGGGGTCAAGGGCCGCGCCGAGCTCGGGCAGCTGCGCCTCGGTGAGCGTCAGGGACCGGGTGGGCACGACGGCGCCGAGCTCGACGAGGACGGGGCGCAGGTGCACCTCGCCCGCCAGCGCGTGCGCCGGGTTGCCGGAGACGACGAGCGGCACGACGACGACGCCCGCGAGCCCGTCCGGCCCGTAGAGGTCGAGGAACGCCTTGAGCAGGCCGGTGTAGGAGGCCTTGTAGACGGGGGTGGCCACGACGGCGACGGTGGCGCGCGCGAGGCGCTCCTTCGCCGCGTCGGCGGCGGGGTGGGCGGGGGCGAGGATCTCGCCCCCGAACGCCGCGAGCTCGACCGTCGCGACGTCGTCGGTGCCGAGCAGCTCGGCGACGCGGCGCCCGGCGGCCTCTGCCGCGGCCAGGGTGCGCGAGCCCGCGCGCGGGTTGCCGGACACCACCACCACGGAGGCGGCGGTGGGGCGGGTGGGTTCGGTCATGGGGTGTACCTCGCAGTCCGTCGATCACGCTTGCCGCGCGGCGTCTCGGCCCGCGGACGGGCCGGCCGGCGGCCTGGTCATCTCCCGGAGCACCCCGCCGTGACGTGGGGGTTGCTGCCCAGCCAGCCGGGGCTTCGCGCTGGGGCTCGTGACCTGGGGCGGAGGTATAGCAGCCGATCCGGGGAACGCCAGGGTGCTCCGGTGATTTCTCACGATCCGGACGCGAGGGAGCCTCCGGCCGGGGGACGGCCGGAGGCTCCGGGGCGGGTCGGCGGGCGGGGCGCGGCCTCAGGCGTCGAGCCGCAGCCGGGCGCCGAGCGCGACGGCGGCGACGACGGCGGCGCCGGCGACGAGGACGACGTCCTTCAGCACGTACTGGCCGAGCAGCGTCATGCCGTGGCCGAACAGCTCGTCGCCGAAGAGGGCCACGGGGGACAGGATGCCGACCATCGCCACGGCCAGGACGGCCAGCCCCGTCCGCAGCAGGCGGCCGGAGAGGAGCGTCAGGCCGATGAAGGTCTCCATGACGGCCGTCAGCAGCACGGCGGCCTCGCCCGGCACCAGGCCGAACGTCAGCGTCTCCACCGTGCGGGCGGCGATCTCCTCGGCCGGGCTGGCGCCGGGGAAGAGCTTCAGCACGCCGAAGCCGAGGAACACGAGGCCGAGGGCGACGCGCAGGGCGGGGACCGACCACCGGGCGAGGACGCGCGCCAGCGCGGTGACCGCGACGTCGGCGCGCAGCGCGACCCGCTCGGCGAGGCGGCGCGGCGCCGTCGTGGGGGCCGTCGTGGGGGCCTCTGCGGCGGTCGGCGCGGGGTTGTCCGGGGACGCCGGGACGGTGCGGGCGCCGGCGGCGTTGCGGGCCGACGAGGTGGTGACGGACATGGCGGTGCTCTCTTCCGGGTGACGGTGCGCGGCCCGGGGTGGCCGCCCCAGGAGAGAGGACCGGTCGGGACCGGGGATGCGGCGCGGCCGCGTTTTCGCCCGGTCGTCACCCGCCCCTTCCCTTTCGAGTGAGCAAGTGATTAGATCACTTTTCATGACGACGGAGTCGGGCCCGGTCCCGCGCCCCACCCTCAGCGGGACGCTCGCGGAGGCCGTGATCCAGATGATCGGCGACGAGGGTCTGGTCGCGGGCGAGCGCATCGGGCCGCAGCGCGACCTGGCGGCGCGGTTCGGGGTCGCGGTCCCCACGATGCGCGAGGCGCTGCGGCGGCTCGAGGGCCTGGGCATCCTGTCCTTCCGCCACGGCTCGGGCATCTACGTGGGGGAGAACTACCTGCGCAGCGTCCTGCCCAACGCGGTGGCCCCGCCCGCCGACCGCGCCCGGCTCGTGGCGCTCGTCCAGGCGCGCGCCGTGATCGAGCCGGCGATCGCGCGGCAGGCCGCGGTGGTCCGCGAGCCGGCCGCGCTGGCCCGCCTGGCCGACCTCCTCGCGGAGGCGCGCGAGTGCCTCGAGAGCGGGTCGGACCGCCTGTGGCGGGTGAACGTCGACCTCCACCGGGCGGTGGCCGACGCGGCGGGCAACACGATCCTGTCCGAGGTGCTCGACGTGATCCTGCTGCTGCACGCCGAGGACCAGCGCCGGATCCTCGCCCTCCACGGCGACCCGGAGTCGGACTACGAGGAGCACGCCGAGCTCGTGCGCCTCGTGACCGAGGGGCGCGCGGACGCCGTCGCGGACCTCATGCACGCGCACCTCACGGAGGTCGTGGGCGCCATCGAGGGCGCGGCGCCCTAGGCCCCCACCACCCGCAGCACCCGGCCCCGGTGGGGCCGGGCCACGGAACGCCACGAGATCACGACGGAGTGATGACGATGACGAGGACGAACTCGCGCCGCGGGCGGCGGCTGGCCGCCGCCGCGATGGCCGGGGCACTCACCCTGGCCGGAGCCACGACGGCGGCCACGACGACGGCCACGGCGGCGGACCGCGGTGCGCCCGCCTGCTCGCTCGACGGCGCGACGGTGCAGGCCACGCGGGCCGCGCCGGCGCCGCTCGGCGACACCTTCACCGCCTACGCCGACTCGGGGGTCGGCTGGACCGGCGCCGACAGCACCTACTCGGTGCCGCTGCGCGACGGCTCGCTCGCGTGGATCTTCTCGGACACGTTCCTCGGCCCGGTGGCGCCCGACGGCAGCCGCCCGCAGAGCACGCCCTTCCTCAACAACTCGATCGTGCTGCAGGACGGCGCCGCGCTGCGGACCGTCACCGGCGGCACCGCGGACGCCCCGGAGAGCATCGTGGGGCCCGACCCGGACGGCGCCTGGCACTGGTTCGGCGCCGGGCTGGCCACGCGCCGGGGCGACCTGCAGGTAGGCGTGCTCGAGTTCGCGCGGTTCGGCGAGGGCACCTGGGACTGGGGCTGGAGCGGGTCGTCCGTCGCCACCCTGGACACGGACACCTGGCAGGTGACGTCGGTGGACCCGCTGCCCTCGGGCGCGGGGATCCAGTGGGCCTCGTGGTACCAGCGCTCCGGCGGGCACGTGCTCGTGTACGGCGTCGAGGACCGGGGCGGCGAGAAGTTCATGCACGTCGCCAAGGTGCTGGGCGGCGACCTCGCCGACACGGGGCGCTGGCGCTACTGGGACGGCAGCGCGTGGGTGCGCGACGAGGCCGCGTCCGCCCGGGTCATGGCCGGCGTCGCGAACGAGTACAGCGTGACCCCGTACCGGGACGGCTGGCTGCTGGTCACCCAGGACACGTCGGTGCCGTTCAGCGACGAGATCAAGGCCTTCGTCTCCTGCTCGCCCACCGGCCCGTTCACGGGCGGCGCGACGATCCACCGGATGCCCGAGGTCGGCGCGGCCGGCAGCTACGGCGACCCCGACGTCATCGCCTACAACGCCCACGAGCATCCCGAGCTGCGCGACGACGACACGCTCCTGGTGACCTACAACGTCAACTCCGTGGACCCGGACGACCTGTACGCGGACGTCTCGATCTACCGGCCCCGGTTCGTCGAGATCACGCTCGACGTCCGGCACTGACCCTGCAACGACACACGACCATCACGACGAGGTGAGACGACATGAAGCGTTCCCGCATCCTGGCCGGCGCCACGGCGGCGTCCCTGGCCCTGGGCCTGGCGGCCTGCTCGAGCGACGACGGCGGCGGCGGAGGCGGTGACGGCGGCGACGTCACCCTCGGCTTCTACACGGACAAGGCGGCGTGGGAGCCCAGCTTCGACGCCATGAACAAGGAGTCCGCGGCGCAGGGCAGCACGCTGGACTTCACCGGCTACTCCGACGCCACCGCGTACGACAGCTTCATCAAGCAGTCGTTCCGCACCAAGAAGGTGCCCGACCTGTTCACCTGGCACACGGGCAGCCAGCTGGCCGACCTCGTCGACCAGGGGCTGGTCGCCGAGACCACCGACCTCTGGACGAAGGCGGAGGCCGACGGCCTCGTGCCCGAGGGGCTCAAGGACAACTACACCTACGACGGCAAGCAGTACTGCGTGCCGCTGAACGTCGCCTACTGGGCGGTGTACTACAACAAGAAGGTCTTCGCCGACAACGGCGTCGAGGTGCCGACCACGTTCGACGAGCTGACGGCCGCCGCCAAGAAGCTCAAGGCCGCCGGCGTCACGCCGTTCCACCAGATGAACATCATCTTCGAGTTCGCCTGGTTCCAGGCCCTGCTGGCGGGCAACGCGCCCGACGTCTACCAGGGCCTGCAGACGGGCGACGCGTCCTACCTCGACCCGAAGGTCACCGAGGTGATGGACCAGTGGAAGTCGATGATCGACGACGGCTACTACAACGACCCGGGCGTCACGACGGACCCGCAGACGATGCTCAAGAACGGCGACGTCGCGATGGCGTACTTCGGCACGTTCCTCACCGGCCAGCTCACCGACGTGGGCGCGAGGTCCGGGGAGGACTACGGGATCTTCACCATGCCGAGCATGAACCCGGCGTCGGGGAACCAGATGGTGCTGGAGACCGGCCCGCTCTGCGTGGGCAAGGGCTCGGAGAACGAGCAGGCCGCGCTCGACTACAGCGCCTGGTGGATGTCCGACGACGCCCAGAACGCCTGGTCGTCGTCGCGCGGCGACGTGTCGTTCAACCCGCACGTCAAGGTCGAGGACCCGGAGCTGCAGGATCTGGTCGACCAGGTCAACGGCGGCGACTTCACCATCCAGCAGCGCTACCTCGAGGCGAACCCGCTGCCCGTCTACACCCTGTCGACGGAGATCTTCGGCGACTTCGTCACCAACGCGCCCGACCCGGCACCCGGGCTGCAGCGCCTGCAGGACGAGGCCGACACGTACTGGGCCGAGCAGGGCTGAGCCCCGCGCGCCACGTTCGTCGCGCCGCCGGGGGCCCGCGCCCCCGGCGGCGCCGGAAGGAGACCACCACCCATGACCGTCACCGCCGCGCCGCCGCGGCCGCCGACGAGCACGGACCGCCCGGCCCGCCGGTCGCGTGCGCCGTACCGCTGGTCCGCCCGGGGCTTCGCCCTGCCCGCCGTGCTGATCGTGGCGCTGCTGCTGTACCTGCCGTTCGTCTGGACGTCCTTCCTGAGCCTCACCGAGTACAACGGGCTCGGGGACCCCGAGCTCGTGGGCCTGGCGAAGTACCAGGAGATGTTCACCGACGCCGGGTTCCTCAACTCGCTGCGCAACACGCTGCTCTGGGTGGCCGGCACCCTGGTGCTCCCCGTGGGCCTGGGGCTGTTCATCGCGGTCCTCGCGTACGGGCTCAAGGGCTCGTTCTGGTACCGCCTGCCGTTCCTGCTGCCCTACGCGGTCTCCGGTGTCGCGGTCGGCGTCATCTGGACCTTCGTGCTGCAGACCGGGGGCGCCCTCGACGAGGCGCTCGCGCTCCTCGGCGTCACCGACCCGCCGCGCTGGCTCCTGGACGCGCCCCTCAACACGTTCGTGATGATCGGCGCCGCGACGTGGCAGGGCGCGGGGGTGAACGCGCTGCTGTTCACCATCGGGCTGCAGTCCATCCCCAAGGAGCCGATGGAGGCGGCCCGCGTCGACGGGGCCTCGGGCTGGACGCTCTTCCGCACGATGACGTGGCCGATGCTCACGCCGCTCACCACGGTGGTCGTGGGCCTGGCCATCGTCGGGTCGCTCAAGCAGTTCGACATCATCTGGGCGATGACCAAGGGCGGCCCCGGCGTCTCGTCGGAGACCCTCGCCCTGACCATGTACAAGGACACGTTCGTGGCGAACGACTACGGGCTGGGGGCCGCCGTCGCGGTGTTCCTCACCGTGATCACGGTCGCGGCGTCCGTCCTCTACCTGCGCCGGCAGCTGTCCGGCGCCCGGGAGTCGTGATGAGTGCCGCGATCGCGGACCGCGTCCGCAAGACCGTCCTCGTGGTGCTGGGCCTGGTGTGGCTGGCGCCCGTCTACCTCATGGTCGTCAACGCGGCGAAGACGAACGACCAGTACGGCGTCCTGTCGGTGTGGAGCCCCGCCGGGCTCGGCGGCCTCTGGGAGAACGCGACCGCCGCGTGGACCCGCGGCGACATCTCCGCCGGCATCGCCTCGACCGCGCTCTACGCCGTCGTCGCGCCGCTGGTCGCGGTGGTGATCGGCGCCGCGGCCGGGTTCGCCATCGTCGCGCTGCGGCTCCAGCACGGCTTCGTGTGGTTCGTCGTGATCTTCGCCTCGACCGTGTTCCCGATGCAGATGCTGCTCATGCCGCTGTTCCTCGGCTACGTCGAGACCGGGTTGTACGACACCCGCACGGGCATGATCCTCGTCTACACGGTGATCTCGGTGCCGTTCGCCGCGTTCGTCATGCGCAACTTCTTCGCCGGGGTCGCGCACCACGTCTTCGAGGCCGCCGTGATGGACGGCGCCTCCACCTGGCGGATCTTCTGGCGCATCTACCTGCCGATGGCGGTGCCCGCGCTCGTGGCGATCTTCATCCTGCAGGCCACGCTCATCTGGAACGACCTGCTGCTGGGGCTCACCCTCACGCAGTCCGCCGAGACACGGCCCGTGATGACGGCCCTGTCCGCGCTGCAGAGCACGTACGGCGGCTCGACGATGCCGGTCGTGCTCGCGGGCGGGCTCATCGTCTCGATCCCCACCGTCGCCCTCTTCCTCCTCGCCCAGCGCGCGTTCACCCGCGGCCTCGCGCTCGGCCAGTACTGACTCGCGTCACCGACCCTGGAGCACCCCATGCCTGACCTCAGCCCCTCGACCCCGACGCCCTGGGGCGGCCGCACCGCGGTCGTCACGGGGGCGGCCGCCGGCATCGGCGGCGGCGTCGCCGACCTGCTGGTGGAGCTCGGCGCCACCGTCGTCGGGATCGACCGCGACGCGGCGGCGCTCGACGCCGCCGCGGCCCGCCACGCCGCCGGACCCGGCCGGTTCGTCGGCCTCGTGGCGGACGTCGCGCGGCCCGAGGCGCTCGACGACGCCGCCCGCCGGGTGCGCGCCGACCACGGCAGGCTGGCCGCCGTGGTCTGCGCCGCCGGGGTGCAGCGCTACGGGGCCGTGGACGAGACGGACCCCGCCACCTACGACGAGGTGATGGGCGTGAACGTCGGCGGGGCGTTCCACACCTGCCGAGCCATGGTGCCGCTGGTGCGCGAGAACGGCGGCGGCGCGGTCGTCGTCGTCTCCTCGGCGCAGGCGTACGCCACCCAGACGGGCGTGGCCGCGTACACGGCGAGCAAGACCGCCCTGCTGGGCCTGGCGCGGGCGATGGCGGTCGACCACGCCGCCGACGGCATCCGCGTCAACAGCGTCAGCCCCGGGTCGATCGACACGCCGATGCTGCGCTGGGCCGCCGGGCTGTTCGCCGGCGACCGGCCCGCCGAGGACGTCGTGGCCGAGTGGGGCCGGGCGCACCCCCTCGGGCGGGTCGGGACCCCGCGGGAGGTGGCCGAGGTGGTCGAGTTCCTGCTGTCGGACCGCGCCGCGTTCGTGACCGGCGCGGACGTCAAGGTCGACGGCGGGCTCAGCGCCCGCCTCGCCGCGGCGCTGCCCGAGGCCGACGCATGACCGCGCTCACGGGCAGCGGCATGCGGATCGCCGACGTCCGCGCCACCACCGTGACCGTGCCGCTCGAGGCCCCGCTGCGGCACTCGAACGGCGCGCACTGGGGCCGGTTCGTGCGCACCATCGTCGAGGTCGAGACGACGGACGGGCTGGTCGGGCTGGGCGAGATGGGCGGCGGCGGGCAGAGCGCGGAGGCGGCGGTCGCCGCCCTGCGGCCCTACCTGCTCGGGCACGACCCGGCGCGCACCGAGGCGCTGCGGTTCATGCTCGCCAACCCGACCGCGAGCCTGTACAACAACCGCACCCAGCTGGTCGCGGCGATCGAGTTCGCCTGCCTCGACCTGCTGGGCAAGCACACCGGGCTGCCCGTGCACGCCCTGCTGGGCGGCGAGGTGCGGGACGAGGTCGAGTTCGCCTCGTACCTGTTCTTCCGGTACCCGTCCGCCGACGGCACGGGGGAGGTGCGCACGCCCGACCAGCTCGTCGCGGAGGCGGCCCGCCTCAAGTCCGAGCACGGCTTCCGCGTGCACAAGCTCAAGGGCGGCGTCTTCGACCCCGAGGTCGAGCTCGAGGCCTACCGGGCGCTCGCCGCCTCCCTGCCGGGCGACCGGTTCCGCTACGACCCGAACGGGATCCTCAGCGTGGAGGAGGCGATCCGGTTCGCGCACCGGATCGAGGACCTCGACAACGACTACGCCGAGGACTTCTGCTACGGGCTCAACGGGATGCGCCGGCTGCGCGAGAACACCCGGATCCCGCTCGCCACCAACACCGTGGTGGTGAACGTCGAGCAGCTCGCGGCGAACGTGCTGCAGCCCGCCGTCGACGTGATCCTGCTGGACACGACCTTCTGGGGCGGCATCCGGCCGTGCGTCCGGGCGGCGGGCGTGGCCGAGGCGTTCCAGCTCGGCGTGGCCGTGCACTCCTCGGGCGAGCTCGGCATCCAGCTCGCCTCGATGCTGCACCTGGGCGCCGTCGTGCCGAACCTGGCCTTCGCCGCCGACGCGCACTACCACCACCTGCGCGACGACGTCATCGCGGGCGGCAAGCTCGCCTACCGCGACGGGCGCATCGCCGTCCCGGACGGCCCCGGCCTCGGCGTCGAGCTGGACCGGGACAAGGTCGCCGAGTACGCGGAGCTCTACCGCGAGCTGGGCCCCTACCCGTACGACCGCGACCCCGGCCGGCCCGACTGGTACCCCCTGCTGCCGAGCACGCAGTTCGCCGACCCGCACGTGGCCGGGCGCCCTGCCGCGCTCGCCCGCGAACCCTTCTGACCCCCGACCGCACCGACGTCCCCCGGACCGACAGAGCACGAGGAACCGCCTGATGAGCACCGCCGCTCCCGCCACGCCGCGCACGATCCCGACCGTCGAGGACCTCGCGTCCGACCTCGTCGTCGACCGGTTCGACGACATGGTCAACCCGCCGGGCCTGACCAACCACTGGGCCACCGCGCAGGTGGACCACGACGTGCTGGCCGTGCGCTCGCTCAACGTGCCGCCCGTCTCCCAGGGCGACAGCATCAGCGGCCAGCTGTACCTGGGCGGCCGCCTGGTGCGCTCGTTCGGGCGGCCCGTCGAGGTGCGCTGGCGGCCCGACCGGGTGGAGCGCCGCACCGTGGTGGACGGCTGGGACGTGCGCACCGTGACGGTGTGCCCGCCGGGCGAGCCGGGCGTCGCCGTGCAGGTGGAGGTCACCGACACCACCGGCGCGCCGCGAGAGCTGCGCCTCGGCGCATGGCTCGACTCGACGGTCACCTGCGCCGCCGACCCGTGGCTCGCGGGCGCCCCGCCCCAGGCGCGCAACGCGCTGGAGCGCCTCGGCGCCCGCCGCCTCGGGCGCCCGGCGGACGGCTCGGCGGTGAGCGTGCAGGGCCTCGTCGACGAGCACGGCGCGCCCGTCGACGACGGGACGTCGGACCGCGTGGCCGAGGTGGTCCGCGACGTGCCCGCGGGCGGCACGGTGCGCCTCGCCCTCGTGCACACGGTCGCGCGGGGGCGGGACGAGGCGCTCGCGGCGTTCGACCGCGTCGCCGCCGACGTGCCCGGCGCCGTCGAGGCCTCCCGCCGCACCTGGGACGCGGAGATCGAGGCCCTCTTCACGCCGGGGAACGACGAGTTCGGCGGCTGCCTGCCGCGCCTGGTCACGACCGACGACGCGCTGCGCCGCCTGTACTGGTGGGGCGCCGTCGGCGTGCTGTGGTTCCGCCGCGACAACCCGGCGTCGGTGCTCGGGCGCACCTACGACACGCTCATGCCGCGCTACTGGCAGACGACCACGTTCATCTGGGACTACTCCCTGAGCTCGATGGTGCACGCGCTGCTCGACCCGCACGTCATGCGGCGGCAGGTGGAGCACTGGGTGGGCCTCGACATCGAGAAGCACTTCGGCACCGAGTGGCTCACCGGCGGCCCCGTCGGCTACTGGTACTCGGTGAACCACTACGCGATGACGCGGCTGGTGCACGACTACCTGCGGCTGCACGGCGACCACGGGCTGCTCGACGCCGAGGTGACCACGCCCGACGGCCGCACGTCGACCATGGGCGACGAGGTCCGCGCCTGGGCGACGGCGTGGCACCGGCTGCGCTCGGGCACCGGCTCGGGCCTGGCCGACTACGGCGACGTCGACAACCTCCTCGAGTGCGTGAGCTCGTACGTGCACGAGGTGGCGAGCCTCAACGCCGCCAACGTGTGGAACCTGCGCACGGCCGCGGGGATCAGCGACCTGCAGGGGCGCGCCGACGACGCGGCCCGGCTGCGGGCGGAGGCGGCCGACCTGCTGCCGAAGGTCCTCGACCTCGGCGTGCCGGGGGAGGGCTTCTTCCACGCCCGCCAGCCCGACGGGAGCCTCGTCCAGACGCGGCACTGCTACGACTTCGCGACCGTCGGGACCACGATCGCCGCGGACGTCCCGGCCGACCGGCGGGACGCGATGGTCGAGTTCTTCGTCCGGGAGCTGCGCACCCCGTCGTGGATGCGTGCCCTGTCGCCGTGGGACGACGACGCGGGCTGGTCGGTGCGCGCCGACCACCAGTGGAACGGCGCCTACCCGGCGTGGCCGGCGGACTCGGCCCGCGCCGCGATCGCGCTCGGGCACCCCGAGGTGGTCCTCGAGTGGCTGCCGGGCCTGGCCCGCAGCGCGAACCAGGGCCCGCCCGGGCAGGCGCACTTCGTGGAGGAGGCCGAGGAACCGATCGGCGGCGGGGCCCGCAAGACCCCGCCGCAGCTGCCGTACATCATCGACTGGTCGTGCTCGTCCGCGGGGGCGTGGTGCGAGCTGGTGCTGGCGGGGGTGTTCGGCGTGGAGGTCGACCTCGACGGCACCGTGACGGCCGGCGGCTGCGTCGTGGAGCTCGACCCGGAGGCGCGGCTCGAGGGGCTCGTCGTGCAGGGCCGCACCTACGACGTGGTCGGCGGCGAGGTCCGGGAGCGATGAGCGCGCGGGCCGGCGAGGGCGGCTGGGGGAGCCTGCTCGACGACGGCCGCGCCGCGCTGCCGGACGCCCTGGCCTCGGTGGACGAGGCGGTCACGGCCGGCGGGGAGCGGGCGCTCGTCGTGCGGGTGGCCGGCGGGCTGTCGGTCGACGTGCTGCCGGACCGCGGGCTGGACCTCGGCGCGGCCTGGTGGGCGGGCGTGCCGCTCGCCGGGCGCGCGCCCCACCCGCGCGACCCGGGACCCGGGCGGGGGTGGGAGGACCGCTTCCTCGGCGGGCTGCTCGCCACCTGCGGGCCGGACAACATCGGCGCGCCCCGCGGCGGGTCGGGGCAGCACGGCACCCATCACCTGACCCCGGCGCACGACGTGCGGTGGTGGCGCGAGCGCGACGGCGGCGGCGCGGGCGGCGAGGTCGAGGTGCACGTGTCGGGCTCCGTCGCGCACTCCACGCTCTACGGCGCGCGGGTCGTCGTCGACCGGGAGGTCGTCGTCGCCACCGGACGGCCGTGGGTCGAGGTGCGCGACGTGGTCCGCAACGTGGGCGACGCGCCCGTCGGCGTGCCGCTGCTCTACCACGTGAACCTCGGCGCGGCGGTCCTGGCGCCGGGCTCGCGCCTGGTGGCGGACGCGGACGAGCCGGTGCCGGCGGAGCCGCTCCCGGCGGGCCGGGACGCGGTGACGTTCCCCGCGCCCGCCCCGGGCGCCGCGTACGTGGTGGCCGAGCACCCCGGCGTGCGGTCGACCGGCGGCCGGGCCCGGGCCGTCGTGCGCCCGACCGCGCTGCCGGCGGCCGACGGGCACCCCGACCCCGAGGTGGTCGTCGAGTGGCGGTCGGCGACGATGCCGCGGCTGTACTCGTGGGCCTGGCCCGCCGCGGGCTCGTGGGTGCTCGGCGTCGAGCCCGCGAACGCGCCCCTGCTCGGCCCGGAGCGCGACGGGCCGCACGGCGGCGCGCCCGTGCTCGAGCCCGGCGCGTCGTGGGACTGTGGCGTCCGCATCGGCGTCGGCACGCCGGGGCCGCGACCGACGACGGCGCGACCGGCGACGGCGCGACCGACGACGGCGCGACCGACGACGGCGCGAGGGGGCGTGGGATGAGCGAGCCGGGCACGACGGAGCAGGAGCCGGGGCAGGACCTGTCGGCGCAGGACCGGGCAGGGCAGGGGACGACGGACGGCGGCGCGGGGGGCACGGTGCTGCCCACCAGCGTGAGCCCCGCGGCGCGCCGCCACCTCGACCGGCTCGCGGCGTCGCGGCCCGCGCGGCCCCGCGCCTTCCCGGCGCCGGACGACCGGGAGGGCTGGCTGCGGCACGTGGCGGAGGCGGACGAGTGGTTCCGCGCCGCCGTGCGCCTCGACCACCTCCCGCCGGCGGACGAGGTGCGGCAGGTCGGGAGCGCGGTGGCCTACGTGCAGCGCGCCCACGACGCCGACCCGGACGGTCCCGTCGTCCTGGACCTGCACGGCGGCGGGCTGCTCTACGGCGCCGGCGAGGTCTGCCGGGTGTCGGCGGTGACCGCGTCCGCCCGGACCGGGCTCGTCGCGTGGGGCGTCGACTACCGGATGCCGCCGCTGCACCCGTACCCGGCGGCCCTGGACGACGCCCTCGCCGCCTACCGGGCGCTGCTGTCCGAGCGTGGCCCGGGCCGGGTGGTCGTCTGCGGCGGCTCGGCGGGCGGGAACCTCGCGGCGGCCCTGCTGCTGCGCGCCCGGGACGAGGGGCTGCCGATGCCCGCGGCGCTGGTGCTGCTGACCCCCGAGGTGGACCTCACCGAGTCGGGCGACTCGTTCGTCACCAACGCCCCGCACGACCTGGCGCTGGCCAGCCTGCGCGAGGTGAACGCGCTGTACGCGCGCGGCGCCGACCTGGCGCACCCGTACCTGTCGCCCCTGTTCGGCGACCTCGCGGGCCTGCCGCCGACGTTGCTGCAGTCCGGCACCCGGGACCTGTTCCTGTCCAACACGGTGCGCATGCACCGGCGGCTGCGCGCGGCGGGCGTGGCCGCCGAGCTGCACGTGTTCGAGGGCATGCCGCACGGCGGCTTCGGGGGAGGGGCGCCCGAGGACGCCGAGCTCGACGCCGAGGTGCGGGCCTTCGTCGACCGGGCGCTGCGGGCGCGGCACGAGGCGTCGTGACCCGCCGGGCCGCTAGCGTCGGGGCCATGGATCACGAGCCGATGCGGCGGGTCGCCGAGTTCCGTGCGGCGTTCGACCTGGCGGCCGACGCCGCGCGCCCGGAGCTGGCGGAGCACCGCCGGGCGCTGCTGGACGAGGAGTCCGCCGAGGCGTCCGAGGCGCTCACCGACCTCGCGGCGGCGCTGGCCGCCGGAGGGGACGCGGACGCCGCGTACCGGGCGGTGGCCAAGGAGCTGGCCGACGTCCTGTACGTCACGTACGGCGCCGCCGACGCGCTGGGCATCGACCTGCCCGCGGTGTTCGTCGAGGTCCACCGGTCCAACATGAGCAAGGTCGACGAGGAGGGGCGCGTGCTGCGGCGGGCCGACGGCAAGGTCCTCAAGGGCCCGGGCTACCGGCCGCCGTCGCTCGACGGGCTCGTCGCGGCGCCGTCGGACGGCGTCTGACCTGCCCCGACCTGCCCCGGGGTGCGCACGGCCCGGCGGCTCGCCCGCACCCTGCGCGAGGCGCACGGCTGCGGCGGCGTGACCGTGCCGCGAGCCCTTCGCGGGCGCCTTGACACCGGCGCCGGCCGGGTGCCAGAGTGACGCTCATTCCGGAAACGTTTCCAGCGATGTCGTGGGGACCGGACTGGAAACGTTTCCAACAGCCGTCGACGTTGAAGGTGGAGCGACAGTGACGTCATCACGCGCCACGTTGATCGAGGTGGCCCGGCACGCCGGGGTCTCCCTCGCATCGACGTCGCGGGCCCTGCACGGCACCGGGGCCAGCCCGGCCATGGTGGAGCGCGTGCGCGCCGCCGCCGACGAGCTCGGGTACAGCCCGGACGTGACCGGTCGGTCGCTGCGGATGCGCAAGACCTTCCAGGTCGCGTTCGCCGTCGCCGACATCGGCAACCCGGTGTACGTCGAGATGCTCGCCGCCATCCACGAGGTCCTGGCCCCGCACGGGTACCGGGTCGTCGTCATGTCGACGGGGGACACGGCGGGCGCCACCGCCGAGCTCCTCCGGAGCCTCGGGGGCGGCTTCGTGGACGCCCTCGTCGTGAGCCCGCTGCGCGCCGACGACGCCCTCGCCGAGGTGATCCGGCAGGCGCCGGTGCCGGTGGTCGTCATCGGCCGCGCGCTGGACGCCGCCGGCGACTCCGTCTCGACCGACTCCGCGGGCGGCATCGGCCTCGCCGTCGACCACCTGGTCGCCGCGGGCCGTCGCCGGATCGGGTTCCTCAACGGCCCCCTCGACACCACGCCGGGCACGGCGCGCCAGCGCGGCTTCGACGCCGCGACGCGCGCGGACGGCTTCCCCGCGGAGCGCGTCGCCGTCGCGGTGGCCGACGACTTCACCGTCGCGGCAGGGCTGCGCGCCGCGCGCGCCCTGCTGGCGCCGGGCGCCGACGGCACGCGCCTCGACGCCGTCGTCGCCGCGAACGACCTGCTCGCCATCGGCGCGGTGCGCGCCGCCCGCGAGGCCGGCCTCGCCGTCCCGGGCGACGTCGCCGTCACCGGCATGGACGACACCGAGCTCGGCCGCGTCTACGAGCCGGCCCTGACGAGCGTCTCGCTCGGCACCGCGGAGCGCGGGGCCGCCGCCGCGCGCGCCGTGCTCGCCCGCCTCGAGGACGACGAGGCCACCGCCCAGCACGTCGTGATCGGCCCGCGCCTGCTGGTGCGCGCGTCGTCCGGCGTCGACGCCGCGACCGAGGAGGCCACGCGATGAGCGCCCCGACCACCCCGACCGCGCCCGCGGCCGGGTCCTCGAGCCGGACCTCCGCGCGGGGGCCGCAGCAGGTCCGCCGCCGCGGCGGGCTCGAACGAGGCCGTCGCCGCGAGGCCGCCGCCCTGGTGATGCCGTCGCTGCTGCCGATCCTCGTGCTCAGCGTCGCGCCGCTCGTCATGGGCATCGCGCTCGCCTTCACCGACGCGCGGCTCGTGCGCCACCCCGACTACCAGTTCGTGGGCGTCGACAACTTCGTGCGCCTCGCGGGCAACTCGTTCTTCTGGGACTCGTTCCGCATCGGCCTCATCTGGGCGGTGTCCGTGACGCTGCTGCAGCTCGTGCTCGCCATGGGGCTGGCGCAGCTGCTCAACTCCGGCCTCCGGCTCCAGGGCCTCACGCGCGTGCTCGCGCTGATCCCGTGGGCCATGCCGCCCGTCGTCGTGGCGATCATGTGGAAGATGATCTACTCGCCCAACGCGGGGCCGCTCAACGCGTTCCTCGGGTCGCTGGGCCTGCCGGACGACATCAACTGGCTGGCGGACTTCTCCACCGCGCTGCCCGCCGTCATCGTCGTGGGCGTCTGGGTCGGCATGCCGCAGACCACGGTCACGCTGCTCGCCGGCCTGCAGCAGATCCCGGACGAGCTGCACGAGGCCGCGTCCATGGACGGCGCGGGCGCCTGGCGCCGGTTCACCGCCGTCACCTGGCCGAGCCTGCGGCCCATCGTCGCGTCCATCACGTCGCTGAACTTCATCTGGAACTTCAACTCGTTCTCGCTGGTCTACGTCCTCACCGAGGGCGGGCCCGGCGGCCGCACGATGCTGCCGATGCTGTTCACCTACCTCGAGGCGTTCAAGAACCGGAACATCGGGTACGCCGCCGCGATGGGCGTCGTCCTCGTCGTGGTCGTCGTCCTGCTCCTCGCCGTCTACCTGCGGTCGCAGTTCCGCGACGACCGCGCCGTGAAGAAGGGCTGAGCCGATGCGCGCACTCGTCCGCCCCGCCCAGTACGTGGCGCTGGCCGGCTACATCGTCTTCCTCGGCTTCCCGCTGCTGTGGCTGATCTCGGCCTCGGTGAAGTCGTCCGCCGAGCTCAACTCGCTCACCGTGAGCCTGCTGCCCTCGCAGTGGCACTGGGAGAACTACGCGCAGGCCCTCGCCCGGCAGGGTCTGGTGCACTCGGCCGCGAACAGCGTCGTGGTGGCGCTCGCCTCGACGGCGCTCGTGATCCTCATCGCGATGCCCGCGGCCTACGTGCTCGCCCGGCTCAAGGGCGCGATCCGGGTGGCCGGCGTCGGGTGGATCCTCGTGAGCCAGGTGTTCCCGGTGATCCTCATCATCCTGCCGCTCTTCCTCATCCTGCGGACGATGAACCTCACCGACAGCCTCGTGGGGCTCACCCTGGTGCACACCACGTACACGCTGCCCTTCGCGCTGTGGATGCTGCAGGGCTACGTGGCCGGCATCCCGACCGAGCTCGAGGAGGCCGGCTCCATGGACGGCGCCAGCCGCCTCACGGTGCTGCGCCGGATCGTGTTCCCGCTGCTGGCCCCCGGGATCGTCGCCACCGCGATGTTCAGCTTCGTCTCCTCCTGGAACGAGTTCTTCTTCGCCCTGGTCCTGCTCCAGTCGCCGGAGAACTACACCCTGCCGATCACGCTCACGTCGTTCATCGGCGGCGAGGGCAAGGTCGCGCTCGGCCCCCTCGCGGCGGGGTCGTTCCTCGCGGCCATCCCGAGCATCGTCTTCTTCTCGATCATGCAGAAGAAGCTCACCGGCGGGCTCATGGCCGGCGCCGTCAAGGGCTGACGACGCCCTTCCACCTCCTTCCTTCCCTACCCCTGACGACCACCCGAAAGGAAGTCCCATGAAGACTCGTGGAGTGTCCATCGCTGCATGCCTCACGGTCAGCGCCCTGCTCCTCGCCGCCTGCAGCAGCGGTGGCGGCGACGACGGCGACGGCGGCCCCGTGGCGCTGAAGTTCCAGTCGCTGTCCGACCAGCCGGCCGCTATCGCGGCGACCGAGAAGATCGTCGACGAGTGGAACACCGACCACCCCGACGTGCAGGTCGAGATCGTGCCGACCGGCTGGGACGGCGTCTACGACAAGCTCATCACCCAGTTCAACGGCGGCGCCGCGCCCGACGTCATCCACTACGAGGCCGCGAGCATCGTGCCGTTCGCCCGCGACGGCTACCTCGCGGACCTCTCCGAGTACATGTCGGACGAGCGCAAGGCCGACATCCCCGAGGGCGTGCTGTCCTCGGTGACCGTCGACGACCAGGTCGTGGCCTACCCGACCGAGCTGCAGTCCTACATGGTCTTCGCGAACAAGAAGCTCCTGCAGGACGCGGGCGTCGAGATCCCGACCGGCGACACCATGACGTGGGACCAGCTGCGGGACATCGCCAAGGCGACGACGAAGGGCAAGACCTTCGGCCTCGGCTGGGGCCTGTCGAGCCCGACCGCCGCGTTCATGACCCTGGCGCCGGGCTTCGGCGGCCAGTACTTCACGGGCACGGGCACGGACGCGAAGATCACGGTCGGCGACGGCGAGATGGCGCTGCCCGAGCTCGTGGACGCGATGGCCCACCAGGACAAGTCGATCCTCCCGGTCACCCTGACGCAGTCGGGCTCCGAGGCGATCGCGTCGTTCTACGCCGGCCAGACGGCGATGACCGTGCAGGGCTCCTACCAGGCCGCGAACATCGCCAAGGACGCCCCGAAGGACCTCGACTGGGTGGTGCTGCCGCCGCTCGCCGGGCCCGAGGGCGCCGGGCAGGCCGCGAACCCGCAGACCCTGTCCGTCAACGTCGACTCGGAGCACGTCAAGGAGTCGGCCGAGTTCATCGAGTTCTTCACCCAGCCGGACAACCTGGCCGCGCTCAACGAGGCGGACGCGCTGATCCCGGCGACGACGTCGGCCCAGCAGGTCCTCGCCGACAAGCTCGGCGACGAGAACGGCTGGAGCACCATCCTGGCCTCGGGCCAGCACTTCGTCTCCGCGCCGTACCTGTTCGTCGACGCGTACGCGCAGTGGAAGGACACCGTGGCCACGCCGGCCTACCAGCGGTTCCTGGCGCAGGAGACGGACGCGGACGAGCTGTCCGCCCAGCTCACCGACGGCTGGGACGAGATCACGAAGTGACGGTCGTGGGGGGGGGGGGGGGGGCGCCCCCCCCCCCCCCCCCCCCCCGCGGGGGGGGGGGGGGCCCCCCCCCCCCCCCCCCCCCCCCCCCCCCCCCCCCCCCCCCCCCCGCCCCCCCCCCCCCCCCCCCCCCCACCCCCCCCCCCCCCCCCCCCCGCGGGGGGGGGGGCGCGCGCCC
>NZ_JBHVFQ010000017.1:18292-86275 GCF_042801555.1 Isoptericola sp. NPDC057559
CCCCGCGCGCGGTGGCGGGCCGGGGGCCGGCGGCGGGAGGCGCCCCCCCCCCCCCCCGCCGGGTGGGGGGCACCAGCCCTGTGGGGGGGGGGGGGGGGGGCGCCCCCCCCCCCGCACGACCACCCGCACCGCGGGGCCGGGCGTCGAGCCCGCCCCGCGGGCACCCGGGACGCGAGACACGCGCCCGGCAGGACGACGAGGGAGTGACCGTGACCTGGCTGGACGACCGATCGATGGCCGTGATCACCGGCGCCGCGGTGGGCGACGCGCTCGGCGGTGCCGTCGAGGGCTGGACCCCCGAGCAGATCGAGGAGCGCCACGGGGGCCGGGTGACCGGCATCGTCGGCCCCTGGTACCCGAACTGGCGCGACGCGCGCCCCATCGCGCCGTACCACAAGGGCGACGGGCACATCACCGACGACACCCTCATGACGCGGGCGGTCGTGGAGGTCTACGCCAAGCGCCGCGACCACCTGGACGCGTACTCCGTGGCGGAGGACCTCGTGCCCCTGATGATCGGGGAGCCGCGCTGGATCCCCGAGCTCGAGTCGACCGCCCTGCTGCTCCAGCGGGTGTTCCTCGCCGAGAAGTGGATGGTCGCGCGGCTGCACTACGGGCACGTCGACCCGCGCGAGGCGGGCGTCGGCAACGTCGTGAACTGCGGCGCCGCGATGTACGTCGCGCCGGTCGGCCTGGCGAACCCGGGCGACCCGCGCGGCGCGTACGCCGAGGCGATCGACCTCACGGGCGCCCACCAGTCGAGCTACGGCCGGGAGGCGGCGGGCGTGTTCGCGGCGATGGTCGCGGCGTCGGTGGCGCCGGGCGCCACGCTCGACGACGTCGTGCACGCGGCGCTCGACGTCGCCCACGACGGCACCGCGGACGCCCTGCACGCCGTGGTGGAGGCGTTCGACGGCTGGACCACGGCGCCCGGCACGGACGAGGAGGAGCGCGAGCTCGGCCGCCTGGTGCGCGAGACCGTGGCCCCGTTCGACTCCGTGGGCCCCGCGTACCGGCAGATGTCGATGGACGCGCGCCGCCCGTCGCGGACCAAGTCGATCGAGGAGCTGCCGGCGGCGCTCGGCATGCTGCTCGGGCACCGCGGCGACTACCGCGGGTCGGTCCTCGCCGCCGTGAACTACGGCCGTGACGCCGACTCCATCGCCGTCATGGCGGGCGCGGTGGCCGCGGGCCTCGGCGGCAGCGAGGTCGTGCCCACCGACTGGCTCGACGAGATCGAGGTGGCGAGCCGGATGGACGTCCGCGAGACGGGGCGGCTCATGGCCGCCGCGGCCGCCGACATCGTGCGCGCGGACGCCGAGCGGGCGCGGGCGCGCCTGGCGGGCATCGACGCGCTGGACCTCGACGCCGACACCGAGGCCGCCGGGGCGCGGGCATGAGGCTGACCTGGGCGCAGCCGGAGGACCTGCTCGCGCACGAGCTGGTGCAGTCCGCGGCCGAGGGCAAGGAGACGGCCGACGTCCGCGAGCGCTGGGTGGCGGCCGGGGGAGACCCGGCGCCCGCCGTGAGCGGCGCCGGCCCCGTGCCCGCGACGCCGGAGCTGCGCGCCCTGGCCCGCACCCTGCTCGACGAGCTGGACGCCCGGCCGGCCGCGCCCGCCCCGGCGGAGCCCGACGGGTGGGACGAGATCGTCGCCCTGCTGCCGGCGGCCCCCGCCCTGCCTGGCCCGGGCGCCGACCTCGGCGCCCGCGTGCACGGTGCCTGGACCGGCCGCGCCGCCGGCTGCCTGCTCGGCAAGCCGGTCGAGAAGATCCCGCGCGAGGGCATCGAGGAGATCCTGCGGTCCACCGGCCGGTGGCCCCTGGACCGCTGGTTCACCGCGGTCGGGCTGCCCGACGACGTGGCGGCCCGCTGGCCGTGGAACCGCCGCTCCGCCCCGACCTCCCTCGAGGAGAACATCGACGGGATGCCGGAGGACGACGACCTCAACTACCCGATCCTCGCCCTGGAGCTCCTCGAGGCCCGCGGGCGCGGCTTCACCACCGACGACGTGGCGCAGGTCTGGCTCGACCTCATGCCTGCCGGTCGGGCCTTCACCGCCGAGCGCGCGGCGTACCGCAACATCCTCGACGCGCGGCCCGTGCCCGAGACGGCCACGCACCACAACCCGTTCCGGGAGTGGATCGGCGCCCTCATCCGCACCGACCTGCTCGGGTGGGTGAGCCCCGGGGACGTGCGCGAGGCCGCGCGCCTGGCCTGGACCGACGCGCGCCTGAGCCACACCCGCAACGGCGTGTACGGCGCGATGTGGGCGGCGGCGCTGGGGTCGGCGGCGGTGGTCGCGGGCGGGGTCACCGCGGCGCTCGACGCCGCCGACGCCGTCGTCCCGCCCGGCAGCCGCCTCGCCGCGGCCGTCCGCCTGGGCCGGGAGCTGGGCGCGGCGTCCGACGGCGGCGAGGCCGCCGTCCGCGCCGACCTCGACCGGCTGCACGCCACCTACGGCGACCTGCACTGGGTGCACGTGCTGCACAACGCGGCCGTGGTCGCGTACGCGCTCGAGGCCGGGCGGGGCGAGTTCGGCCCGAGCGTCTCGATCGCGGTGACCGCGGGCTGGGACACCGACTCGGCGGCGGCTACGGTCGGTGGCGTCGTGGGGGCCCTGCGCGGAGCCGACGGGATCGGCGCGGCGTGGAGCGCTCCGCTCGACGGCCGCATCGCGACCTCGCTGCCCGGCGGCGAGCGTCGCATCGACGACCTGGCGGCGCGCACGACGGCGCTCGCGCTCCGCGCGTCCCAGGGCGCGGCGGGCGCGGGGAGCCCCTCGTGAGCGCCGGCGGCCGCGTCGTGGTGGTCGGCTCGGCCAACGTCGACCTGGTGGTGGACGTGCCCCGCCACCCGGGCGGCGGCGAGACCATCCTGGGCGGCGACCTGCGCCGCAGCCCGGGCGGCAAGGGCGCGAACCAGGCCGCCGGCGCCGCCCGTGCGGGCGGCGCGGACACGTCGTTCGTCGGCGCCGTGGGGCGCGACGACGCGGCCGACCTGCTCCTCGCCTCGCTCCGGCGGGCCGGGGTGCGCACCGACCTGGTCTGGCGCCTCGACGTCGCGACGGGCACCGCGCTCATCACCGTCTCCCCGGACGGCGAGAACGCGATCGTCGTCGCCCCGGGAGCCAACTCGCGCCTCGCGGTCGAGCGGCCGCAGGCCGAGCGCATCGCCGCGGCCGACGTCGTCCTCGCGCAGCTCGAGGTGCCGCTCGACGTCGTGCTCGCCGCGGCGCGGGAGCGCCGGGCGGGCGTGCCGCTGGTGCTCAACGCCGCGCCGTCCCGCGCCCTTCCCGACGCGCTCTGGGACGCCGTCGACGTCCTGGTGGTGAACGAGCACGAGGCGGCCGACCTCGCTGGAGACCTGGAGGCCGACGCGGTGGCGGACCCCGAGGCGCTCGGGGCCGCGCTGCTGCGGCGGGTGCCGGCGGTCGTGATCACCCTCGGCGGCGCGGGCAGCCTCGTGGCCCGCCGCGGCACGCCGCCGGTGCGCGTGCCCGCGCACCGGGTCGAGGCCGTCGACACCACGGGTGCGGGCGACGTGTTCTGCGGTGTCCTCGCCGCCGGGATCGCCCGGGGCGAGGACCTGGCCGCGGCCGCCCGGCTCGCGGCCGCCGCGGGCGCGCTGGCGGTGACGCGCCGTGGCGCGCAGGACGCCGTCCCGGCCGCCTCGGAGGTGGCCGCCCTCGCGGCCTCCGGGGCCGGCTGAGCCTGCCGGCCGCACCGCCGCACCGCACCGCCCCCATCGTCCCCGGTCCGTTCCCGGACCCTCGGAGGAAGCAGTCATGACGTACACGTTCGACCCCCTGGTCCCGCGGCCGATCGACCGGCCCACCGACGTGCCCGCCGGCGGGCCGCTGACCCCCGAGCAGAGCGTCGCGCTCGACGAGGCGAAGATCTTCGTGGGGCCCGCGGACCCGGCCGACCGCCCGGCCTGGCGCGAGCGGCTGGCCGCCTGGCGCTCGGACGCCCGGGAGCGGCACGGCTACACGGGGGTCGCCTACGACCGCCCGGAGGCGGCGTGGGCCGCGGAGTGCCGCACGGTCGCGCAGGTCTGGCTGTGGGACGAGCTGCTGTACTCGTTCGAGGAGCGGCGGTTCACGCCGGAGCGCTTCCTCGCGGACGCCGCCGAGCGCTTCGCCGGGCTGGACGCGGTCGTGCTGTGGCACGCCTACCCGGTGATCGGGATCGACGACCGCAACCAGTGGGACTTCTACCGCGACGTGCCCGGCATCACCGGTCTGGTGTCCGCGTTCCACGCCGCGGGGATGCGCGTGTTCGTCGACTACAACCCGTGGGACACGGGCACGCGGCGCGGCGAGGACGACCTCACCGAGCTGGCCGCGCTGGTCCGCGACCTGGGCGCGGACGGCGTCTTCCTCGACACGCTGAAGAAGGCGGAGCCGGAGCTCGTGGCCCGCCTGGAGGCGGCGCGCCCCGGCATCGTGCTGGAGGGCGAGTCGAAGCTGCCGGTGGAGCGCATCGAGGACCACTCGTCGTCGTGGGCGCAGTTCTTCGCCGACTCGCCGGTGCCGGGCGTGCTGCGGGCGCACTGGTACGAGCGGCGGCACATGCAGCACCACGTGCGGCGCTGGCACCGCGACCACTCCGAGGAGCTGCAGTCCGCGTGGCTCAACGGCGTGGGCGCCATGGTGTGGGAGGTCGTCTTCGGGGTGTGGGTCGGCTGGTCGGCCCGGGACGCCGCGACCGTGCGCCGCATGGTGCGGGTGCAGCGCGAAGCGGGCGAGCTGCTGCTGCGCGGCGCCTGGACACCGCTCGCGGAGCTGGCGCCGCGGGCCGAGGCCGCCGGCGTGTACGCGTCGCGGTGGGAGGCCGACGGCGTGACGCTCTGGACGCTGGTGAACCGCGGCGACGAGGACTACGCGGGCCCGGTGCTCGCCGACGGCGACGAGCGCGTCGTCGTCCCCGCGCGCGGCATCGCCGCGCTGGTGCGCACCGCCCCCGACGCCGGGCGGCCCGGGGCGACCGGGCCCGCGTGGGCCGCGCGGCTGCGCGCCGTCGTGGACGGGCTCGACTCCGCCGACGGCGACCCGCACCACCCGGACGCGCGCTTCCCGCACCGCGTCGCCCGGCGGCTGCGCCCCGCGGCGCCCGCGGGGATCGGGCCGGGCGCGGGCGCCGGTCCGGGCACCGACGCCGTCGTGCTGCCCGCCGGGCCGTACGTCCTCACCGTGCGCCACCGCGCCCGCGAGACCGGCATGTACCAGGGCGCGCCGTACGTCGACGAGTGGAAGCCGCTGCCCCCGCGCCTGCACGACGCCCGCACGCTGCAGCGCGACGGCGAGCTGGCCGCGCCCGTGGCCGTCGCGCCCCGCGAGGTGACGAACGCGCAGTTCGCGGCGTTCGTCGACGCGACCGGGTACGCCCCGGCCGAGCCGCACCGCTTCCTCGCGCACTGGTCCGACGGCCGTCCCGTCCCGGGCACCGAGGACGAGCCGGTGACGTTCGTCGACCTCGACGACGCGCGCGCGTACTGCGCGTGGCGCGACGGGCGGCTGCCCACCGAGGACGAGTGGCAGCTCGCGGGCGGCGAGCCGGGCTTCGGCCGCGGCGCCCCCGCGGTGTGGGAGTGGACCGAGAGCGAGCACAGCGACGGCCGCACCCGGTACGTCATGATCAAGGGGGGCAGCGACTACCGCGCCGACGGCTCGGACTGGTACGTCGAGGGCGGCCGGCACGCGCCCGACTACGCGGTGAAGCTGCTGCTGCCCGGCCTGGGCCTCGCGCGCGGCGCGACGGTCGGGTTCCGGTGCGCCTGGGACCTGCCCGACGCGCTCGGCCTGGTGGACACGACGGAGGTGACCCGATGACCGTCTCGCGCGACGCGGCCGCCGGCGCGCTGGCGGGGCTGCGGGTCGTCGACGCGTCCACGCTGTTCGCCGGCCCGATGGCGGCGATGCACCTGGGCGACATGGGCGCCGACGTCGTCAAGGTGGAGCACCCGGCGAAGCCCGACCCGTCGCGCACGCACGGCGCGGCGAAGGACGGCGTCAACCTGTGGTGGAAGACGCTCGGGCGCAACAAGCGCACGATCACCGCGAACCTCGGCAGCCCCGGCGGTCGCGAGGTGTTCCTCGCGCTCGCGGAGACCGCGGACGTCGTGATCGAGAACTTCCGCCCCGGCACCCTGGAGCGGTGGGGGCTCGGCTACGACGAGCTGTCGGCCCGCAACCCCGGGCTGGTCCTGGCGCGGGTGAGCGGCTTCGGCCAGGTGGGCCCCTACCGCACGCGGCCGGGCTTCGGCACCCTCGCGGAAGCGATGAGCGGGTTCGCGGCGATGACGGGGGAGCCCGACGGCCCGCCCACCCTGCCGCCGTTCGGCCTGGCCGACGGCGTCGCCTCCCTGGCGACGGCGTTCGCGGTCATGGTCGCGCTGTCCACGCGCGAGCGCACGGGCCGCGGGCAGGTGGTCGACACCGCGATCGTGGAGCCGATCCTCGCGATGCTCGGTCCGCAGATCACCCGCTGGGACCAGCTGCGCACCGTGCAGCCGCGCTCCGGCAACCGGTCGGCCAACAACGCGCCGCGCAACACCTACCGCACGAGCGACGGGCACTGGGTGGCCGTCTCCACGTCGGCCCAGTCGATCGCCGAGCGGGTCATGCGGCTGGTGGGCCGCCCCGAGCTGATCGACGAGCCGTGGTTCGCCCGCGGCGTCGACCGGGCGCAGCACGCCGACGAGCTCGACGACGCCGTCGGCGGCTGGATCGCCGGGCGCACGCGGGACGAGGTGGTCGCCGCCTTCGAGGAGGCGCAGGCCGCGGTGGCGCCGATCTACGACGCCCGCGACATCGTCGACGACCCGCAGTTCCGTGCCCTCGGCACCATCCACGAGATCGACGACCCGGAGCTGGGTCCGCTGCTCATGCAGGGGCCGCTGTTCCGGCTGTCGGGCAACGACGGCGTCATCCGGCACACGGGCCGCGCCCACGGCGCCGACACCGACGCCGTGCTCGGCGAGCTCGGGTTCGACGCGGAGCGCGTCGCCGCCCTGCGGGCCGAGGGGGCCGTATGACGACGTCCGCGGCGGCGTCGACGATGCCGCCGCTCACCCTCCTGTACGTGCCGGCCGACCGGCCCGACCGGGTCGGCAAGGCGCTCGCGTCGGGTGCCGACGCGGTGCTCGTGGACCTCGAGGACGCCGTGGCGCCCGCCGCCAAGGACGCCGCGCGCGGCCACCTCGCCACGGTGCTCGCCGATGCGCCCGCGCCCGCGCACGCGGCCGCGGGCGCCGGCGTCGCCGGGCCCGCGGTGCAGGTGCGCGTCAACCACGCGGGCACCCCGTGGCACGCCGCCGACCTCGCCGCGGTCGCGGAGCTGCCGGCCGCCGTGGGCGTGCGCGTGCCGAAGGTGGAGTCGGCCGACCAGGTGCGGGACCTCGCGGCGGCGCTGCCCGGCCGCGCCCTGCACCTGCTGCTCGAGACGGCGCTCGGCGTGGAGCGGGCGTTCGACCTGGCGACCGCGTCGCCGCAGGTCGCCTCGCTCGGGCTGGGGGAGGCCGACCTCCGGTCCGACCTGCGCGTGGACGACGAGACCGGGCTGGCCTGGGCGCGCGGCCGCGTGGTCGTCGCCGCGCGGGCCGCGGGCCTCCCGGCCCCCGCCATGTCCGCCTGGACGCACGTGCGCGACCTCGACGGCCTCGCGGCGTCGTGCCGCGCCGGCCGCGCCCTCGGGTTCTGGGGCCGGACGGCGATCCACCCGGCCCAGCTCGCGACGATCCGCGCCGCGTTCGCCCCGGCGGAGGCGGAGGTCGAGCGCGCCCGGGAGGTCGTGCGCGCCGTCGCCGACGCCGCCGCCGCCGGGACGGGCACCGTGGTCCTGGCCGACGGCACGTTCCTGGACGTCGCGATGGTGGAGCGCGCCCGCTGGACGCTGGCGCTCGCGGGGCGGGCGGCCGGCCCCGAGGCCTGACGCGCCGACGGGCGCCGCCCGCGCCGGGTGGCGCAGACTCGGGGCATGGGCCCACGCCGCTTCCGCTGGGTGCTGCACGTCGACCTCGACCAGTTCCTGGCCGCGGTCGAGGTGCTGCGGCGCCCGGAGCTCGCCGGGCGGCCGGTGATCGTCGGCGGCCGGGGCGACCCGACCGAGCGCGCCGTGGTGTCCACCGCGTCGTACGAGGCCCGGGCGTACGGCGTCGGGTCGGGGATGCCGCTGCGGGTCGCGGCCCGCAAGGTCCCGGACGCGGTGATCCTCCCCGTGGACCGCCCGGTGTACGAGGCGGCGTCGGGGCACGTGATGGACACGCTGCGCGGGCTCGGCACCGTGGTGGAGGTCCTCGGCTGGGACGAGGCGTTCCTCGGGACCGACGTCGAGGACCCGGAGGCGTTCGCCCGCCGCGCGCAGCGGGCCGTGCTCGACGCCACCGCGCTGCACTGCTCGGTCGGCATCGGCGACACCAGGGTCCGCGCGAAGATCGCCACCGGGTTCGGCAAGCCGGCGGGCGTGTACCGGCTCACGGCCGAGAGCTGGACCTCGGTGATGGGCGAGCGGCCCGTCGTCGACATGTGGGGCGTGGGCTCGCGGGTGGCCCGGCGCCTCGCGGCGCACGGCATCGGGACGGTGTCGCAGCTCGCCGCCGCGGACGAGGCCGTCCTGGTCGGCGAGTTCGGGCCGCGGATGGGCGCCTGGTACGGGGAGCTGGGGCGTGGGGAGGGGTCCGCCGTCGTCGACGACACCCCGTGGGTGGCCCGCGGGCACAGCCGCGAGACCACCTACCAGCGCAACCTCACGACGCCCGAGCAGGTCACGGCCGCGCTGGGGGAGCTGGCCGCGCAGGCGCACGCGGACACCGAGGCCGAGGGGCGGCCGGTGTTCCGGGTGGGGCTGAAGGTGCGCTACGCGCCGTTCTTCACCCGCACCCTCTCGCGCAAGCTGCCCGCGCCGACGCGCTCGCTCGACGAGGTGACCGCGGCGGTGCTCGACCTCGCGGCCGGGCTGGAGCCCGGCCGCGAGGTGCGGCTGCTCGGCGTCCGCGCCGAGATGGTCATGCCCTCCGGCGGCGCGGGCGCCGGGAGCACGCCGGTGCGCGGGCGGGTCTGAGCCGGGGCCCCGACCGGGTCAGCGGGCCCAGGACCGCTCCGGCACGAGCCCGAGCCGGTGCAGCTCGTCGGCCACGATGCCGGCGTACACCGACGCGCCGTGCTCGGAGGTGTGGGTGCGGTCGCCGTTCTCCCGGACGAGGTAGAGCGGCTGGGCGTCCGTGGGGCCGAGGCTCTCGACGAGCTCCTTGCTCCGCGCCGTGAGGTCGACGAGGTCCACGCCCAGGTCGGCCGCCACCCCGCGCATCTCGGCGGGCAGGTCGGTCTCGCCCGTGACGAGGAGGCCCGTCGGGTCGAGCCGGTCGCCGTCGAACCGCAGGCGCACGATCGGCGTGACCAGGACGGGCGTCGCGCCCGTGGCGCGCGCCCGGCCGACGATCTCGGCGAGGTTCGCCCGGTACTGCGCGGCGGTCGTCGTCTTGTCGTTGTGCGCGAGCTGCACCAGGAGGACGTCGCCCGGGCGCAGCTGCGGCACGAGGGCGTCGAGCATCTCCGGCTCCGCCAGCGCCGAGACGGTGCTCTCGCCGGAGCCCGAGTGGTTGACCACGCTCACCCCGAGGCGGAAGCGGGCCGGCAGGCGCTGTCCCCACCCGGTGTACGGGGCGGCGCCCTGGTCGGTGACCGTGGAGTCGCCGAGCAGCGCGAGGCGCGGGGTGCGCTCGTCCGCCGCCCGGATCCCGATCCCGGCGACGCGCGGGGCGTCCCCGCCGAACGTGAGCGTGAGCCCGGGGGTGCCGTCGCCGGGGGGCAGGTTCTGCTGGCTCTCCGGGTCGCGGACGTTCACCGTGAAGGTGCGCCGCACCACCTCGCCCTCGTCCGTGTCGACGGCGTCGACCATGAGGCGCCGGGCCTCCGCCAGCACCTCGGTGCGGGCGGCGGCGTGGCGGTCCCCGAGCAGCACCGTGACGTCGTAGTGGCCGGGCGGCAGGTCGGGGTAGGTGCACACGACCGGCCCGGCCCCCGTGCACGCCTCCAGCAGCGCGGGGTCCGGGCGGGGGGCCGCGAGCCCGGGCCGCCCGGTGGCGGCCGGCGCGGACGCCGTCGCCGGGGCGGCGGCCCCGACCGCGAGGGTGGTCGCGGCGCAGAGGGCCGCCGTCGTCGCCCGCCACGGGCGCCGGGCGGCGCTCACGCGAGCCGCTCCCCGACGAGGGCGAGGCACTGGATCGCCGCCAGCCCGTACTGGGCCGACGCGTTCGAGGAGAAGTCGGCCTCGTCGACGGCGCGCAGCACCGCCGGCGGCTCGACGCGCCGGGTGCCCCAGTCCATCCCGTCGGGGTAGCCCGCGTGCCCCGTGGCCAGCTCCGTCCAGGCGCGCGCGGCGAGCGCGTCGTCGTCCAGCCGGACGGCGGCGTACGCCGTCGCGCGGGAGTACGCCTGCTTGAGGTTGAGGCTGCCCCAGTCCGCGCCGGTGGCCTCCTTCTGCTCCGCCTTGGTGCCGTTGTACAGGCGGCAGAACTCCACCCAGCGCGCCTCGACCTCGGGCTCGTCGACGAGGTCGAGCAGCTCCGTCATCACCTCGACGAGGCCGAACACGGAGCTGAGGCTGCCCACGGACACCGTCTTGTCGGGCCCCGAGCTGAAGGTCGCGGACTCCAGGTCGTAGGTGGCGTCCGCCTGCACCCACGCGTTCGGCAGGGCGGAGACGGAGCGGGCCCCGGCCAGCAGGCGCTCGCGGGCCCGCGGGTCGCCGCCGCGCTCCCACTCGGTCAGCCACGCGCCGGCGATCGCGCCCCAGTCCGTGGTCTTGCTCAGCGGCAGGGCTGCGGGGTCCGGGTCGTACCCGCCCGTGGAGCCGTCGACCTTGCGGCCGGCGTTGAGCACCAGGTAGGTGCGGTCGGAGTCGACCAGCTCGCGCAGCAGGTCGCCGGAACGCTCGTCACCGGTGAGGAAGTAGACGAAGCGCCGGTAGCTCGCGTTGCTGATGCGCACCTGCTTGGCGCTGTCGCCCCAGTGCTGGACGCCGTGCCGCGTGCCCAGGCCCTTCCACTCGCCGAGGTGGTACACGTCCACCTCGCCGGTGTGCCGGCTCATCGCCTCCGCGAAGCGGAACGCGGCGGCGTCGCCGGTGCGCAGGTAGTGGTACCAGAGCCACAGGTCGGTGGAGAGCTCGGAGTTGTCCCAGGCGTAGCCGCCCACGTCGTAGCGCCACTGGTGCCGGTCGCCGTCGTAGGAGTGCATGACGTCGCCGTAGTCCCAGAACCCGTACCAGGAGCGCTGGTCCACCTGCTCGAGGTGGTAGCGGTGGATGGCGTCGAGCCGGTCCTCGATCGTGGCCCGGGCGGGGGTGGACCGGTCGACGGGCGACCAGGAGCCGAACACGCCCGCGGCGTGGTTGTGCTGGGGGCTGCTCGCGGGCAGCGGCGGGGTGGCGGTGGCCTCCGCGAGCTCGGCGAACCGCGCGGCGGTCGGCGTGGCCGGCAGCGCCCAGAACATCAGCTCGGTGGTGCGCGCGACGCCGTAGGGGGTGCCGAACCCGGGCTCGTAGTCCTCGTAGGTGATCTCGAGGGCGTCGAGCTGCTCGGGGTAGGTGTCCTGGCCCATGCCGTCGTGGTAGAAGCGCAGGTCCATCGCCTCGGCGCGCGGCGACCACATCCAGACCGTGGCGTCGGCCTCGTCGGTCGCGGCGCCCGTGACCTCCAGCTCCGTGGGGTGCAGCTGCCAGAAGTTCCGCATCCCGAAGGCCAGGCCACCCGCCGGGGTGCCCACGTAGCCCAGGCCGGGCGCGCGGCCGCCGGCGTCGACCCGGATCCACGCGTGCCCGGCGCCGGTGCGCTTGCGGATCTCGAAGCCGTGGGCGTTGAGCTGGGCCAGGCTGTGGTCGCCCCACGCGGGGATCCAGTGCAGCCGCGAGGTGACCCGCTGGTCCCAGCCGGCCGGGTCGGGCAGCGCCCGGCCGGCCACCTGCGCCTCGCGCACGGCCTCGCCCGGGTCGCGGCGCAGGCCGGTGACGCCGCGCACGGCCTCGGCGAGCACGCCGCCGTCGGGCCCCGCGAACCGCACGTGCCGGTCGTAGAGCTCGCCGCGCATCGGGACGGTGAAGCGGACCCCGAGCCCCGTGACGAAGTCGGTGTCCTCGTCGCCGTCGACGAAGAACGTGTGCACCAGCCGGATCCCGTCCGAGCCCGCGAACAGCGCGAAGCGCAGCACGAACGGCAGCCACTCGCGGCGGCCCTTGCGGTGCACGCCCTCGACCTTGACGACGGCGCGCACCGGGCCGGACTGCTCCACGGTGACCTCGCGGACCGTCCCGGAGAAGGCCTCGAAGGACAGCGCGCCGCCGCGGTCGGTGTCGGGGGAGTCCTGCCGCTGCACGACGAGGCGGCCGTCCTTCGCGACCACCTCGCCGCCGCGCCGGATCTCGCGCACGACCTTGTCGCCCTGCCGGCCGAACTCCACCTGCACGACGCCCGTGTCGACCACGACCTTGCCCGGGTTCTCCCGCACGGTGACCGCGTGCTCTCCCCGGGCGGGTGCCCCGGGCGCGAGGCGGTAGGAGGCGTCGCGGGGCGCGGCGTCGGCCACCGCGTGCGCGGTCCACTTGACGGAGCCGTCGGGCCACCAAGCCGTGGTCCAGGTCTGCACCGGCACGGCCTCGCCGGCGGCGGTGGTGAGGGCGAACTGCTGGTCGCCGGGCAGGGCCCCGCGCGGCCAGGGCACGCCCCAGGTGGCGCCGCCGGCGAGGGCGGCGGGGGTACCGCCCTCGAGCCAGCGGACGTCGACGGGGGCGTGCCCGGCGAGCGCCGCGGCGGCGGGCGCGGCCGCGGCGCTCGCGGCGCGAGGCCCGGCGGCGGCGACCGCGCCCGCGGTGAGCGCGGACGTGAGGGCGGAGGTGAGGACGGTACGGCGGCTGACGTCGACCACGATGGCCACTCCTTCGTGACGGTGGGGTGCGTGTCCGTCGGCGGACGCCCTCATCGTGCGGGGGGACCGCGCACCCGGTCGCGAAACGAGCAAAACCGGACCGCGCGGACCGGCGTCCACGCGGCCGCGACCGTCAGGCCGTGGTGCCCAGCTGCTCGGCGCGCACCTCGTGCTCCAGCTCCGCGCCGGCCGCGAGGCGCTCCACCTCGCGCACGGCGAGGTCGCCGAGCCGCCGCAGCTCGTTGCCCAGCGACCCCGCGACGTGCGGGGTCAGCAGCGCCCCCGGCGCGTCGTAGAGCGGATGGTCGGGGGGCAGCGGTTCGGGGTCGGTGACGTCGAGGACGGCCCGGAGCCGGCCCGACACGACCTCGCGGGTGAGGGCGGGCGTGTCCACCAGGCGCCCGCGCGCGGTGTTCACCAGCGTCGCGGCGTCGGGCATGAGGGCGAGCTGGTGCGGCCCGATCATCCGGTACGTGGCGGGCAGGTCGGGGGCGTGCACGGTGACGACGTCGCTGCCCCGCGCGAGGTCGTCCAGGGCGACGGACGTGGCGCCGAGGGCCCGCGCGCCGGCGGCGTCGACCCACGGGTCGTGCAGCAGGAGCTCGACGTCGAACGGGGCGAGGAGGCGCAGCACCTGCCGGCCGATCCGGGACGCGCCCACGACGCCCACGGTCAGGCCGTGGTTGCCGAGGGGGTCGGGCACGGACCAGCCGCCGAACGCCCGGTGCGCCCCGAACGCGTCGGCGGACTCGAGCACCCGCTTGCCCGCCAGCAGGACCATGGCGAGCGTGTACTCGGCCACGGGCCGGGCGTTGGCGGCCGCGGCGCTGGTCACGCGCACGCCGTGCTCCCACGTCGCGGGCGTGACGATCGGCTTGACGGAGCCGGCGGCGTGCACGACGGCGCGCAGCCGTGGGGCACCCCGCAGCAGGTCGGCGTCGAGCCGGGGCGCGCCCCAGCCGGTGAGGAGCACCTCCACGTCGCGCAGCGCGCCGCCCGCCACGTCCGCCGCGGTGAGCACGCCGGGGGCGACGTCGGCGACGCCCCGCAGCCGGGCCAGCGCGGCGTCGTCGAACAGGTCGGGCAGCAGCGCGGCGTCCCGCATGGCGAACGCCGCCCGGAGCCGCGTCACGCGTGGGCCGCCGTCGGCGGTGCGGTGTCGCCGGCCGTGCCCGCGGCGGCGTCCGGGGCCGTGGGCACGGCGTCGACGCGCCCGTCGGGCCACCGCACCTCGACCCGCGCCGGCCGCCCGTCGCCGTCGGTGCGCACGTGCACGCTCGGGTCGGGCCCGAGGCGTGGCTCGCGCTCGGCGCCCAGCACAACGAGCGCCGCGACGACCTGGCCCGGCCCGACGGCGGTCCTCGTGCGCAGCCAGGGGACGGCGGACGCCGCGCCGAAGGGGTCCGCGCCCTCCCGGCGTGCGCATCCCGCGGCGTCGAGCGCGGGGGAGGGCTGGCCGTCCGCCCGCACCGCGAGCGCGCGCAGCGCGGAGACCGTGCCGTCCTCGCGGACCACGCGGACCCGGTCGTCGCCGCGCTCGAGGCGCAGTGCGTCGTCCGTCGCCGCCGCGATCGGCCAGCCGCCCACGTGGACCGTCCACGGCCCGGGGTCGGCGGGCCACGCGGCGTCCCGGTCGAGGTCGGCGGGGGCCGTCGCGGCGGGCGCGCGGCCCGGCGCCGCGGTGGGTGCGGGCGTCCACCAGGCGAGGCGCACCTCCTCGGGGCCGCGCACCACGGACGCGGTGGTGAGGACGGGGCCGAGGCGGTGGCCGGCCCAGCCCGCGTCGTCGCCCGTCGCCGCGCCGGTCGCCCCGGGCAGGTCGAGCCAGTGCACGCGGGAGCGGGAGACGCCGACGGCGTCGTCCAGGTGCACGCGGTCGACGGCGTCGCGGTGGGACGGCGCGCCGTGGGCGTCCAGCAGTGCGGTGTGCGAGTCCAGGGGCGCGGCGACGTCGGCCGCGGAGAGCTGGGGCGACGTGGCGCCGGAGTAGCCGAGGCGCCGGTAGAACGGGTCGTCGGCGTGGGGTGCCAGCGCGTGCTCGATCGCGCGGTCCGAGCCGTGGTTGAGGAGGCGCACGACGCCGTCGGCGGGCGTGGTGCTCACCAGCCAGCCGGGGGCGGCGAGGGCGACCGTGCGCGGCTCGCGCCACGGGCCCGGCAGCTCCGGCTCGTCCGTCCAGACCGGGTGGTCCGGGGGCAGCAGCAGGCCGAGGAAGCCCTTGCTCGCCCAGTACGGCGACGACCCGCCGGTGTAGAGCTGGCGCACGCGGTGGAACCGGCGGTGCCAGCCCACGGGCAGCAGGCCGCGCTCGTCGACGGCGCCCGCGGCGTCGAACCGGTCGGCGACCGCGCCCGTGAGGGCCCGGGTCGCGCCCGGCGCCAGCGGCGTCGCGCCGGCGACGGCGCCCGCCCAGAACGGGGCCAGGACGGCGTGCCGGTAGGTGACGGAGCGGCCCTGCAGCATCGGCGCGCCGCGCGAGCCCACGAGGTGCTGCGCCTGGCCGAGGTAGGCGCGCAGCCGCGCGGCGTGCACCTCCTCGAGCGGGCGCCCCAGGATGCGGGCGTGCAGCAACGGGTACACGTGCCACGCCCAGCCCGCGTAGTGGTCGAAGCTCTGCCGGCGCCCGTCGCGCCCCCGGCCGTCGGAGTACCAGCCGTCGCCCACGTACAGGGACTCGGCGGTCTCGGCGTTCCGGTCCAGGTCCGCCTGCTCCCACGGCCCGCCCACGGTGGCGAGGAACGCCTCGATCACGGTCTGGAACCAGAGCCAGTTGTTCGTGTAGCCGCGGGTGCCGACCACGCCCGCCAGCCAGTCGACGGTGCGCTGCCGGGTGCCGTCGTCGAGGCGGTCCCACAGCCACGGGCGCGTCTCCGCGAGGGCGATCGCCACCGACGCGGCCTCGACCACCGCCTGGCGCCGCTCGTCGACGCGGGGCCAGCGCTCGCCGCCCGCGGGGTCGACGCCGTGGCGCAGCCCGTCGGCGTACCGGTCGAGGAGCCCGGCGGGGTCACGACCCTCCTCGCCGCGCAGCCGGAACGCCGCGAGCAGGAACGTGCGGGCGTACCCCTCGAGGCCGTCGCTCCAGGCGCCCGAGCCGCTGACGGGGCCGGGCAGCGTGATCAGCGAGCCGCCGGGGGAGGCGTACGGGCGGACGGCGTCGAGCAGCCCGTCGGCGGTCGCGAGCCACCGCTCCCGCGGCCAGCGCCGGGCGGGCTCGAGGCGCGGGTCGGACGGCGGCCCCGCGGCGGGCCCGCGGGAGCTCCCCGCGGCGGCGTCGGTGGTGCGGGCGGTGCTCGTGGGCGTCGTGGCTGCGGGTGTCACCCGGGCATCCTGGCCCGCGGGGCGGAGCATCCCGGCGGGACCGGACATTTCCGATCAGGCGCGGATATCGTCCGCTACGGTGCTGCCCGATCGGAGCACCCTCGACGGCGACGGGCAGAGATGGCGGAGAACCATGCACCTGCGCACGGCACGGCACGAGTACCTGCTGCGGGAGGTCGAGCTGCGCGGCAGCGTGCGCTCCGCGGAGGCGGCGGCGACCCTCGACGTGGCGGAGGTGACCGTCCGGCGCGACATCCAGGAGCTCGACCGCGCCGGCCGTCTCGCGCGGGTGCACGGCGGCGCCGTGGCCCTGCGCTCCGCCCGGGCGCCGCAGGCCGCGCGGGTGCTCGTGGGGGTGGTGGTGCCGAGCTCGACGGTGCACTTCCCGCCGCTCGTGCGCGGCATGGAGGGGCTGGCGCCGAGCCTGCACGTGCGGCTCGTGCTCGGCGTCTCGCACTACCGGCCCGACGTCGAGGCGGCCCAGGTGGACCGCCTCGTCGGGCTCGGCGCCCAGGGGATCGTCGTGGCGCCCACCACCCGCGACCGCGCCCCGGAGGAGCTGGCCGCGTGGCTGCGCTCCGTGCCGGTCCCGGTCGTCGTCGCCGAGCGGCGCGTCGACGGCCTCACCGCGCTGAGCGAGCTCGACCAGGTGCGTACCGACCACGCGCACGGCGCGGTGCTCGCGGTGGAGCACCTGGCGCGGCTCGGGCACCGCCGGGTCGGGCTGGCGGTCTACGACCGCACGCCCACCGCGCCGCACGTGCGCGAGGGGTTCGCGACGGCGGTCGCCCGCCTCGGCGTCGAGCCGGGCCCCGACCTGTCGCTGCCCAAGGGCGAGGGCGACCCGGCCGCGCTGGGGCGCGAGCTCGGCGCGCTCCTGGACCGGTGCCGCGCGACCGGCACCCGCGCCGTCCTCGTGCACACCGACGACCACGCCGCCCGCCTCGTGGAGGCCGCGCTCGACCGCGGCCTGCGGGTCCCGGAGGACCTCGCCGTCGTCGCCTACGACGACGAGAACGCCGAGCTGGCCGTCGTGCCGCTGACCACGGTGACGCCGCCGCGCCGCGAGCTCGGACGCGAGGCGCTGCGCCTGCTCGTCGCGCGGATCGTGGGGGACGAGGGCGGCGAGGTGCCCGGCGCGCACGCGTCGCCGCGGCACGTGGCGCTGCTGCCCCGCCTCACCGTCCGGGGGTCGTGGGGCGCGGCGTGACGGCTCCGGCCCCGACCGCGCCGCGACCGCGCCGCGACCGGGCCGCGACCGGGCCCGGTCGCGGCGCCGGTGACCTGCTGGTTCACCCCGGCGGCCCCCGCCCCTCGGCATGCGGGCGTGCCCGCCCGATGGGAGAGTTTCGCCAGGACGAGCGCTGCCGCACGGGTCTCCGTCGAGGGGGCCCTCGCGACGGGTCGCGGTCCGTTCCGAGGGATCGACCGAGAGGCAGGACATGCAACCCACCGGACCCGTGGAGCTCGTGCTCATCGAGTTCCCGCAGACCGACTTCAGGGGCGAGGTCATCGCCGAGCTCGCCCGGCTCGTCGACGCCGGCACGATCGACGTGCTCGACGCGCTCCTGATCCGCAAGGCGCAGGACGGCACGATCGAGTGGCTGGAGGCCACCGAGGGCGGCGACGACGAGCTCGCCCGCATCGTCGGCGAGCCGGCCGGGCTGCTCGGGTCGGAGGACGTCGACGACATCGCGGAGGACCTCGAGCCCGGTGCGGCCGTGGGCATGCTCGTCTTCGAGCACACCTGGGCGCGCGGCCTCACCGGGGCCCTGCGCGGTGCCGGTGGTCGGCTCCTGGACTGGACCCAGGTGCCCCCGGCGGCGCTCGAGGCCATCTCCGCCGAGATCGAGAAGGAGAACTGAGATGCCCCCCATGCGACGGATGGGCCGCCCCGGCCTCATCGGCACCATGGCCCGCACGGCCGTCATCACCGGCACGGCGCAGGCGACGAGCCGGGCGATGAACCGGCGCGCCTCCGCCCGCGACGAGCAGCGCTACGCCGCGGACCAGTACAACGCCCAGCAGCAGCAGGCGGCCCAGCAGCAGGCGTACGAGCAGCAGCAGGCGCAGCTGCAGGCCCAGCAGGCCGCGCAGGTGGCGCCGGCCGCGCCCCGGGAGGACCTCATCGCGCAGCTGCAGAAGCTGGGCGACCTCAAGGCCGCCGGCGTGCTCTCGGACGCGGAGTTCGCCGCGGCCAAGGCCAAGCTCCTCGGGTGAGCGGGATGTCCGGGGCCGACGCGACGGCGGGCCGTGCGGCGTCGGCCTCGGGCTCTCTGCCCACGCCGCGCGGCTTCGGCCGCCTGCTGCTGTTCGCGGCGGGCGTGGGCGTCCCGGTCTCGCTGGCGGCGTTCGCGTTCCTCGCCGTCCTGCACGAGCTCACCCACCAGGTGTGGGAGGTCCTGCCGGAGGGGCTGGGGTACGACTCGCCGCCCTGGTGGTGGCCGCTGCCGTGGATGGCGCTCGCCGGCCTGCTCGTCGGGTTCGCCGTCCGCTCCCTGCCGGGGCACGGCGGTCACGTCCCGGTCGACGGCCTGAGCCTGGGCATCGTCCCCGCGTCCTACGTCCCCGGCGTGCTGCTCGCGGCGCTCGCCGGGCTGCCCCTGGGCGCCGTCCTCGGACCCGAGGGGCCGCTCCTGGCCATCGGCTCGGCGCTGGCCCTCATCCTCGTGCGGCCGTGGGACGCGCGGCTCGACGACCCGACCCGCCAGGTCCTGGCCGTCGCCGGGTCCGCCGCGGCGCTGTCGGCCATCTTCGGCAGCCCGATCGTGGGCGCCGTCTTCGTGGTCGAGGCGTCGGCCATCGCCGGCCTGTCGGGCGCGCGGCTCGTGGGCGTGGTCCTGCCCAGCATCCTGACGTCCGGGGTCGGGGCCCTCGTGTTCACGGGCATGGGCGTCTGGACGGGCCTGGAGATCGCCCCGCTCACCCTGCCCGGCATCGACGGCCCGGCCCGGCCGGACCTCGCCGACGTGCTGTGGACCATCCCGGTGGCCGTGCTCGTCGCGATCGTCGTGCGGCTGGTGCACCGCCTCGGCGGCGCCGTGGCGCGGGCCGCCGCCGCGCACCCCTTCGCGGCCGCCGTGGTGGGCGCGCTGGTGGTCGGCGCCTGCGCCTCGGGGTACGCCCTGGTCACCGGGCGGTCGCCGATGGACGTCGCCCTGTCGGGCCAGGACCTGCTCGCGCCGCTGGCGTCCGACCCCGCCGCGTGGGGCGCCGGCGCGCTGGTCGCGCTGCTGGCGTTCAAGGGCGTCGCCTACGCCGTGTCGCTCGGCACGCTGCGCGGCGGCCCGATCTTCCCCGCCGTCCTCCTCGGCGCGGCCACGGGCGTGCTGGTCGCGGAGCTCCCCGGGTACGGCGCGGTGCCCGGCCTCGCCGCCGGGATGGCGGCGGCCACGGCGGCGACGCTGCCGTTCCCCGTCTCCTCGTCCGTGCTGATCGTCATGCTGCTGGGCCCGGCGGCACCCGCGATGGCGCCGATCGTGCTCCTCGCGGTCGTGGTGGGGTACGTGACGGAGCACTTCCTGCTCAAGCCCCGGCGCGAGCGTCGTGCCGCGGCGTCGGGCGAGGCGTCGGGCGCCGACGCGGCGACCGCCTGACGGCGGCTACTCGCCCGTCGTGCCGTCGACGGCCTCGCGCAGCAGGTCGGCGTGCCCGTTGTGCCGCGCGTACTCCTCGATCATGTGCACCACGATCCAGCGGAGGCTGAACGCGCCCTCGCCGTGGCGGCGCGACGTGACGACCGACGTCGCGTCGAGGCTGCCGGTCGCCAGCGCGGCGTCGAGCACGCCGTCGGCGGACGCGACGGCGCCGTCGAACAGCGCGCGCAGCTCCTGCGGGGTGTCGTCGGCGGCGCTGTGCCACTCCCAGTCGGGGTCGGCGTCCCAGTCCACGGCGTCGAACGGGGGCCGCCGGGAGACGCCCTCGAACACCTCGCGGAACCAGTACAGCTCGACGTACGCGAGGTGCTTGAGCAGCCCGCCCAGGGTCATCGTGCTCGGCGGCAGCGGCGTGCTCAGCTGCGCGTCATCGAGCCCGGCGGTCTTCAGGCGCAGCGTGTCGCGGTGGTAGTCGAGGTAGCCCCGCAGGGTGGCGGCCTCGTCGGCCCGCAGCGGCGGGTCCGCCCGGGTGTCCTCGACCTGCGCGGCGGCGGGCACCGGCAGCCGGAACGCGCCGTCGGCGAGCGCCGCCCGCAGGGCCGCGGCGGTGTCCGCGGGCTCCTCGGCGCCGGTGTCGCGGGCGTGCGGCTCGAGCCCGGCCAGGTCCCCGAACGCGGCGTGCATGCTGCGCACGGCGTCCGGGTCGCGCAGCTCGGCGTCGGCGCGGCCGCCCGCGCGGGCGAGCGCCACGTCCAGCGCAGGGCGCAGGACGACGTACGCGAGGTCCCAGCCCTCGCGCGCGGCCGCCTCGCGGAACGGCGGCAGGAACCAGGGGCCGACGACGCCGTCCACCACCACTTCGTACCCGCCCCGCACGTACGCGCTCACGGCGCCGACGATCGCCGCCGCCACGGTCTCGTTCTGCCGCTGCGAGCCCGCGAGGTACGGCGGCACGAAGCCGGTCGCGATCGACCGGTAGAACGTGTCGGTCGTGAGGTTGACGGTGGGGCGCTCGAGCTCCGCCGTGAGCAGCGCGGCGACGGTCGTCTTCCCGGCGCCGGGCGGCCCGGTGAGGATGGTCACGGTCATCCGGCGACCCTATCCGCGGCGTGTCGGCGGCGGCGACGGCTTACCGGCCGCTCAGGCGACCGCGAGCGCGCGGGCGCGCCGCAGCACGACGTCCAGCATCGCGGGGGTGAGCCGGCCGGTGAAGGTGTTCTGCTGCGAGACGTGGAAGCACCCCAGCACGGTGAGCGCGCGGGAGCCCGGTGCGGCGCCGCCCCGGACGAGGGTGACCTCGGCACCGTGCGCGAACGCCGGCCGGGGCCGCGGCACCTGCCACCCCTGCTCGGCCAGCGTCGTGAGGAGCGCCTGCCACCCGATGGCGCCGAGCGCCACGGCCACCCGGACGCCGTCGCCCACCAGCTCGAGCTCGCGGGCCAGGTAGGGCGCGCACCGGCGGCGCTCCTCGGGGGTGGGCCTGTTCGCCGGCGGCGCGCACCGCACGGGCGCCGTCACGCGGATGCCGGTCAGCTCCAGGCCGTCGTCGGCGGACACGGACGTGGCCTGGTTCGCGAACCCGGTGCGGTGCATGGCCGCGAAGAGGAAGTCGCCGCTGCGGTCGCCGGTGAACATCCGGCCCGTGCGGTTGGCGCCGTGCGCCGCGGGGGCGAGGCCCACCACGACGACCGCGGCCGCCGGGTCGCCGAAGCCGGGCACGGGGCGCCCCCAGTAGGTCTCGTCGCGGAAGGCGGCGCGGCGCTCGCGGGCCACCTCCTCGCGCCACGCGACGAGGCGCGGGCAGGCCCGGCACTCGACGAGGTGGGCGTCGAGGGCGTCCAGCGTGGGCGCGGTCCGCGCGGCGGCGGGGTAGTCGGGGGAGTCCGCGCCGCGCGACGGCGGCCCGGCGGGCGTGGGAGGGACGGTGGGCACGCCCCCAGCGTGCCGGTCGGTGCCGGCGACCGCAACGGCGCAGCGCCCCATTGCCGAGCAGGCGGTTGCGCACCTTCTGAGAGCTCAGAAGGTGCGCAACCGCCTGTTCGGCGAGGTGCTGGGGCGGTCAGACCGCCGGGTTGAGGCGGCCGCGGGCCGGGGTGGCCGGGACGGCGGCGGGGACGGTCGCCTTCGCGACGGCCGGCTCGGCGGCGAGGCGGCGCAGCGACCAGCCCATGAGGCCGAAGAGGACGCCGAGGCCCATCACCAGGGCGCTCACGCCGTAGGCGACGACCGAGGTGAAGAGCGAGGCCCGCAGGAACGACGCGTTCATCGCGGTGGCGCGCAGCGGGTCGTCCTGGCCGAGCTGCGCGTACGTCTGGCCGCCGGTGGCCTCGAGCGCGTGCTTGTCGATGACCTGCGCCTGCGCGTACGCGGTGAGGGGCCCGTCCACCGTGGCGCCGCCGAGGAACGCGGCGTCCTCCGAGACGGTGATGTCCTGGGCGGCGAGCTGGCTGCTCACGGTGGCCCACGTGGCGGCGCCGGCACCGATCATCAGGATGCCGGCGATCAGCGCGACGAGGCCGACGATGCGAACCGGTCGCTGGGTGGTGCGGGTGGTGGTCATGGTCCCCTCCGGGTGCCGGGTCGCGCGGTTCGCGGCCGGTCTGGACTGCGCCGGGTCCGGCGCTGTCTCTATGGTATGACCACAGCGCCTGACCTGCATCAACGGATCTTGTGAAATGCTTCACAAGATTGCTCGGGCGGACCGGCGGCGCTCGGCGCGCGAGCGTGGAGGGTTCCGCTCGCGCGCGCGGGCGCGCCGTGGTGCCCTTGTCGGGGCCGGGCCGACGACGGGTCGGTGACCGGCCGCCGACCGAGGGGGATGCACATGGGTGAGAGCTCGGGCCTGGGTGGCCTGTTCGACAAGGCGAAGGACGCCGTCAAGGACCTCGCGACCGACGAGAACATCGACAAGGCCGCCGACGAGGTCAAGAAGCGGACGCCGGACACCGTGGACGGCTACGTGGACAAGGCCGCCGAGGAGGCCAAGAAGCGCAACTGAGCGCCGCCGGACCCTGGCCCGCGGGCGACGAGACACCACCCACGGGCGGAGCGCCTCGTCGTCGCGACCGGCCCGGATGAGTACGATCGAGGGGCGCCGCCCAGGGTGGCGCCCCTCGGCCGTGCCAGCGCGTCCCCGCGCCGGCCGGCCGCCGTCCGACCGCCGCAAGCCACCGCGCGACGGTCACCGAACCGCAAGGAGCCCCCGTGTCCGACGTCGCCTCGCCGATGCCACCGAACCCTGCCGGCACGAACGACGACGCGCAGCAGACGGTGACGGTGCAGACGCCGACGACGGGCACGGAGCTCTTCTCGGACCGCCGCGACGTCGTCGTGATGCGCGTCGACGGCGAGCTGCTCGACCTGTCGCGCGAGCTCGCGCCCGGCACCGTCGTCGAGCCGGTCACCATCGGCTCGCCCGACGGCCTCGCCGTGCTGCGCCACAGCGCCGCGCACGTCCTGGCCCAGGCGGTCCAGCAGGTCAACCCCGACGCCAAGCTCGGCATCGGCCCGCCCGTGACCGACGGCTTCTACTACGACTTCGACGTCGAGACGCCGTTCACGCCCGAGGACCTCAAGGCCCTCGACAAGGCGATGGCGCGCATCATCCGGGAGGGCCAGACCTTCCGTCGCCGCGTGGTCACGGAGGACGAGGCGCGCGCCGAGCTGGCCGGCGAGCCGTACAAGCTGGAGCTCATCGGGCTCAAGGGCGGCTCGTCCGACGAGGACGGGTCCTCGGTGGAGGTCGGCGGCGGCGAGCTGACGATCTACGACAACGTCCGCGGCGCCGGGCGCGAGAGCGAGACCGTGGTCTGGAAGGACCTGTGCCGCGGGCCGCACCTGCCCAGCACCAGGCTGATCGGCAACGGGGTGCAGCTCATGCGCAACGCCGCGGCCTACTGGCGCGGCAGCGAGAAGAACCCGATGCTGCAGCGCGTCTACGGCACGGCCTGGCCCAGCAAGGACGAGCTCAAGGCGTACCTCGAGCGCCTGGCCGAGGCCGAGCGCCGCGACCACCGCAAGCTCGGCGCGGAGCTGGACCTGTTCTCCTTCCACGACGAGGTCGGCTCCGGCCTGCCGCTGTTCCACCCCAAGGGTGGCGTCATCAAGCGGGAGATGGAGGACTACGTCCGCCGTCGCCACATCGAGGAGGGCTTCGAGTACGTCGGGACGCCGCACGTCACCAAGGACGGCCTGTTCCACACCTCGGGGCACCTGCCGTACTACGCGGACACGATGTTCCCCGAGATGGACCTCGAGGGCTCGAAGTACCGCCTCAAGGCCATGAACTGCCCGATGCACAACCTGATCTTCTCCTCGCGCGGCCGGTCGTACCGCGAGCTGCCGCTGCGGCTCTTCGAGTTCGGCACGGTGTACCGGTACGAGAAGTCGGGCGTGGTGCAGGGCCTGACCCGCGTGCGCGGCCTGACGCAGGACGACTCGCACTCGTACGTCACCCCGGAGCAGGCGCCCGGCGAGGTCAAGCACCTGCTGAACTTCATGATGAGCGTGCTCACCGACTTCGGGCTCACGGACTTCTACCTGGAGCTGTCCACCCGCGACGACTCCAAGCCGGACAAGTTCGTCGGGTCGGACGAGGACTGGGCGACCGCCACCAAGGTCCTCGAGGAGGTGGGTCGCGAGACCGGCCTCGAGCTGGTCCCGGACCCGGGCGGCGCCGCGTTCTACGGCCCCAAGATCTCGGTGCAGACCAAGGACGCCATCGGCCGCACCTGGCAGATGGGCACCGTGCAGTACGACTTCAACCAGCCCGCGCGGTTCGGCCTGGAGTACACGGGCCCCGACGGAACCAAGCAGCAGCCGGTGATGATCCACTCCGCCAAGTTCGGGTCGATCGAGCGGTTCATGGGCGTGCTCATCGAGCACTACGCCGGGGCGTTCCCGGCATGGCTCGCGCCCGTCCAGGTGCTCGCGGTGCCGGTCGCGGAGGCGTTCGACGACTACCTCAAGGACGTCGTCGCGCAGCTCAAGGCCCGCGGCATCCGCGCCCAGGTCGACCTGTCCGACGACCGCTTCGGCAAGAAGATCCGCAACGCGTCCAAGGAGAAGGTGCCGTTCGTGCTCATCGCGGGCGGCGAGGACGTCGAGGCCGGCGCCGTGTCGTTCCGCTTCCGTGACGGCACGCAGGAGAACGGGGTGCCGGTGGCCGACGCGATCGAGCGCATCGTGGCCGCGGTCCGCGACCGCGCCCAGGTCTGAGCGGGCCCCGGCATGGGAGGCGCAGCGGACCAGGGCGCGGACGGCACGACGGTGGAGCCGGCGAGCGGCTTCGGGCCGCCCGAGGACGGCATGCAGCGGCTGTGGACGCCGCACCGCATGGTCTACATCGGCGGCCAGGACAAGCCGGCCGACGGCTCGGTGGCGCAGTGCCCGTTCTGCCGCATCCCGACGGGCGACGACGAGGCCGGCCTCGTCGTCGCCCGCGGGGCGGAGTGCTACGCGGTGCTCAACCTGTACCCGTACAACTCGGGCCATCTCATGGTCCTGCCGTACCGGCACGTATCGGACTACGTGGACCTCACCGACCCCGAGACGGTCGAGCTCGCGGCGATGACGAAGGCGGCGGTGCGCACGCTCGGCGCGGTGTACGCGCCGGCGGGCTTCAACATCGGCATGAACCAGGGCGAGGTGGCGGGCGCCGGCATCGCGGCGCACCTGCACCAGCACGTCGTGCCGCGCTGGCTCGGCGACGCCAACTTCCTGCCCGTCGTCGGGCAGACCAAGGCGCTGCCCGAGCTGCTGGCGGACACCCGGGCCCGGCTCGCGGCCGCGTGGCCCGCCGAGCCGGCCGCCGGGCACGGCGCCGAGCCCGACGGGGCGCGCTGATGCTCGGAGGCCTGCGGGCGACGATACAGCGCCTGTTCACCCCGCCCGCGCGCCTGCTGCTGCGCCTGGGCGTCTCCCCGGACGCGGTGACGATCACGGGGACCGTGGTCGTGTGCGTGCTGGCGCTCACGCTGCTGCCGACCGGGAACGTGCTGCTCGGCGGCGTCCTCATCGGCCTGTTCGCCCTCGCGGACTCGATGGACGGCGTGATGGCGCGGCTGTCGGGGCGGTCGGGCCCGTGGGGCGCGTTCCTCGACTCCACGCTCGACCGTGTGTCCGACGGCGCGGTCTTCGCCGGCATCACGCTGTGGTTCGTGCTGCACCCCGACCTGCCGTACGCGACCTGGGGCCTGGCGGCCGCGCTCGCGTGCCTGGTGCTCGGCTCCGTGGTGCCCTACGCCCGGGCCCGCGCGGAGAGCGTCGGCGCCACGGCCGCCGTCGGGATCGCGGAGCGCACCGACCGGCTGGTGGTGGCCCTCGTCGCCGTCGGCTTCACCCAGGTCGGGCTGCCCGTGGTCGTCGCCGAGGTCGCCCTCACCCTGCTCGCCGTCGCGAGCCTCGTCACGGTCGTGCAGCGCATGGCCACCGTGCGGAGGCAGCTGGCGGGTGCGGCCCGCGACGCCGGGCCGCCGTCCGCGGACCACCGAACCGACCCGAACCCGGAGGCCTGATGCGGATCGACGTCGCCCGCCTGTACACGTTCGCCTGGCGCCACGCGCCGAAGGTGCCCGAGCCGGTGCTGCGGGCGGCGTTCACCGCCGTCGCGGACCTCACCTGGCTGCGCCGCACCGAGGGGGTGCGACGCCTCGAGGCGAACTACGCGCGGGTGCGGCCGGACCTCGACGGGCCGGAGCTGCGCCGCCTCACCCGCGCGGGCATGCGCTCGTACATGCGCTACTTCCGCGAGGCGTTCACGCTGCAGGGCGCCACGTCCGAGCAGGTCGCCGCCCGCGTGCGCGTCGAGGGCCTCGAGCACGTCGCGGGCCCGGTCGGGGACGGCCAGGCCGTCTCGCTCGCGCTGGCGCACCTGGGCAACTGGGACCTCGCCGGCGCGTGGGCGACGCCGCACATCGCCCCGGTGCTCACGGTCGCGGAGCGGCTCAAGCCCGAGGAGCTGTTCGTCGAGTTCGTCGAGTTCCGCCGCTCCATCGGCATCGACGTGCTGCCGCTCGGCGACCACGACGTGTTCCGCAACCTCGTGCGCGGCGCCACGAAGGGCGGCTGCATCGTGCCGCTGCTGGCCGACCGCGACCTCACCGCCACCGGCGTCGAGGTGGACCTGTGCGGCCACCGGGCGCGCGTGGCGGCCGGCCCGGCGGCGCTGGCGATCGCCGCGAAGGTGCCGCTCGTGCCCGTCGGGATCACGTACGAGCGCCTCACGGGGGAGCGGCGGCGCGCCGCCGGCACCGCCTGGGGCATCGTCATCCGCTTCTACCCGCCCGTCGCGGTGCCCGACGGCTCGGGCCTGCGACGCCAGGAGCGGGTCGCGGTGATGACGCAGGGCTGGGTGGACGCGGTCTCGCGCACCCTGCAGGAGTCCACCGAGGACTGGCACATGCTGCAGCGCGTCTTCGTCGACGACCTCGACGCGGACCGGTACGCGCGCACCAAGGCCGAGGCGGGCGAGGGATGAGCGCCCCCGCAGCCTTCGACGCCGCGGCGCCGCCGCGCCCGCTGCGCGTCGGGATCGTGTGCCCCTACTCGTTCGACGCCCCCGGCGGCGTGCAGTTCCACGTGCGCGACCTCGCGCAGGCGCTGCAGCGCGACGGGCACGAGGTGTCCGTGCTCGCCCCGGCGGACGACGAGACCCCGGTGCCGGACGTCGTGACCCCCGCGGGCCGCGCGATCCCGGTGCGCTACAACGGCTCCGTCGCCCGGCTCACGTTCGGGCCGCGGACCGCCGCCCGCGTGCGCCGCTGGCTCGAGGCGGGCCGCTTCGACGTCGTGCACCTGCACGAGCCGATGGTGCCCAGCCTGTCCATGCTGGCGCTGTGGGTGGCCGAGGGGCCGGTCGTGGCCACGTTCCACACCTCCCAGGAGCGGTCCCGCGCCCTGCAGGTCGCGTACCCGCTGCTGCGGCAGTCGCTGGAGAAGATCGCCGCCCGCATCGCGGTGTCGGAGGACGCCCGCCGCACGCTGGTCGACCACGTCGGCGGGGACGCCGTCGTCATCCCGAACGGGGTGTACGTCGACACGTTCGCGGCGGCGTCGACCGACGAGCGCTGGCGCGGCACGCCCGCGGCGCCCACGATCGCCTTCCTGGGGCGCCTCGACGAGCCGCGCAAGGGGCTCGAGGTGCTCGCGGGGGCCGCGCCGAAGGTGCTGGAGCGGACCCCCGGCGCGCGGTTCCTCGTCGCCGGCAAGGGCGACGTGGGCCGGGACGCCGCGATCGACGCGCTCGGGCCGCTCGCGGGCTCGTTCGAGTTCCTCGGGGGCGTCAGCGACGAGGACAAGGCGTCCCTGCTCGCGTCGGCCGACCTCTACATCGCCCCCCAGACCGGCGGCGAGAGCTTCGGCATCGTGCTCGTCGAGGCGATGAGCGCCGGCACCGCCGTCGTGGCGAGCGACCTCGGCGCCTTCCGCCGGGTGCTCGACGAGGGCGCCGCGGGGCGCCTCTTCCGCACGGGCGAGCCGGACGACCTGGCGCGCGCGATCCTCGAGGCGCTCGACGACCCGCAGGACACCGCCGTCCGGCGCGACCGGGCGACGGCGTTCGTGCGCCGGTTCGACTGGTCTGCGGTGACCGCGCAGGTCCTGGCCGTCTACGAGATGGCGGTCGCCGCGGGCGAGGCCCTCGGCTCGCCGGTCGCGCCGTCGCGCTCCGAGAGCGCCGTCGGCTGGCTCCGCACGCGCCGCGCCGCGGGCGGTGAAGGCGCATGAGCTGGTCCGAGCTCGCGCTCGTCGTCGTCGTGGTCGCCGCGGTGGTCGTGTGGCTGGCGTGGATCTCCGCGTCGCGCCTCGACCGGCTGCACCGCAAGGTCGTCGCGTCCCGGATCGCCCTGCAGGCGCAGCTCGCCCGCCGGGCGGGCGCCGCCGTCGACCTGGCGTCCTCGGGCCTGCTCGACCCCGCGGGGGCCGTGCTCGTGGCGGACGCCGCGTTCGCCGCCGTGGAGGACCCGGCCCCGCCGGTCCCGGCCGGTGCGGAGCTCGCGCTGGACGGCCTGGCCCCGGGGCGCGAGCGCGCCGAGAGCGAGCTGTCGTCCACGCTCCGCTCGGCGCTGGGCGACGACGAGTCGCTCGGGGAGCTGCGCAGCACCGCCGCCGGCGACGAGCTCGTGGGTCAGCTCGCGGCCGCCTGGTACCGGGCCCAGCTGGCGCGGCGGTTCCACAACGAGGCCGTCGCCCAGGCGCGCCGGGCACGCCGCACCTGGTACGTGCGGCTGCTGCGCCTCAGCGGGCACGCGGCGCTGCCGCGCACCGTCGAGCTGGACGACCAGATGCCGGAGGGGCTCACCGGGGGCTGATCCGCGCCATAGGATGGGAGGGGCGTGACAGCGGTCACGCCGCTCCCTGCGACACGAGCGAGGCGCGAGTTGAGCGAGACCACCGGCAACGGCCAGATCCCCGCGGGCGAGGTGGGCACCGCCCGCGTCAAGCGCGGCATGGCCGAGATGCTCAAGGGCGGCGTCATCATGGACGTCGTCACCCCCGAGCAGGCGAAGATCGCCGAGGACGCCGGCGCGGTCGCCGTCATGGCCCTCGAGCGGGTGCCCGCCGACATCCGTGCCCAGGGCGGCGTCGCGCGCATGAGCGACCCCGACATGATCGACGGCATCATCGACGCCGTCTCCATCCCGGTGATGGCGAAGGCCCGCATCGGGCACTTCGTCGAGGCCCAGGTGCTGCAGGCGCTGGGCGTCGACTACATCGACGAGTCGGAGGTGCTCACCCCCGCCGACTACGCCAACCACATCGACAAGTGGCGCTTCACCGTGCCGTTCGTGTGCGGCGCGACCAACCTCGGCGAGGCCCTGCGCCGCATCACCGAGGGCGCGGCGATGATCCGCTCCAAGGGCGAGGCCGGCACCGGCGACGTCTCCAACGCGACCACGCACATGCGCCAGATCCGCGGCGAGATCCGCCGCCTCACCTCCCTGCCCGAGGACGAGCTGTTCGTCGCGGCCAAGGAGCTGCAGGCGCCGTACGAGCTCGTCGCCGAGGTGGCGCGGGCCGGCAGGCTGCCGGTCGTGCTCTTCACCGCGGGCGGCATCGCCACCCCGGCGGACGCCGCGATGATGATGCAGCTCGGCGCCGAGGGCGTGTTCGTCGGCTCCGGCATCTTCAAGTCCGGCGACCCGGTCGCGCGCGCCAAGGCGATCGTCCAGGCCACCACGTTCCACGACGACCCCGACGTCCTGGCCAAGGTCTCCCGCGGGCTGGGCGAGGCGATGGTGGGCATCAACGTCGAGGCCGAGCCGGCACCCGTGCGCCTGGCCGAGCGCGGCTGGTAGCACCCGGTCCACGGACGGAGGGGCCCCGCGGACGTCGCGTCCGCGGGGCCCTTCGTCACGGTCGACTAGGGTCGGGGCGTGCTGCTCCCTGAACCTTCGGTGCCGGGTGCGGACCTGCCCGTCCGGGCAGTCCTGCCTGCCACGGTCGACGCGGTGCGGTCGCGCGGTACGGCGGTGCTGGTCGCGCCGCCGGGGTCGGGGAAGACCTCGTTGCTGCCGCTCGCGCTGGGAGACGCGCTCGGGGGCACGGTCCTCGTCGCCGAACCGCGCCGGCTGGCCACCCGCGCGGCGGCGGCCCGGCTGGCGATGCTGGTCGGCGAGCCGCTCGGGCGGCGCATCGGCTACGCGATGCGTGGTGAGCGGAGCGGGGGCACGGGCCTGAGCGTCGAGGTGGTGACGACGGGGCTCCTCGTGCGGCGGCTGCAGCAGGACCCGGAGCTGCCGGGTGTCACGGCGATCGTGATCGACGAGTGCCACGAGCGGCACCTGGACGCCGACCTGTTGCTCGCGCTCCTCGTCGACGTCCGGGCGAACCTGCGGGAGGACCTGGCCGTGGTCGCGACCTCGGCCACGGCGGACACGCGCCGGCTGAGCCGCGCGCTCGGAGCGGACGACCCCGCACCCGTGATCACGGCGTCCGCCGCGCTGTTCGACGTGGCGACCGAGTGGGCTCCGCCACCGTTGCCCACGCCGCTGCTCCCCGGCGGTCGCGTCGACCCGCGGCTGCTCGACCACGTCGCGGCCGTCGTCCGGCGCGCACTGACGGAGAACGACGGCGACATCCTCGTGTTCGTGCCGGGGGAGGCCGAGATCGGCGGTGTGACTCGCCGGTTGGCCGGTCTGAACGTCCTGCCGTTGTTCGGTCGCCAGTCGAAGGCCGAGCAGGAGCGCGCGCTGGCGCCGTCCGCCGTGCGTCGGGTCGTGGTGACGACCTCGGTCGCGGAGAGCTCGCTGACGGTGCCCGGGGTGAGGGTCGTGGTCGACGCGGGCCTTGCCCGGGAGCCGCGGACCGACCAGTCCCGTGGTCTCGGGACGTTGGTCACCTGCCGGGTCTCGAGGTCGTCGGCCGACCAGCGCGCGGGTCGTGCCGGGCGGGAGGCGCCGGGCCGCGTCTATCGGTGCTGGTCCGCCACCGACCACGCGCGTCTGGACGAGCACGCGGCGCCGGAGATCGCGGTCGCCGACCTGGCGGCCTTCGCCCTCGACCTCGCGGCCTGGGGCGCGCCCGCGGGCGCGGGGCTGACCCTGCTCGAGGCGCCGCCGGCCCCGGCGATGACGGCGGCCACCGAGCTGCTGCGCCGCATCGACGCCCTGGACGACGACGGCCGGATCACCGAGCGGGGCCGGCGGATGAGGGCGATCGGGGCGCACCCCCGCCTGGCCCGCGCGTTGCTGGACGGGTCCCCGCGGGTCGGCGCCGACCGGGCACGCGAGATCGTCGCGATGCTCTCGGACGACTCGGTCCGCACCGTCGGCGACGACCTGCCGGCCCGCTGGCGGGCCCTTCGTCGGGGGGACGACCGCGGCGCGACGTCCCGCTGGCGAGAGGAGACGAGGCGCCTCGGCCGCGGCACGACGCACGGCGACCCGTCGGGCGGGCGGGCCGGCCGGGCCGGCCGGGCCGGCCCCGGGGAGCACGGGGTACCGGACGATCTTGCGGTGGGGATCGTGGCGGGTCTGGCGTACCCGGACCGGATCGCGCGGGCCCGGGGGACGGGTTCGGCGACGTACCAGATGTCGGGTGGCACGGGTGCCGCGCTGGATCCGCGGTCGCCGCTGCGGAACGCGCCCTGGCTGGCGATCGCGGTCGCCGACCGGGCACCCGGTCGCGCCGACGCCAGGATCCGTGCCGCGGCGCCGATCGACGAGACGACCGCGCGGGACGTCGCGGGCGACCTCGTGTCGACCACCGACCAGATCCGCTGGGACGACGGCCGGATCGTGACACGGCGCGTCGAGGCGCTCGGCGCGATCGTGCTGGGCGACGTCCCGCTGGCGAACCCCGACCGGCTCCTCGTCCAGGCGGCCGTCCGCGACGGCATCCGGCGCAGCGGTCTGTCCGTGCTGCGCTGGTCGGAGGCCGCACGCGCCCTGCGCGAGCGGCTCGCGTTCTGCCACGCGCACCTCGGAGCCCCGTGGCCCGCGGTCGACGACGAGGCGCTGCTGGCCGATCTTGACGCCTGGTTGGGCACGGAGCTCGCCGCGGTGCGCGGCTCGCGCGATCTGGCCGGCATCGACGTCGCCTCGGCGCTCCGACGACTCCTGCCGTGGCCGGCCGCGGCCCGGTTCGACGAGCTGGCACCGGAACGGCTCCAGGTCCCGTCGGGCTCCGCGATCCGGCTCGCGTACGACGGTGTCGAGCCGCCGGTCCTCGCCGTGAAGCTGCAGGAGGTCTTCGGCTGGACCGCGGCCCCGGCCGTCGCGGACGGCCGTGTCCCGGTCGTCCTGCACCTGCTGTCGCCCGCGGGACGACCGGTCGCGATCACGAGCGATCTCGCGTCCTTCTGGCGCCAGGGCTATCCCGGGGTCCGAGCCGACCTGCGAGGCCGCTATCCCCGCCATCCGTGGCCGGAGGACCCGCTCGCCGCCCTCCCGACGAAGCGGGTCAAGCCCCGCCGGTGACCGGGGCCGCCCTGGTCCCGTGGCTACCATGGGCACCATGGATGCGCGCTCCCCGTCAGCCGTGAACGACGGCATCACCGTCGACGCCGAGCGGGCGTCGGTGCGCCCGGCGGAGCGGGGCTGGTGACGCCCGCCCTCGGGGACGACTGGGCGGTCGGACCGGACGGCCTGCGGCAGCGCCGCGCCGCGCGCGTCATCGTGCTCGACCACGTGGACCGGGTCCTCCTGGTGCGTGGGCACGACGCCGACCAGCCGGAACGCTCCTGGTGGTTCACCGTCGGCGGCGGCATCGACGAGGGCGAGAGCGAGGTCGACGCCGCCCTGCGCGAGCTGCGTGAGGAGGCGGGCCTCGCCCTCGCGCCGGGCGACCTCGTGGGCCCCGTGCTGACCCGCGACGCGTACTTCCACTTCTTCGCGGAGACGTGCCGCCAGCAGGAGGTCTTCTTCCTCGCGCGCGTCGCCGGCGGCCACGAGCCCACCGCCGACGGGTGGACCCCCGAGGAGCGTGACGTGCTCGACGAGATGCGCTGGCTGACCACCGCGGAGCTGCGCGCCGAGACGCGCGAGGTCTTCCCGACCGCGCTGCCGGACGTCGTCGACGCGCTGGCCGCCGGCTGGGACGGCACCGTGCGCCACCTCGGCACGCAGCACGACGACGAGCCGTCGGACCCGGACGAGCTCGCGCCCTGACGTCGCCCGCCGCCACCGCCGGCCTCCCGCGACGGGACACGACGCGCGCCCCGAGCATCCGTTCGTTACGGTCGAGGTGAGCCAGGTCACGCACAGCGAGGTGCGGGCGGCAACGGACCGACGGGGGGCGTCGACGTGAACCGACTGACGAAGGCAGCGATCGCCGTGGGGGGTGCCGCCGTCCTGCTGGTCGGCGGGGCCCAGACGATCGCGTACTGGACCGCCGAGGGGACGGCCACGGGCACCGACGTGTCCGCGGGCACCCTCACCATGACCGACGGGGCCTGCGGGGAGTGGACCCTCGACGGGGGCGGGGCCGTGACCGACGGCATCGTCCCCGGCGACACCGTCACGACGACCTGCTCGCTGACCGTCGGGGGCACCGGGGACCACCTGGCCCTGGGGGAGATCACGGTCTCCTCGCCGACCTGGGGCGCGGACAACGCGCTCACCGAGGCGCTGGACCTGAGCCTCACCTCGGCCACCCTCGGCGGCGACACCCTGACGCTGCCGCTCACCGACCCGGTGCCGGTGAGCGCCTCGTCCCCGCTCGTCGTCTCGCTCGAGGCGGCGTTCGACACCGCCGCGGGCAACGACACGCAGGCGCTGACGGCCGCGCTCGAGGACGTCACGGTCCAGGTCACGCAGGCACACGTCGTCCCCGCGCCCTGAGCGCGTGGACGCGGCACCCGCGCGACCGGGCACCGGTGTGCGGCGCGTCCTCGGCCGGGCGCTCGCCGGGGTCGTCCTGCTGGCTGCCGGGGGCGCCCTGCTGCTCGTCGTCGTGATCCCCAGGCTGGCCGGCGCCACCCCGTACGGCGTCGCCACGGGGTCGATGCGCCCGGGGCTCGACGTCGGCACGCTCGTCGTGGTGCGGCCCGTGGACGCCGACGAGATCACCACGGGACAGGTGGTGACCTACCAGCTGCGCTCCGGCGACCCGACGGTCGTGACGCACCGCGTCGTGGGGCTCGGCACCACCGCCTCCGGCGAGCGCACGCTCGTCACCCGCGGCGACGCGAACGAGGTGGCCGACCCGCGGCCGGTCCAGGCCGTGCAGGTGCGGGGCGTGCTCTGGTACGCCGTCCCGCAGCTCGGGCGCCTCATGGGCCTGGGGACGCCGCAGCAGCGCGAGCAGCTCACCACGGTCGCGGCGCTGGCGCTCCTGGTCTACGCGGGCTGGCTCGTCGCGGGGGAGGTGCGCACGCGTCGCGCCGCCGCGCGGCGGGCCCGCGACGACGGGGCCGGTGGTCCGACGCCGGCCGTGCCCGCGGAGCGGCCGCCGCTGCACGACGCGCTCTTCGGCCCGGGCGGCGCAGGGCCCGGTGACCGTCGATGATCGCGCCGCGGCCCGCCGGCGCCGGTTCCCCGCGCCGCCCGGGAGCGATGGCCGGCGCGTGCGCGGTCGGCCTGGCGCTCGCCGCCGCCGCCCTGCCCGCCGAGGGTGCCAGGGCCGCCGGCGACGACCCGCCGGGCGGGGTCGCGCTGAGCCTCGACGGCGACCGGTGGAGCCGAGACCTCGACGCGCCGCTGTTCGACACCGCGCGGTGGGTGCCGGGGGAGACTCGGCGCTCGGTGGTGCTGGTCCGCAACGACGGACCCGGTGCCGCGCAGGGGGACGTCGTCGTCGCCCTGGGTCCCGGGGACGGCGCGGCGGGCCGGGCCCTGGCGGACGCGCTGCGGGTGCGCGTGCGTGCGGAGGGCTCCCGGTGGGCCACCGACGGGGCGCCGGTCGACCTCGCCGAGTCCGAGGTGCTGCCCGTCGCGCTGGAGGTGACGCTCGACCCCGCCGCCGGGGACGAGACCCAGGGCGGGACGGTGCCGCTCGACGTCGTCGTCACCCTCGGGGGGACCGGGACCGGGGACGGCGGCGGTGGCGCGGACGGGGCGGACGACGGGGACGGGCCCGGCGGGGCCGACGGCGCGCCGGGGGGCGAGCGGGACGAGGTCCGGGGGGACGGGGCGCTGCCGCGCACCGGAAGGGCGCCGGCCGCGGCGCTGCTCGCCGCGGCGGGCGCCGTGCTCCTGGGTGCCCTGCTGCGGACGCTCGCGGCGCGCCGGGGAGGCCGCCGTGGCTGACCGCGAGGGGCGGCGCAGGGGCGTGCGCGGGGTCGCGGCGCTCGTCGTGGTGGCCCTCGGCTGCGTTTTCGCGAGCGCCGGGATCGCCTGGGCGTGGTGGCAGGCGTCGGGCACGGCGACGGCCCCGACGACGCGCGTCACGGCGGGCACGCTCGACGTCCAGGCGCCGGGCGTGGGGACCGGGCTGGTGGGGCGCGGGGGCACGGTGACGCTGTCGGCGCTGACGCTCACCGCCGCGGTCCCGGGCTCGGGGGCCTCGGAGGTGGTCACGGTCCGCAACGCCGGGTCGCGCCCGATCAGCGTGACCGCGACGCCCGGGCGGACCGGCTCGCTGACGACGGCGTTCGGCGTGAGCGCGTCGTTCGGCGCGACGGACACGGGGACCGGCTGCAGCGCCGGCACCGGCGGGACGACGACCATCCCGGTGCGCGGGACCGCGACGCTGTGCCTGGCCGTGGCCGTGGCGGCCACCGCGCCGAGCACCACCCAGGGCCTGTCGGGCACGATGTCGGTGGCGCTCGCGGCGAGCATGCCCGGCACCTCGTGGACGGACACGGGCACCATCGTGAGCGGCGCGGTGGGCGCGGCGACCGTCCCGGCGCCGACGCTGAGCTGCGGCGCCCTCGGCCTCGTCTCCGTGACCTTCAACTGGACCGCGGTCACGAGCGCGACCCGGTACCAGTTCACCTTCGGGCCGGCGGCCACCCCCACCACCGTGCAGGTGCCGGCCGGCACGACGACCTACCAGGTGACCGGCGTGGCCACCAACGCCACGGCGCGGGTGCGCGCCGAGCGGGTCTTCCCGAGCGTCACGTGGACGTCGGTGGCGTCGAGCGCACGCACGTACTCCATCGCCCTCGGCCTGATCGGCACCTGCGCCTGACGGCCGGGGCGGGGACGTCGCCGCCGGCGCCTCTACACTGCCCCGGTGACCACGACGATCGGCGTCCTCGCCCTGCAGGGCGACGTGCGCGAGCACGCCGCCGCCCTCGAGCAGGCGGGTGCCCGCGCGGTGAGCGTCCGCCGCCCGGCCGAGCTGGACGCCGTCGACGGGCTGGTGCTGCCCGGCGGCGAGTCGACCACCATCGACAAGCTGCTGCGCCTCTTCGAGCTCGCCGACCCCCTGCGCGGCCTCATCGGGCAGGGGCTGCCCGTGTTCGGCTCCTGCGCCGGCATGATCCTGCTCGCGGACCGGATCGAGGGCGGCACGGCCGACCAGCGCACGCTCGGCGGCATGGACGTGGTCGTGCGGCGCAACGCCTTCGGCCGCCAGGTCGACTCGTTCGAGGCGGACCTGCAGGTGGCGGGCGTCTCGGACGCCCCGGGCGGGCGCCCCGTGCGCACCGCGTTCATCCGCGCGCCGTGGGTCGAGGAGGCCGGCCCGCAGGTCGAGGTCCTGGCCCGGATCCCGGACCGCTGGGCGGACGGCTCCACGGTGGGGCCCGCCGCCGGTAAGATCGTCGCAGCACGTCAGGGACGGCTGCTCGCCACCGCGTTCCACCCGGAGATCACGGGGGACGCGCGCGTGCACGGGCTGTTCGTCCGGATCGTCCAAGCATCGCGAAGGAGTTAGGGAGCGCATGTCAGGTCACTCCAAGTGGGCCACGACCAAGCACAAGAAGGCGGCGATCGACGCCAAGCGTGGCAAGCTCTTCGCAAAGCTGATCAAGAACATCGAGGTCGCCGCGCGCACCGGTGGCGGTGACCCCGCCGGCAACCCGACCCTGTTCGACGCCATCCAGAAGGCGAAGAAGTCGTCGGTCCCCAACGACAACATCGAGCGCGCCCTCAAGCGCGGCTCCGGCGAGGGCGCCGACGCCGTCGACTACCAGACGATCATGTACGAGGGCTACGGCGCCAACGGCATCGCCGTCCTCGTCGAGTGCCTCACGGACAACAAGAACCGCGCCGCCTCCGAGGTCCGCCTCGCGTTCAGCCGCAACGGCGGCAACCTGGCGGACCCGGGCTCCGTGTCCTACCTGTTCTCCCGCAAGGGCCTCGTCGTCGTGCCCAAGGCCGACGGCGTCACCGAGGACGACGTCATGCTCGCCGCCCTCGACGCCGGTGCCGAGGAGGTCAGCGACGAGGGCGAGGTCATCGAGGTCCTCTCCGAGGCCACCGACCTCGTCGCCGTGCGCACCGCCATCCAGGAGGCGGGCATCGAGTACGACTCCGCCGACTCCATCTGGCACCCGTCCATGGAGGTCGAGGTCGACGTCGAGGGCGCGCGCAAGATCATGCGCCTCATCGACGCGCTGGAGGACAGCGACGACGTCCAGAACGTGTACGCCAACTTCGACGCCTCGGACGAGGTCATGGCGGCGCTGGACGAGGACTGATCCTCTTCTCCCGCTGCTGACCGCGGGCTCTCGGCTGGGGCGCGGGGGCCGGGCGGGGAATGCCGCGAGGCGCGCCATCCGGCCGCTCGTTCCTCGCGGCCTCCCGCCAGGCCCGGCCAGCCTCGCGGCATTCCCCGCCCGGTCCCCGCGCGTTCGTGCCTGGCCGCCGCTCCGGCGCCACGGTTCGTTCCTCGTGGTGGGGGAGAGGCAGGGTGATGTGTGGAGTGCGGGACCGTGGTCGCGCCTGCGTGGGGGTGTCCGCGGTGCGTGAGATGGTGACCGCGTGCGAGTGCTGGGGGTGGATCCGGGGCTGACCCGGTGCGGGGTCGGCGTCGTCGACTCGTTGCCGGGACGCAGGGCCCGGATGGTCGACGTCGGGGTCGTGCGCAGCGAGCCCGAGCTGAGCGTGGACCTGCGCCTGTTGCGCATCGCCGAGGGGCTCGACGAGTGGCTCGAGCGCACCGTGCCCGACGTCGTGGCCGTGGAGCGCGTGTTCGCGCAGAACAACCTCAGCACCGTGATGGGTACGGCGCAGGTCGCCGGCCTGGCGATGGTCGCCGCCGCGAAGCGCGGGGTGCCCGTCGCGATGCACACCCCCAGCGAGGTGAAGGCCGCCGTCACCGGGTCCGGCCGGGCGGGCAAGGAGCAGGTCCAGCGGATGGTCGCGCGCATCCTCGGGCTCGACGAGCTGCCCCGGCCCGCGGACGCCGCGGACGCCCTCGCCCTCGCGGTCACCCACCTGTGGCGGCCCTCCGGCGCGCTGCAGGGCGGGGAGCGCAACGAGCTCACGCCGGCGCAGCGCGCCTGGGCCGCGGCGGAGCGCTCGGCGCGCACCGGGTCGCACCGTGGCGCCCCGTCCCGGACGGCCCGCTGACGACGGGGGTGCCGGCCTCCCCGTGTCGCGTCCGGGAGCGTCGGCACCGGTTGTTACAGTGACGCCTCGTACGGGTGTTCGACGGATGGCCAGTTCGACGGAAGGACCACGGTGATCGCCTCCCTGACCGGCACGGTCACGCACGTGACGCTCGAGCGGGCCGTGCTCGACGTCGGCGGGGTCGGGTACCTCGTCCACGCCACCCCCGGCACCCTGGCGGGGCTCCGGGTGGGGGAGCGCGCCCAGCTGCACACCACGCTCGTCGTCCGCGAGGACTCGATGACCGTGTTCGGCTTCGCCGAGGCGGACGAGCGCGAGGTCTTCGAGACGGCGCAGTCGGTCTCCGGCGTCGGCCCGCGGATCGCGCTCGCGATGCTCGCCGTGCTCACCCCCGACGCCCTGCGCCGCGCCGTCGCGAGCGAGGATCTCGCGGCGCTGCGCCGCATCCCCGGCGTCGGGCCCAAGAGCGCCCAGCGCCTCGTGCTCGAGCTGTCCGGCAAGCTCGGCGCGCCGGCCTCCGCCGCCGCCGGCGGCGTCGTGCCCGACGCGACGCCCGTCGCCCCGGGCGACCCCGCGCGCGACCAGGTGGTCGAGGCGCTCGTGGGTCTGGGCTGGGCCGCCAAGGTCGCCCAGGACACGGTCGACCGCGTCGTCGCGGACGCCGGCGACGACGGCCCCGTGGACGTCGCCGCCACGTTGCGGGCGGCGCTGCGCTCGCTGGGCGGCCGACGTGGCTGAGCCGCTGGAGCCGGAGTACGGCGGCGAGCGGCTCGTCACCTCCTCGGCCGACGACGTGGAGCGCGCGGCCGAGGCGGCGCTGCGGCCCAAGAACCTCGGCGAGTTCGTCGGCCAGCGCGTCGTGCGCGACCAGCTCTCCCTCGTCCTCCAGGCCGCGCTGGCCCGTGACGCCTCGCCCGACCACGTGCTGCTGTCCGGCCCGCCCGGCCTCGGCAAGACGACGCTCGCGATGATCATCGCGGCCGAGCTGGGCACGTCGCTGCGCGTCACCAGCGGTCCGGCGATCCAGCACGCGGGCGACCTGGCCGCCGTCCTCTCCTCGCTCGAGGAGGGCGAGGTGCTCTTCATCGACGAGATCCATCGCCTCGCGCGCCCGGCGGAGGAGCTCCTGTACGTCGCGATGGAGGACTTCCGCGTCGACGTCGTCGTCGGCAAGGGCGCGGGCGCCAGCGCGATCCCGCTGGCGCTGCCGCCGTTCACCGTGGTGGGCGCGACCACCCGCTCCGGGCTGCTCCCGGCCCCGCTGCGGGACCGGTTCGGCTTCACCGGGCACCTCGACTTCTACGACGCCGCGGAGCTGGAGCGCGTCATCCTGCGCTCGGCCGGCCTGCTGGGCGTGGACCTGCAGCACGCGGCCGCGCACGAGATCGCCGGCCGGTCGAGGGGCACGCCCCGCATCGCCAACCGGCTGCTGCGCCGCGTGCGCGACTGGGCGCAGGTGCGCGGGGACGGCCGGCTGGACCTGCGCGCCGCCCGCGCCGCCCTCGAGGTCTACGAGGTGGACCCGATCGGCCTCGACCGGCTCGACAGGTCCGTCCTCGACGCCGTCTGCCGCCGGTTCGGCGGCGGGCCCGTCGGCCTGAGCACCCTCGCGATGACCGTCGGCGAGGAGCCCGACACGGTCGAGACCGTCGCGGAGCCGTACCTGGTGCGCGAGGGGCTGCTCGGCCGCACCCCGCGCGGGCGCGTCGCGACGGCGGCCGCCTGGGAGCACCTCGGCCTCGAGCCCCCGCCCGGGGCGTGGGGCGCACCGCTCGGCGGCACCCTCTTCGACGAGGCCGCCGAGAGCGGCGAGCAAAGCACCTAGACTGGTGGTGCCCGGCCGCTGGCGGCCCGGGCCGGAACTCGACGGGTGCCGTGCTCGTTGGGGCCCGTACGCACAGGTTCGCGAGCAGACGCGGAGCTGTGCCCGGCGTGCCGACCGGCGCGCCGCGACGCCCGCCCGTCGAGCACCGACCGCCGGGCAGCGACAGACAAGGACGCTCCGTGGACTTCTCCATCATCATTCTCTTCGTGGTCCTCGCCGGCCTCATGTTCTTCATGAGCTCGCGGTCGCGAAAGCAGCAGCGCGCGCAGCAGGAGTTCCGGTCGCAGCTCGCCCCGGGCCAGGAGGTCATGACCGGCTCCGGCCTCTTCGGCACCGTGGTGGAGATCGACGAGGAGAACGACACCGTCACCATCGAGTCGAGCCCCGGCACGCAGACCCGCTGGCTCCGTGCGGCGATCGCCAAGCGCGTCGACACGCCGGTCGAGGACGCCACCGAGGCGGCCGACGAGACTGACGTCACAGCCGACCCCACCGCGACCGGTACGATCACCTCCGGCGACGGTCGCATCGACGTCCCCGACGACCTGTCGAGCCTGGACACCGCGCAGCGGGAGTACCGGGACCAGCAGCGTCGCGACGAGGGCGAGACCGGCACCACGAAGTGACAGCACCAGCGACATGGGACGGCGGGCGCTCGCGCCCGCCGGCCTGACAACGCGCCGGTCGGGGTGATCCCGGCCGGCGCCATCACGCGTCGACCCTCGGCGGCGCGCAGACGGGAAGAGACAGAAGTTGGCGAACTCACGCACGAAGCGGTCGCGTTCGGCGCGCACCCTCGTGGTCTTCACGATCCTGACGATCGTCCTGCCGTTCCTCGCCCTCGGCGCCGGCGTCTTCTGGGACGCCAAGTCCGACTCCAACCCGGACGGCGCGAGCTGGGCCCCGGGCCTGGCGCTCGACCTGCAGGGCGGCACGCAGCTGATCCTCACGGCCGACACCACCGACGGGTCGCAGGTGACGTCGGAGACGATCGACGAGTCGATCAACGTCATCCGGCAGCGCATCGACTCCTCGGGCGTCTCCGAGGCCGAGATCACCGCCCAGGGCTCGAAGAACATCGTCGTCGGGATCCCCGGCGAGGTGTCGCAGGAGACCATCGACCTCATCTCCCAGCCCGCCCAGATGCGCTTCCGCCCGGTGCTGACCTATGCCGCGGGCACGCCGACGCCCGAGCCGTCCGCCTCGCCGAGCGGCGACGCCGAGGGCGCGTCCTCCGACGACGCCGCGGCCGACGACGCGAAGGCAGACGAGAGCGCGGACACCACGCCGAGCGGCAAGAGCGCCGGCGCGGCCGTGACCCTGCCCTCGGACCTCGCCAACGCCACCGACCCGACGGCGACGCCCACCGCGACCGCCACGTCCGGCGACGGCGCGTCCTCCGACCCCTCGCCGACGTCGACGCCGGCCGAGGGCGACCAGGCCGCGACGTCCGACCCGAGCGACCTCGCGCAGGTCACGCCGGAGATCCAGTCCCAGTTCGAGAAGCTCGACTGCACCGACCCGGAGAACCTCAAGGGCGGCGGCGGGGACGACCCCGACAAGCCGCTGGTGACCTGTGACGAGACCGGTGCGGTCAAGTACATCCTCGGCCCGGTGGAGATCGAGGGCACCCACATCGCCAACGCGAGCTCGGGCCTGGTGCCGGGGCCGAACGGCACCACCACCAACGAGTGGGGCGTCTTCCTCGACTTCGACTCGGAGGGCGCGAAGGCGTTCCGCGAGACCACGGGCCGCCTCGCCACGCTCGAGGCGCCGCGCAACCAGTTCGCCATCGTCCTCGACACCCTGGTGGTCTCGGCCCCGTCCGTGTCGCAGGCGATCACGGACGGCAGCGCCGTGATCTCCGGGTCCTTCACGCGGGACTCGGCGGCCACGCTCGCCAACCAGCTCAGCTTCGGCGCGCTGCCGGTGCAGTACACGGTGGAGAGCCAGGAGGTCATCTCCGCGACCCTCGGCTCCGAGCAGCTGCGCAACGGCCTCATCGCGGGTCTCATCGGCCTCGCGCTCGTCGTCGTGTACTCGCTGCTGCAGTACCGCACGCTGGGCCTGCTCACCGTCGCGTCGCTGGTCGTCGCCGGTGTCATCACCTACCTGTCCATCGCCCTGCTCTCCTGGGGGATGGGCTACCGGCTCTCGCTCGCGGGCGTCGCCGGTCTGATCGTCGCGATCGGCTTCACCGCGGACTCGTTCATCGTGTACTTCGAACGCATCCGTGACGAGCTGCGTGACGGGAGAACTCTGGCCTACGCCGTCGAGCGCGGCTGGGCCCGCGCGCGGCGCACGGTGCTCGCGGCGAAGGCCGTCAACCTGATCTCGGCCGTCATCCTGTACTTCCTCGCCGTCGGCGGCGTGCAGGGCTTCGCGTTCACCCTGGGCCTGACGACGATCATCGACGTCGCCGTGGTGTTCTGGTTCACGCACCCGATGATGGAGGTCATCACCAAGATCCCGTTCTTCCGGGACGGTCACCTCTGGTCCGGCCTGTCGCCGGAGCGGCTGCGCGCGGGCTCCGGCCCGCGGTACGTCGGCGCCGGGCGGGTCCGGATGCCGGAGCCGGCCGTGGCCGGCGCCGCCCCGGCCGGCGACACGACCGAGGTCGAGCCCGAGGCCGCCCGTGTGCCCTCCGGCGCGCCGACGTCGGCGGAGCCCACGGCCCCTGAGCCTGTGCACAGCGGCGCGCGGCAGGCCGCGGGTCCCGCGACCGACGCGTCCGGCCGTCGCCTGACGATCGCCGAGCGCCGCGCCGCCGAGCGTCGCGCGGCCGCGGCCCAGGAGGCCGAGCCCGACCCAGGACCCGACGACGGTGCGTCGCCCTCGGCGACCGGTGAGAACCCCTCCGGCACGAACGAGGAGAGCCGCTGATGGCCCGCATCAACTTCGCCCAGTGGGGCAACGACCTGTACACGGGCCGCCGGTCCTACCCGATCGTGCAGCGCCGCCGGCGCTGGTTCGTGATCGCCGCGGTGCTCGCGATCGCCTCGATCCTCATCATCGCGATCAAGGGCCTCACGCTCGGCATCGACTTCCGCGGCGGCACGGAGTTCACCGTGACGAACGCGTCCTCGACCGAGCAGCAGCTCGCGATCGACGTCGTGCACCAGACCCTCCCCGGTGAGGAGCCCCGCGTCGCGATCGTGGGCGGCTCGTCGGTCCGCGTGCAGACCGAGGAGGTGACGCCCGAGCAGGAGTCGGAGATCGTCGCCGACCTCGCCACGGCGTACGACGTGGACGAGTCGACGATCACCACGTCGTTCGTGGGCCCGACCTGGGGCGCCGGCGTCTCGACCCGGGCCCTGTGGGGCACGGTCGTGTTCGTGCTCGCCGCGGCGCTGTTCATGGCCGTGTACTTCCGCGCCTGGCGGATGTCGGTGGCGGCGATCATCGCCATGCTCGGCGACCTGCTCATCTCCGCCGGCGTGTACGCCGCCATCGGCTGGGAGGTCACGCCGTCGACGATCATCGGCTTCCTGACGATCCTCGGCTTCTCGCTGTACGACAAGATGGTCGTCTTCGACAAGGTCCGCGAGAACACCGCGGACGTGCTCACCCAGACGCGCAGCACCTACGCGGAGCGGGCGAACCTCGCCGTCAACCAGACGCTGGTCCGGTCGATCAACACCTCGGTCGTGGCGCTGCTGCCGGTCGCGAGCATCCTGTTCGTGGGGGCGTTCCTGCTGGGTGCGGGCACGCTGCGCGACCTGTCGCTGTCGCTGTTCGTCGGTATCGCCGTCGGCGCCGCCTCGTCCCTCTTCCTCGCGACCCCGCTGGACGTCTCCCTGCGGGAGCGTGAGCCCCGCATCGCGGCGCACACGAAGTCGGTGCTCGAGGCCCGCGCCGGCCTGGTCGCCGAGGGCGGCCACGAGGCCGAGGTCGAGGCGTACACCACCGGGTCGGCGCAGCTCGTGCCGGGTCAGCACCAGGGCGCCAGCGCCCAGCCGCGCCGCAAGCGCGCGCGCTGAGGCGCGGGTGACAGGGATGACGGACGCCTTCGACGGCACGGCCGGTGACGGCCGGCCGGACGACATCGTGCTCGACGGGCTGCGGGGCCTGGGCTCCGGGCGCGCCGCGGAGATCCGCGCGCTGATCCGGGACGTGCCGGACTACCCGCACCCGCCGGTCGTGTTCCGGGACATCACCCCGCTGCTCGCGGACGGCCCGGCGCTCTCGGACGTCGTCGAGGCGTTCGCCGGGCTCGTGGACGCGGACGGCGGCGTGGACGTCGTCGCCGGCATGGAGGCCCGTGGCTTCCTGCTCGGGGCGCCGCTCGCGACCCGCCTCGGCGTCGGCTTCCTGCCGCTGCGCAAGGCCGGGAAGCTGCCGCCGCCGGTGGAGCGCGTGGAGTACGACCTCGAGTACGGCTCGGCCGCGATCGAGCTGCGCACGGGAACACTGAGCACGGGTGCGCGTGTTCTCCTCGTCGACGACGTGCTCGCCACCGGCGGCACGGCGCGCGCGGCGGCCGAGCTCGTGGAGCGCTCGGGCGGCCAGGTGGTGGCCCTCGCGTTCCTGCTCGAGCTCGCTGGCCTGGGCGGACGCGACCGGCTGCCGGGCCGGACGGTCGAGGCTCTGCTGCGCGTGGAGTCGTAGACTTGCCGTCCCGGCCGTCGGTGACCCCGCGGTGGATGCGGAAGGAGGCGCAGATGAGCGACGAGACGAAGGTCGCGCGCGCCGCCGCCGCGCCCCAGGGATCCGCGCCGGCCGGCCGCGGCGCCGGCTCCGGGCGCAGCGTGCGCAACCGGCTGGTGCGGCTCGGGGTGCGCGGCGCCCCGCCCACCACGCCCGCGCTGGAGCCCGTGCTCCAGGCCGTGCGCACCAACCACCCGAAGTCGGACCTGTCGGTGCTCGAGCGCGCCTACGCGACGGCGGAGCGGTGTCACCGCGGCCAGGAGCGCAAGTCCGGCGACCCGTACATCACGCACCCGGTCGCCGTGGCGACGATCCTGGCCGAGCTCGGCTTCGACGGCGCGACCCTCGCGGCCGCGCTGCTGCACGACACGGTCGAGGACACGGACTACGGCCTCGACGAGCTGACGCGGGAGTACGGCGAGGAGATCGCCATGCTCGTCGACGGCGTCACCAAGCTCGACAAGGTGAAGTACGGCGACGCGGCCCAGGCCGAGACCGTCCGCAAGATGGTCGTCGCGATGGCGAAGGACATCCGCGTGCTGGTCATCAAGCTCGCGGACCGGCTGCACAACGCCCGCACCTGGAAGTACGTCTCCGGGTCGTCGGCGCAGCGCAAGGCGCGCGAGACGCTCGAGATCTACGCCCCGCTGGCGCACCGGCTGGGCATGAACACCATCAAGTGGGAGCTGGAGGACCTGTCCTTCCAGACGCTCTACCCCAAGGTGTACGACGAGATCGTGCACCTGGTGGCCGAGCGCGCGCCCGCCCGCGAGGAGTACCTCTCGGTGGTGCGGGAGCAGATCTCCGCCGACCTGCGCAGCGCGAAGATCAAGGCCACCGTGACCGGTCGGCCCAAGCACTACTACTCGATCTACCAGAAGATGATCGTGCGCGGGCACGACTTCGCGGAGATCTACGACCTCGTCGGCACGCGCGTCCTCGTGGACACGGTGCGGGACTGCTACGCGGTGCTCGGCGCGCTCCACGCGCGCTGGAACCCGGTCCCGGGCCGGTTCAAGGACTACATCGCGATGCCGAAGTTCAACATGTACCAGTCGCTGCACACGACGGTCGTGGGCCCGGGCGGCAAGCCGGTCGAGATCCAGATCCGCACGCACGACATGCACCGGCGCGCGGAGTACGGCGTCGCCGCGCACTGGAAGTACAAGCAGATGGCGCCCGCCGGCAAGGCGGCCACGGACGACCCGCGCGCCAACGACATGGCCTGGCTGCGCCAGCTCGTCGACTGGCAGCGCGAGACCGCGGACCCGAGCGAGTTCCTCGACTCCCTGCGCTACGAGATCGGCGGCGCGGAGGTGTACGTCTTCACGCCGAAGGGCGAGGTGATGGCGCTGCCCGCCGGCGCCACGCCGGTCGACTTCGCCTACTCGGTGCACACCGAGGTGGGCCACCGCACGATGGGCGCTCGCGTCAACGGCCGCCTCGTCCCGCTCGACTCGACGCTGCAGAACGGCGACACGGTCGACATCCTCACCTCGAAGGCGGAGTCCGCGGGCCCGTCGCGCGACTGGCTCGCGTTCGTGAAGTCCGCGCGCGCCCGCAACAAGATCCGCCAGTGGTTCACCAAGGAGCGGCGCGAGGAGGCGATCGAGCAGGGCAAGGACGCCATCACGAAGGCGATGCGCAAGCAGAACCTGCCGATCCAGCGCCTGCTCAGCCACGAGGCGCTCGTCGGCCTGGCGAACGACATGCGCTACGCCGACGTGTCCGCGCTGTACGCGGCCGTCGGCGAGGGGCACGCCTCGGCGCCGCACGTGGTCGACCTGCTCGTGAAGTCGCTCGGCGGCGAGGAGGGCACCGAGGAGGACGCGGCCGAGGCCGCGCGTCCCGGCACGCCCACGCGGCGCGGGCGCACCGGCGACCCCGGCATCGTGGTCAAGGGCGTGGACGACATCTGGGTCAAGCTCGCCAAGTGCTGCACGCCGGTGCCGGGCGACTCCATCGTCGGGTTCGTGACCCGGGGAGCGGGCGTGAGCGTGCACCGCGCGGACTGCGCCAACGCCGAGCAGCTGGCGAAGGCCCAGCCGGAGCGCATGGTCGACGTGAGCTGGACGACCGGTGCCAACACGATGTTCCTCGTGCAGATCCAGGTCGAGGCGCTCGACCGGTCCCGGCTGCTCTCCGACGTGACGAAGGTGCTGTCGGACTATCACGTCAACATCCTGTCGGCGACGGTCTCCACGTCGACCGACCGGATCGCGATCTCCAAGTTCGTCTTCGAGATGGCCGAGCCCGGGCACCTGCAGCAGGTCCTCACGGCGGTGCGCAAGGTCGACGGCGTGTTCGACGTCTACCGGATCACCGGGACCAAGGCGGCCGAGATGCCGCAGGCCTCGGAGGGCGCGGCGCACTGACCTCGCGCGCCGGCGTCCCGGAGATGAGGGCGCCGAGGGTCGGTCCCGCGCTCGGGGGCAGCGGGGTGGCGCCGGGAGCGGCGCGGAACCCGCCGAGCAGCACGGCGACGAGCCGCCGCGACGCGCTCCCGGTCGGGTCGGCCGCCGCGGCCACGACGCCGTCGTTCGCCATCACCACGAGGGCGAGGTCGTCGAGGGTGACGTCGGGGCGCAGCGCGCCCGAGGCCTGGGCGCGGGCGACGAGCCCGGCCAGCGACGCGAACACCCGGTCACGCTCACGACCGATCGCCGTGGCGTCGCCGGCCCGCGGCACGGACGCGAGGAAGGCGGCGCTGAACCCGCGGTCCACCGCCTGGGTCTGGCAGACCCGCGTGACCGCGGTGACGAAGCCGCGCCACGGGTCGGGGTCCTGCGTCGCGGCGTCCACGTCGGCAGCGCACCGGGCGAACTGCTCCGCGAAGACCTGCTGGACGAGGTCGTCGCGGGTCGGGAACCGGCGGTAGAGCGTGGCGACGCCCACCCCGGCGTGCCGGGCCACCGTGGCCATCGGGACGTCGAGACCGCGTTCGGCGAAGAGCCGCCGCGCGACCGCGACGATCCGGTCGCGGTTGCGGCGGGCGTCGGACCGCATCGTCGCGGCGCCGGCGGCGGTGTCGGCGGGGGACCGGTCGGCGTCGTCGCGCGGGGGCACGTGAGAGGAAGTGGCGGTCATCCTTCTCAGACTACGCAGAAGTGGAGGGGGTGCTCCGCTTGCGCCCCTAGGGTGGCACGTGGCCCCCGGGTCGTTCTCGACCCGCCGCACCGTCCCGCTGGAGATCCCGTGCCGTCCTTGCAGTCCCCGTTCGTCCGTCGGTTCGTCCGAGCGTTCAACACCGGCGTGCTCGCCTGGCGGTCCTCGCCGCGCTGGGGCGGGGCGGCACGCCGGCACCTGACGATCCTCACGTACACCGGCCGGCGGTCGGGGCGGGTGTTCAGCATCCCTGTGGGCTACCGCAGGCGGGGGGAGGTCGTCACGATCGGCGCCATGCTCCCGGACGCGAAGCTCTGGTGGCGCAACTTCCTGGGCGCCGGCGCCGCGGCCACCGTCGAGGTCGACGGCGTCGCGCGCCCGGGGCACGCCGTCGCCGTCCGGGACGACGCGGGCCGCGTGACGGTCACCGTCCGGCTGGACCCGCTCGCGGGCCCGGGGGCGCCCGCACCTGCAGAGGTGCCGGTCGCACGCGCGGAGTAGGTTCGCCAGCATGACGCTGCCGCTCGAGCCGCCGCTGCTGCCCATGCTCGCCAAGTCGGTGCCGGACGTGCCCGGCCAGCCGGACGGCGCCCCCACCTGGGTGTACGAGCCGAAGTGGGACGGCTTCCGCGCTCTCGTCTTCCGGGACGGCGACGACGTGCGGATCGACTCCCGCAACGGGCGGCCGATGCAGCGCTACTTCCCGGACGTCGTCGACGCCGTCCTCGACGCGCTGCCGACGCGGTGCGTGGTCGACGGCGAGATCGTCGTCGCGCGGCCCGGCGACGAGGCCTCGGGCCGGTCCGCACACCTCGACTTCGACGCGCTGGGTCAGCGCATCCACCCCGCGGAGTCGCGCGTGCGGATGCTCGCCTCCGAGACGCCGGCGAGCCTCGTCGTCTTCGACCTCCTCGCCCTGGGTGACGACGACCTGTCCGGGCGCCCGCTGGGGGAGCGGCTGGCCGCGCTCGACGGGCTGGGGCTCGCCGGGCCGCAGGTGCACGCGACGCCGCGCACGCAGGACGCCGCCGTCGCCCGGGACTGGTTCGCGACGTTCGAGGGCGCCGGCCTCGACGGGGTGGTCGCCAAGCGGCTCGACGACGCGTACCAGCCGAACAAGCGCGCGCTGCTGAAGATCAAGCACGCCCGGACCGCCGACGTCGTCCTGGCCGGCTACCGGCTGCACAAGACGTCGACGCCCGAGGCGCCCCTCATCGGGTCGCTCCTGCTCGGGCTGTACGCCGACGGCGACGACCCCGCCAGCCTCCAGTTCGTGGGCGTCTCGGCCTCGTTCCCCGCCGCCCGCAGGGCCGCGCTGCACGCCGAGCTCGCGCCGCTCGTCGTCGAGCCCGGCAGCGACGCCGCCGCCGCGCACCCCTGGGCGAACTGGCAGGACCCGGCCGTCGCCGACGGCAGCACGGGGGAGCGGCGACCCGGCGCCCAGTCGCGCTGGAGCGCGGGCAAGGACCTCTCGTTCACCCCGCTGCGGGTGGAGCGGGTGCTCGAGGTCGGGTACGACCACATGGAGGGCAGCCGGTTCCGCCACACCGCGCAGCTCAAGCGGTGGCGGCCCGACCGCGACCCGGCCTCGTGCACGTACGCGCAGCTCGAGGAGCCGGTCGGCTACGACCTGGCCGGCCTGCTGCCCGGGGCGCCGGGCACCGCCTGACCGCCGGCCCCGCCGATGAGTCGCGACCGACGCCGGGGTCTAGGGAGCATGGGAACCCTCAGGTACGGACTGATGAGCTGTTCGCTCGACGGCTACGTGGCCGACGCCGGCGGCGGCTTCGACTGGAGCGCGCCGGACGACGCCGTCCACGCGTTCATCAACGACCGGGTCCGGGACGTGGGGACGTTCGTCGTGGGCCGGAACATGTTCGAGACCATGCGCGTGTGGGACACGTGGCCCCCGGGGCAGAGCGACGCCTCGGACGAGTTCGCGGAGATCTGGCGCGGGATCGACAAGATCGTCTGCTCCGACAGCCTCGGCGCCGTCGACGCGCCGCGCACCACCCTCGAGCCGCGGCTCACGACGGCCCGCCTCGCCGAGATCGCGGCGGCCGCGGACGGCGCCGTCGAGGTGTCGGGGCCCACGACGGCCGCCGGCGCGCTGCGGGCCGGGCTGGTCGACGAGATGACGATCCGCATCGTGCCGCACGTCGCCGGGGGCGGGCTGCGGCTGCTGCCCGACGGGATGCGGGCCGACCTCGTGCGCGCGGAGTGCGTGCCGCTCGGCGACGGGTCCGTCTTCCTGCGCTACACCCGTCCCTGATCGTCGCGGGCTGGATCAGGACCGCTTGCGGTCCGTGTCGCGGCTGGGCTGCACCCGCTTCGGCTCGCCCGGCATCTTCGGGTACTCGGGGGGATAGGGCAGGTCGCCCAGCCCGTGCTCCTCCTCGTCGCGGCGGGCGAGCTCGAGGGCGGCGTCGAGCGAGCAGTCGAGCGCGGGGTCGCGGTCGGCGCGCAGCGGCGCGAACAGGTCGCCGCGCTCGGCGAACCGGGCGGGCACGGTGGTGACGTCGAAGTCGTCCGGGTGGACCTCGCCGACCTCGTCCCACTCGAGCGGGGTGGAGACCGTGGCGCGCTTGTTGGCGCGCACGGAGTACGCCGACGCGATGGTGCGGTCGCGCGCCATCTGGTTGTAGTCGACGAAGATCTTGACGCCCCGCTCCTCCTTCCACCACTTGGTGGTGACCTGGTCGGGGAGGCGCCGCTCCAGCTCCCGGCCGACGGCGATCGTGGCGCGTCGGGCCTGCTGGAACGACCAGCGGGGCGCGAGCGGCACGAAGACGTGCAGGCCCCGCCCACCCGACGTCTTCGGGTAGCCCGTGAGGCCGAGCTCGGCGAGCAGGTCGCGCAGGTGGGGAGCGACGGTGGCGGCGTCGTCGAACGTGGTGCCGGGCTGGGGGTCGAGGTCGATGCGGAGCTGGTCCACGGCCTCGACGTCGTCGCGCCGCACGGGCCACGGGTGGAACGTGAGGGTGCCGAGGTTCGCCGCCCACGCGACGACCGCCAGCTCGGTGGGCGCCACCTCGTCGGCCGTGCGTCCGCTGGGGAAGGCGATGGTGGCGGTCTCCACCCAGTCCGGTGCCCCCTGGGGGAGGCGCTTCTGGTAGAACGCGTCGCCGCGGTTGTCCGCGCGCGTGGCCATCACGGCCTCGGGCCACCAGCCCTTCGGCCACCGCTCGAGGGTGGTCGGCCGGTGCAGCAGGGCGCCGAGGATGCCCTCGCCCACGGACAGGAAGTACTCGACGATCTCGCGCTTCGTGAGTTCCGGGCGGTCGGGCAGCTCGGGGAAGACGACGCGGTCGGGGCTGGAGACGCGGACGGCGCGTCCGGCGGCGTCGAGCTCGACGGCGGGTGCGGCGGGGGCCATGCGCCTCAACCTAGGGCAGGGCGACGGGCGCCGCACGGAGGGGCTCCGTCGCCCCGGAGCGTGCGAGCTCGAGCACGCGGCGCGCCCGCGGCCGCCCGACCGCGCGGGTCCGGCGCTCCAGCAGCCGCGCCGCGTCGGAGAGGTCCAGCCCGCACGCGCCCGCAAGGACGCGGGCGAGCCCGGCGGCCCCCTCGTCGCCGGGGACGTGGAGGGCGACGTCCACGACGGTCCGCAGCGGGGCCGTCACGCGCACCCGGCCGACCTCCTGGGTGTCGCCGCGGAGCAACGGAGCCTGCCACACGAGCCCGGCGCTCCAGACCTCCGGCCGGTGACCACCGGCGGCGTAGGTGACGTCGAGGCACGACGCCGCCTGGACCGCCGCGGGCCGCCCGGCGTGCACCCAGGCGGCGCTGCGGCCCGCGAGGACACCGCCGGTGGGCAGCTCCGCCGCGAGCAGCGTCGCCCGCAGGGCGGGGGTCACCGGAGTCCCGGCGGCGACGGCTGCGTCCCCGCGGAGGACCTCGAGGGCGCCGTCCCGCACCAGCACGTCCCAGGCCGCCCGCCCGCCGACGTCGTGCGGGCGCACCAGCGGGCCCGATCCCCGCGGCGGCGGGGCGAGGAGCGCCCCGAGCCGGGCGGTGCCGGCGTCGGCGCGCGGGTGCGGGGGGAGCGAGGCCGAGACGGCGAAGGGGGCCACGACCGGAACGTATCCGGTCGTGGACCCCTTCAGGGGCGGCCTGTGGACGGCCGCGGCCGCGAGGCGCGCAGCGTCAGCCGCGGGTCTCCTCGGCCGCGCGCACCACCTGCTCCAGCCACGCGCGGCGGGCGGCGAGGGCGGTCTCGGCCTCCTCGACCCGGCGGGCGTCGCCGGACTCGCGCGCCGTTGCGAGGTCGCGCTCGAGGCCCTCGATGGCCGCCTCGAGCTGCGCCGCCGCGCCCTCGGCCCGCGCACGGGTCTCGGGGTTGGTGCGGTCCCAGCGGGCCTGCTCCGCGTTGCGGACCGCCGTCTCGACCGCGCGCATGCGGCCCTCGACGCGCTGCACGTCGCCGCGGGGCACCTTGCCGGCGTCCTCCCACCGCTCCTGCAGGTCGCGCAGCGCGGCCTTCGCGGCGGCGAGGTCCGTGACCGGCAGCAGCGCCTCCGCCTCGACGAGCAGCGCCTCCTTGACCACGAGGTTCTGCCCGTACTCGGCGTCGATCGCCGCGTTCTCCGCGTCCCGCGCCCCGAAGAAGGCGTCCTGCGCGGCCCGGAACTTGGCCCACAGCGCGTCGTCGTCCTTGCGGCTGGCCCGGCCGGCGGCCTTCCAGCGCGCCATGAGGTCGCGGTAGGCCGCCGCGGTGGCGCCCCAGTCGGTGTGGTCCCTCAGGGCCTCCGCCTCGGCGACCAGCTTCTCCTTCTCCGCCTTGGCGGCGCTGTTGCGCTGCTCGAGGTCGGCGAAGAAGTGCCGACGCTCACGGTCGAACGCGGTACGGGCGTGGCTGAACCGCTTCCAGAGGGCCTCCTCCGTCGGACGGTCGATGCGCGGCCCGTTGCGCTGCGCGTCCTTCCACTGGTCGAGCAGGCCGCGCAGCTCCTCGCCCGCCGGGCGCCACTGCATCTTGGCGGGGTCGGTGCCGGCGATCTTCTCGGCCGCGTCGACGATCTCCGTGCGAGCCGCGACGGCCTCCGCCTTGGCCGCGGCACGCTCCTGCTCGAGCGCCGCACGCCGCTCCGCCGCACGGGCCCTGAGGCCCTCGACGCGGGAGCGCAGGGCGTCCAGGTCGCCGACGGCGGCCGGCTCGCCGGTCTCCTCGGCGAGCTTCGTGAGGGTCTGATCGATCTCCCGCACGGACAGGTCGGCGCTGTCGAGACGCGTCTCGAACAGGGCGACCTTGGCGTCGAGGTCGAGGTACCGGCGCACGTAGAGGCTCATCGCCTCCGAGGTGTCGACGCCAGGGAACTGGCCGACCTGGCGCTCGCCGGCAGCCTCCCGCACGTACACGGTGCCGTCCTCGTCCACCCGGCCGAACGCCTCGGCGGCGGCCGCCTGGGCGGCGTCGTGGGCAGGCGGCGCGACCGGCGTCACCGGGGTGGCGGCCTCGGCCGGCGGGACGTCCGCGGGCGTGGGCGCCGCCGGGCGGCGCACGGCCGACGGCTTGGGCGCGCCCGGGCGGGGCTTCGGCACGGCCGACGGCTTGGGCGCCGCCGGCGCCGCCGGCTTCGCCGGGGCCGGGGTCGGCTCGACCGGAGCGGCCTCGACCGGAGCGGCCTCGACCGGAGCGGCCTCGACCGGAGCGGCCTCGACCGGAGCGGCCTCGACCGGAGCGGCCTCAGCAGCCGCGGGCTCGGCAGGCGCCTCGGCGGGCTCGGGCGCGGGGGTGCCGGAGGCCTCGGAGTCGGCGGTCGTCCCGGGCTCCGGGGCGGCGTCCGCCGTCTCGGGCGCGGGGTCCGCCTCCGTGGCCTGGGGCTCCGCCGTCACGGCGGCCTCGGCAGCGGCGGGCTGCTCGTCGGTAGCCGGGGTCGGTGGGGCCGCCTGGTCCGGGGTCGTCTGCGATGGAGTCTCGGCCGTCTCCTCGGTGCCGGCCGGGGTCTCCTCGGGGCCGGTCGAGCCGGGGGTGCTCTCGCTCACTGGGTCTCCACTCCTTCGATGATGACGGGGCTGTTGGGCGGACCGTCGCCGGTTCCGCTCGACTTGCCCTCGTCAGCGACTGCCTGGACGGCGTCCAGGCCGGACGTGACGGTGCCGAGCACCGTGTACCCGCCCGCGGTGTCGGACGGGATGGTCGAATCCTGGTACACGATGAAGAACTGCGAGCCCATCGACTCGCCGTCGTTGCCCTGGCGGGCCATCGCGATGGTCCCCGCGGGGTACACGTCGTCCTTCGGGGCGTTCTCGATCGGGCCGTACGAGTAGCCCGGGCCGCCGGTGCCCGTCCCCGTCGGGTCGCCGCACTGGAGCACGAAGATGCCCTGCGTGGTGAGCCGGTGGCAGGGGGTGTCGTCGTAGTACCCCTTCTTCGCGAGGGACACGAAGCTCGCGACCGCCTGCGGGGCGGCGGCGCCGTCCAGCTCGACCACGACCTGCGAGTCGGTCCCGCCCGCGCACAGGTCCAGCGTGGCGGTCCAGGTGCGGTCCTCGGCGGCCGACGGGTCGGGCAGGTCCCCGCCCGAGCGGGCCTCGGTCGAGGCGGCGGGGCAGTCCCCGGCGGCCTGCGGCGTCGGGGTGGCGGTCGGGTTCGCGGCGCTGCCGAGGTTCGCGATCACGAAGCCGCCGCCCACGAGTGCGAGGACGGCCACGATCGCCACGATCGCGAACGCCCGCTGCCGCCGGGCGCGCGCCTGCGCCTGCCGCTGCTCCCACTTCTCCTGCCGCTTGCGGGCGTACTCACGCTCGCGCTTGGTGGCCGCCACCGTCGGGGGCACCTCCTCGGTCGTCCCGTCTCGCACGGGAACTTCCGCGCGCGGAGGACAGTCTAGAGGCCGGGACGCAGGTCACACCCGCAGGGACGGCCGGCCCGCCGCCGACGGCGCGGACGCTAGCGTGGAGGCCGTGCAGATCCTCCTCGTCGTCGCCCCCGTCTTCGCCACCAACTGCTGCGTCGTGGTCGCGGGTCCGGACGGGCGCGACGCGGACTGCGTGGTCGTCGACGCCGGCGCCGGGACCGCGCCGGGGGTCGAGCGGCTGGTCGCCGAGCGGGGCCTGGTTCCTCGCGCCGTCCTCGCCACGCACGGGCACGTGGACCACACCTGGGACGCCGCCGCCCTCTGCGACCGGTACGACGTGCCCCTGCGCCTGCACGCCGCCGACGCCTACCGGCTCGGCGACCCGTTCGGCACCCTCGGCACCGAGGCCGCGGACCCCGGTGTCAGCGGCGCACTCGCGCAGGCGCTCGCGGCCACCGGCCGGCGCCCGGAGGACTACCGCGCCCCGGCGGTCGTCGAGCCGTTCGACGGCGCCGACGGCGGGCTCGTCGCGGGGGAGGTACGGCTGCGGGCGCTCCACGCACCCGGGCACACGGAGGGCTCCACCCTCTACGTCGTCGGGGACGTCGTGCTCGCGGGCGACGTCCTGTTCGCGGGCGGGGTGGGCCGCACCGACCTGCCGGGCGGGGACCCGGCGACGATGGCGCGCACGCTCCGCGACGTCGTGGGCGGCCTCGAACCCGCGCTCGACGTCGTGCCCGGGCACGGCCCGACGACGACCGTGGGCCGCGAGCTCGCCACCAACCCGTACCTGCGCTGACGCGGCGGCCGCGACGCGGACGGGCGCGCCGGACGGCCCCGCGGTCTGGGAAGATGTGCACCATGGCACGCCCCACCCCGCTCTCCGGCTTCCCCGAATGGCTCCCCGACGGTCGCGTCGTGGAGCAGCACGTGCTCGACACGCTGCGCCGCACCTTCGAGCTCCACGGGTTCGCCGGCATCGAGACGCGGGCCGTGGAGCCGCTCGACCAGCTGCTGCGCAAGGGCGAGACCTCCAAGGAGGTCTACGTGCTGCGCAGGCTCCAGGAGGAGGGCCAGGCCGACGCGTCCCCGGACCGCGGCGAGAAGCAGCTGGGCCTGCACTTCGACCTCACCGTCCCGTTCGCGCGCTACGTGCTCGAGAACGCCGGCCGCCTCGCGTTCCCCTTCAAGCGCTACCAGATCCAGAAGGTGTGGCGCGGCGAGCGTCCCCAGGACGGCCGCTTCCGGGAGTTCGTCCAGGCCGACATCGACGTCGTCGGCGCGGGCGAGCTCCCGTACCACTACGAGGTCGAACTTCCGCTGGTCATGGCCGAGGCGCTCGGCGCGCTGGGCGACGTCGGCGTGCCCGAGGTCCGCATCCTCGTGAACAACCGCAAGGTCGCCGAGGGCTTCTACCGGGGCCTCGGCCTCGAGGACGTCGAGGGCGTCCTGCGCCAGGTCGACAAGCTCGACAAGATCGGGCCCGACGCGGTCGCGGAGCTCCTGCAGGCCGAGCAGGGTGCCACGCCTGAGCAGGCCAAGGCGTGCCTCGAGCTGGCCGCGATCTCGGGCGAGGACGTCGGCGTCGTCGAGCGCGTGCGGGCCCTCGCGGCGTCCTACGCCGCCGGTACGGAGCTGCTGGAGACCGGGCTCGGCGAGCTCGCCGCGCTGATCGAGGCGGCCGCGCGCCGCGCACCCGGCGTCGTCGTCGCGGACCTCAAGATCGCCCGAGGGCTCGACTACTACACCGGCTCCGTCTACGAGACGGTCCTCGTGGGTCACGAGCAGCTCGGCTCGATCTGCTCCGGCGGCCGCTACGACACCCTCGCCTCCGACGGCAAGAACACGTACCCCGGCGTGGGGCTCTCGATCGGGGTCTCGCGCCTCGTGTCGCGGCTGCTGTCCGCGGGGCTGGTCGCCGCGACGCGCGGCGTGCCCACCGCAGTCCTCGTCGCGGTGAGCGACGAGGAGCACCGCACGCAGTCCGACGCCGTCGCCACCGCGCTGCGGGCCCGCGGCGTCCCGGCCGACGTCGCGCCCACCGCGGCGAAGTTCGGCAAGCAGATCAAGGTCGCCGACCGCCGCGGCATCCCCTTCGTCTGGTTCCCGGCCGGTCCGGGCGCCGAGGGGGAGCCGGCGGCCGACGCGCTCGCCGGCCAGGTCAAGGACATCCGCTCCGGCGAGCAGGTGGACGCGCACGCCGACTCGTGGGCGCCGCCGGCGGAGGACCTGCACCCGCGCGTGGTCCCCGCGGTCGCGGCCGGCTGAGCGGTCCCGGTCCCCGGACCGGGACCGCGGCGCTCACGCCTCGATGAGCGCGACGACGTTGCGCGCGGGGTCGCGGAACCACGCGATGGTCGGGCCCTGGCGCGGGTCGTCGCTGCGGACCACGCCGTCGGCGTCCTGCGCGAACCCGGGGTAGCGCACCAGCTCGACGCCCGCGTCGTGCAGGTCGGCGGCCGCCGCGGCGACGTCGGGCACGACGAGGTTGAGGACGGTGTGGCCGGCGGGCTCGTGCGCGTCGCCCTTGGGGTAGACGAACACGGGGGAGCCCCCCGTGACGTCGAGCTCGAGCCCCATCGGCGTGCGCCGCGCCGCGAGCCGCAGGGTGTCGCGGTAGAAGGTCTCGGCGGCGTCGAGGTCGTCGACGGAGAAGCTGCTGAACGCACGATGCACGGTGAACACGGGGGACTCCTCGGGTCGGTCGCGGCCCGGCGGTCCCGGGCCCTGGGGTGTGGACCCGGCGCGCCGCGGGAACTGAGCGGGGGACCGCCCGCGGGGGTTGTCCCCCGCGCACCCTGAGGCGCCCCTGAGAATCACCCTGAACTTGGGCCTGACCTGGCCGGACGGACCGTCGGAGCCGCTACGGTGGCGCCCGTGAGCATCTACGTCGTCCTGTCCCGCAGCAGCACCGTCCTGTCCCGGACGATCCGTCTGGCGACACGCGACGAGTACACCCACGCGGCCCTGGCCCTCGACGCCGACCTCGAGCTGATGTTCAGCTTCGGGCGGCGCCGCGCCGGCAACCCGTTCGTGGGGTGCTTCAAGCGCGAGCGGCTCGACGACGACCTCTACCGTGACATGCCGGTGCTGCCCGGCGTCGTGCTCGAGGTGCCGGTGACCGCCGCCCAGCGCGAGGCCGTCTGCGGGCAGGTGGCCGAGTTCCTCCTCGACAGCCACACCTACACCTACAACGCCCCGGGCCTCGTGAGCGGGCTGTTCGGCCGCGGCTCCGAGGACGACCGGCGGTTCTTCTGCTCGGAGTTCGTCTACCAGGTGCTGCACGGCGCCGGCGTGGCCGACCTGGGCCTGCCGCGCTGGAAGGTGCGCCCGCAGACCCTGCTCCAGGTGCCGGGCGAGGTCGCCTTCCGCGGCGACCTCAAGCGGTACGTCGCCCAGCGCGGCCCGGCGCCGGCCGCGGCCGCGCTCGCCTTCCGGTGGCCCGTGCCGGCCTGAGCCGGCCTGAGCCGGCCTGAGCCGGCCTGAGCCGGCCTGAGCCGGCCGCAGCCGGCCCGCCCCCCGCGCGCGCTCCAGCGCGGGTCCAGGGTGGAGTGCGACCGTGGAACCATGCCGCACCGAGTCTTCCTCCACGTGGGCACGCCGAAGTCCGGCACGACGTACCTGCAGTCGCGACTGCACGCCAACCGGCGGCAGCTGCGCCGTCACCACGTCCGCTACCCGACGGGCGCGCTCGGCGAGCCGCGGCTGCACTACTGGGCGGCGCTCGACCTCACGGGCACCGACCACGGCGTCGAGCCCCGGCGGGTGGACGGAGCCTGGGACCGGCTGGTCGCGAAGGCCGGGCGGGCGTCCGGCGACGTCGTCCTCAGCCACGAGGTGCTCGCCAAGGCGACCCCCGGGCAGGCCGAGCGGGCGCTCGCGGACCTCGCTGCGTCCGGTGCCGACGTCCGGCTCGTGCTCACCGCGCGCGACCTCGCGCGGGAGCTCGCGAGCGGGTGGCAGGAGTCCCTCAAGTTCGGTGCCCGCAGGACCCTGCGTGACTTCCTCGACCGCGCGCGGGAGGGGCGGTCCGCGTTCATGAGGTCGTTCGACCCGACCCGTGTCCTCACCACGTGGGGGAGCGGCCTGCCGCGGGAGCGGATCCACGTGGTGACGGCGCCGCCCCCGGGCCGGGCCGAGGACCTGCTCTGGGTGCGGTTCCTCGACGCCCTCGACGTGGACCCGGCCTGGGTGCCGCGCGAGGCGGCGCGGGTGAACGCGTCGGTCGGGGTGCCGGAGGCGCAGGTGCTGCGTCGCCTCAACGGCCGCCTGGGCGCGCGGGCGCACCGGGGCGGGGACCTGTCGCCGCTGGTGGACGGTCTCGTGGTGGCGCACGCGCTGGCCCCTCGGCGTTCCGCGGCGATCACCGTGGGGCCCGACGACCTGCCCTGGGTGGCCGAGCGCAGCGGGGAGTGGGTCGCGTGGCTGCGACAGCGCGGCGTCACCGTGCACGGCGACCTGGACGACCTGCTCCCGGAGGCGCCCGAGGGCGACTGGACGGACCCGGACGCGCCGCGGCCCCGGCAGGTGGCCGCGGCGGCCCTCGACGTGGTGGAGGTGCTCCTCTCGGAGGTGCACGACCGGCCGGCATCCCTGGGCGAGCGGCTGCGGCGAGCGTTCACGCGCGCCCGCGGCTGAGCGCGGCTCCCCGCGCCGGGGCTGGACACGGGATCGAACGTGTGTTCGAATGCGTGGGTGCGGTGGGACGGGCAGGCGATCGGGGCGGACGACGGCGCGCTGCCGGGCCTGGAGCGGTCGGGCCTGGCGCGGCTCGGCCTGGTGCGCAGCGTGCGGACGCCGGAGTTCGCCGACGTCACGTTCCACGAGGTGATGGCGAAGAGCGCGCTCACCAAGGTGCCCGCCGCGTCGCGGATGCCCTTCGGCTGGACGGTCAACCCCTACCGCGGCTGCAGTCATGCGTGCCGGTACTGCACCAGCCCCGACACGCTCGTCCTGATGGCGGACGGCCGCCAGAGGCCGATCCGTGACGTCCGGGTCGGCGACAAGATCGTGGGCACGGTCAGGGTCGGCGGGTCTCGTCGATATGCCGAGACGTCGGTCGAGGCCGTGTGGCGCGAGGTGAAGAGGGCGTACCGCGTGACGCTGGCCGACGGGACCGAGATCGTCGCGAGCGGCGATCACCGCTTCCTCGCGCGGGACCGCGGGTGGACGCACGTGGCCCGCCCGGGGCGGGGTGCACCGCAGCGCCCGTACCTGACGACGGACGACGCGCTGATGGGGTTCGGCCGGGGCCTGCCGACGGCCGCGAGGTCCGGGCCGGGTGAGTCTCGTGAGTACCGCCTCGGCTACCTCACCGGCATGATTCGCGGCGACGGGATGCTCCTGTCCAAGGCCCACCAGGCGGACGACGGGCGAACGCGACGCGTGACGCACTTCCGGCTCGCGCTGACCGACGCCGAGGCGCTCGACCGCTCGGCCGAGTACCTGACTCTCGAAGGGGTCGCCCTCAAGAGGCGGCCGTTCCGCCCGGCGACCCCGACGAGGCGGGCCGTGGACTGCATCTACTCGGGCCGTCGTGCGGACCACGAGACGATCAACCGGACCATCAGGTGGCCCGAAGAGCCTGCCGACGCATGGAAGCGGGGGTTTCTTGCGGGGACCTTCGATGCCGAGGGGGCGCTCTCGCGAGGCGTCCTGCGCATCTCGAACGGCGACGAGGAGATCGTGACTCGTGCGGGCGCCTACCTGGACCAGCTCGGTGTGCCGAACGTCCGGGAGCGAGCGCGTGCGGACGGCGTCCTCACCGTCCGGGTCGCCGGAGGTCTCGCGGCCCGGCGACGCCTCCTTCACCTCGTCGCCCCTGCGATCACGCGCAGGCCGACGATCGTCGGCGACGCGGTCACGACCTCCAGCGACCTCAGGGTGACGAGCGTCGAAGACCTCGGCGTCGAGCAGGAGATGGTCGACATCACGACCGGCACCGGAGACTTCGTCGCCAACGGTGTCGTCTCGCACAACTGCTTCGCCCGCCCCACCCACGAGTACCTCGACCTGGACGCCGGCCGGGACTTCGACTCCCAGGTGGTCGTGAAGATGAACGTCGACGCCGTGCTGCGCACGGAGCTCGCGCGGCCGTCGTGGCGGCGGGAGCCGGTGGCGCTCGGCACCAACACCGACCCGTACCAGCGGGCGGAGGGGCGGTACCGCCTCATGCCGGGGATCATCGGGGCGCTCGCGGACTCGGGGACGCCGTTCTCGATCCTCACGAAGGGCACGCTGCTGCGGCGCGACCTGCCGCTCATCGCCGAGGCCGCACGCAAGGTGGAGGTGGGGCTGGGTGTGTCCCTCGCGTTCGCCGACGAGGAGCTGCAGCAGGCGGTCGAGCCCGGCACGCCGACGCCCCGCGCCCGCCTCGATCTCATCCGGGCGGTGCGCGCGGCGGGGCTGCCCTGCGGCGTGATGGTGGCGCCCGTGCTGCCGTGGCTCACCGACTCGCGCGACCACCTGCGGCGGCTGCTCGACGCGGTGGCGGACGCCGGGGCGACGGGCGTCACGGTGGTGCCGCTGCACCTCAAGCCGGGCACCCGCGAGTGGTACCTGCAGTGGCTCGAGCGCGACCACCCGCGCGTCGTGGCCGGCTACGGCCGGGTGTTCTCCCGCGGCACGTACGCCCTGGAGGCGTACCGGCAGTGGCTGTGGGACCGGGTGGAGCCCCTGCTCGTCGAGCGCGGGTTCGGCTCCTCCGGGCACCGTGCGCGGTCGGGCGCCACCGGCCGGTTCCCGGACGAGCTGCGCCCGCACGACGAGGGCGACTACCCGGCCGGCTCGATCGTCGAGCACTCGATCCCCGAGCGTCGGACCACGTCGGCAGGGCGCGCCGCCGAGCAGGCGGAGCTCCTGTTCTGACCGCTTCGACCGCTTCGACCGTGTCGCTCCGGCGGGCTGTGCGGTCAGTCGACCGGCGACACCCGCAGGATCTGCGTGCGCGCGACGGCCCGGTCGCGGACGTCGAGCCGCGCCGTCCGCTCGGGGTCCGCCATGTAGGCCGCGAGGGCGGCCTCGTCCGGCATCTCGATGACCTGCATCTCGGTCGGGTCGTCGGTGCTCGTCCCGGCGTCGAGGGAGCGGACCCGCGAGACGACGCGGCCGCCGTGCCGGGGGACCAGCGCGAGCACCTCCGACTCGTAGGAGGTCAGCAGGTCGGCCTCGCCCGGGGCGGCCCACAGCAGCACGCACAGCGTGACGGGGCGAAGGTCAGGGCTCACAGGATCAGCCTCTCAGCGCAGGAACGAGAACCAGAGCACGAACGCGCACAGCAGGAACATGCCGGTCGCGTTGACGAAGAAGTTGCGGCCGAAGTCGCGGGCCCGCACGTGGAAGGCGAGCGCGAGGACGAAGTACACGACGAGCGCGACCGACGTCACGAGCCCGAGCGCCGGCACCCAGATCCCGGCGACCAGGCCGACCGTGGCGGCCGCCTTGATCCACGGCATGACCCACCACCACTGCTCCGGGAAGCCCACGTCCCGGAAGCACTGCGCGATGAACGACACGGGCCTGAGGCACAGCAGGGCGTCGCCGGCGCACACGAGGGCGAGCACCAGCACGGGCCACACGGGGTCGGGCAACGTCGCCATGGGCCCGACGCTACGTGCCCACGCGGGCGCCGGGCGGGAGGTGTGACCAGGCTCTCAGCCCGCCGGAGCGGGTCAGGCGCCGTCGACCAGCCGGGCGGGGAACCCGCCGGTCGCGACCGGCCCCCAGCGGTCGATCGTGATCCGTACGACGCTCTTTCCCTGGCGGAGCATCGCCTCGCGGTACTCGGCCCAGTCGGGGTGCTCCTTGCCGGCGGCCGCGCGGTAGTACTCGACGAGCGGCTCGACGGAGTCCGGGACGTCGATCACCTCGGCCGTGCCGTCCACCTGCACCCAGGCGTCGTCGAAGTCGTCGCCCAGGGCGAGGAACGACGCCTGCGGCCGACGGCGCAGGTTCACCGCCTTGGCGCGGTCGGGGTAGGTCGACACGACGACGCGCCCCGCTTCGTCGACGCCGAACGTGACCGGGCTGAGCTGCGGCGACCCGTCGTTCCGGGTGGTGACGAGCACGCCGTGGTGTCGCGCGCGCAGGAGGTCGAGCAGGTCGTCGCGCTCGACGCGGGTGGTGGTGGCGATGCGGGGTGCCATGGGCGGCCCTTCGTGGTGGCGGTGCGCGGCGAGGGCGACGCGCGGGGACGGGCGGGTACGGGCGGGTCAGGGGAGAGCGGGCGCGGCGCCGGGGGCGGCCTCGTCCGGGACGTCGCCGGGAGCGCTCATGAGCCACTCGGTGGCGAACAGGACCTTGTCGGTCAGTCCCAGCATGGCGTCGCGGATCTCCACGTGCGGGGTGGAGAACGCGAGCCGGGCGACGGCCTGCGCGCCGGGCGCGGGCGCCCAGTAGTCGACGAGGAGGAGCGGGACGTCCTGGCCGCCCAGCTCGGCCGAGCCCGGGGTCACCCGGACGTGCCGCAGGAACGGGCCGGAGAGGGTGTCGGTGACGGTGAGCGCGTCGTCGGGACCGAGCCGCGGCTGGAGCCGGTCGTGGATGCGCTGCAGGTGCGTGACGCCGCCCGCCTCGGGGCCGAGGTCGTGCCAGTACAGCGTGAGGTTCAGCGCGAGGGCGGCGTCCTTGCCCGGCAGCACCAGGTAGGCCATGACCTGCCCGCCGGCGGCGGCGGCCTTCGTGGCGACGGCGGTGAGCTGGTCGCGCAGGTCGCGTCGCAGCGCGGCCCCGCGGTCTCCCAGGGCGGCGCCCTGCTGCTTGACGACCGCGCGGATCTGCAGGTCCCGCTGGGCCTCGTCCTCCAGGTCGATGAGCGCCCAGTGGTCCGGCAGGTTGAGCTCGATGCCGATGCCGCGCGACCCGCCGGGCTCGTCCACGCTCGCCATCGCCTGCAGGCCCTCGAAGCTGATGCCCGCGCCGGTGCCGTCGGCCAGGCCGGTCGCGTCGGCGTCGTCGCCGGGACCGAGCGCCGCGCCGAGCTCGGCCACCCCCAGGGTCATCGCGTCGGTGCTCCCGGGGTCGACGACGACCCGGTCGATGACGGCGCCGTGCCGGTGCAGGAACGGGATCAGCGAGTCCCGGCGCCGGAGGCTGTAGGCCCGCGAGGGGTCGTCGGCCAGGAACCGCTCGAGGGCACCGGCCGACGAGAACAGGCACAGGGCGTAGGGGAGCGTCCCGCCCTCGGGTGCCGGGAAGACGCGCACCTGCGGGGTCTCGTCCTCGCGCGGGAGGACCGGGACGACGACGGGGGCGTCGCGGAGGGCCCGGAGGGCCGCGTCACGGTCGGCGCGGGCGAGCGCGGTCGCGAGCGGCCCCGGGGTGCCGGGCTGCTGCGCCGGCGCTGCGTCGTGGGTGGCGTCGGTCATGGTCGATCAGGTCTCCAGTGTCGGGTCGGAGGTGAGCGCGGTGCGGGGCGTGCGGTCCTCGGCGTCGCTGGTCACGGGCTCTCGGGAGACCCGTTCGAGTGCCATCGGTCCTCCACTGTGTCCTCGCCGCCGCGCCTTCTGGTGCCGACCGTCTCGTTGCTGGTGGTGCCCCCGCCCCGTCCGCGCCCGCGCGCAGGCCCAGGCTCGTGTCCAGGTCCCGCCGCAGGTCAGCCACCGGTTCTCACCCGGTCTCGCCCCGGAAGAGAGTAACGAGAGGGGCGGTTTGTGACCACGGCAACACACCTCGGCGGTCGACGCGCCCTCCGGCGTCCGAAAAGGCGGATGTGGCCCGGGGCGCAGCGACTAAACTCGCCACGTCGCCCCGACGGGGCGCGACGGCCGCCCCGGCCGGGCACCGGGACGGCGGCACCACCCGCCCACCACCCGTCACGAAAGGACCCCTCCGTGCTCCGCACCCACACGGCCGGCTCACTGCGGGCCGAGCACATCGGCCAGACCGTCACCCTCACGGGGTGGGTCGATCGCCGCCGGGATCACGGGGGAGTGGCCTTCATCGACCTGCGCGACGCCTCGGGCATCTCCCAGGTCGTCATCCGGGACGAGTCCGTGGCCCACCCGCTGCGCTCCGAGTTCGTGCTGCAGGTGACCGGCGAGGTCGGCCGCCGCCCGGAGGGCAACGCCAACCCGAACCTCGCCACGGGCGAGATCGAGGTCGTGGCCAAGGAGGTCGTGGTCCTCAACGAGTCGGCCCCGCTGCCGTTCCAGGTCTCCACGGCCCTGGCCGACACGGAGACGATCGGCGAGGAGGCGCGCCTCAAGCACCGCTACCTCGACATCCGCCGCCCGAGCCAGGCGCACGCCCTGCGGCTGCGTTCGAAGGCGAACCAGGCGGCGCGGCGCGTGCTGGACGAGCACGACTTCGTCGAGGTGGAGACGCCCACCCTGACCCGGTCGACGCCCGAGGGCGCCCGCGACTTCCTGGTCCCGGCCCGCCTCGCGCCCGGCAGCTGGTACGCGCTGCCGCAGAGCCCGCAGCTGTTCAAGCAGCTCCTCATGGTCGGCGGCCTCGAGCGCTACTACCAGATCGCCCGCTGCTACCGCGACGAGGACTTCCGTGCCGACCGTCAGCCCGAGTTCACGCAGCTGGACGTCGAGCTGAGCTTCGTGGACCAGGACGACGTCATCGCCCTGGCCGAGCAGGTCCTCGTCGCGCTGTGGAAGCTGATCGACGTCGAGATCCCGACGCCGATCGCCCGCATGACCTACGCCGACGCCATTCGCCTGTACGGCACGGACAAGCCCGACCTGCGCTTCGGGAACCCGCTCGTCGAGCTCACGGAGTACTTCGCCGAGACGCCGTTCCGCGTCTTCCATGCGGAGTACGTGGGCGCCGTCGTCATGGCCGGGGGCGCGTCGCAGCCGCGCCGCCAGTTCGACGCCTGGCAGGAGTGGGCCAAGCAGCGCGGCGCCAAGGGTCTCGCCTACGTGACGTACGGCGAGGACGGCACGCTCGGCGGCCCGGTCGCCAAGAACCTGTCCGACGCCGAGCGCGAGGGCCTCGCCGCCGCCACCGGCGCGCAGCCGGGGGACGCCGTGTTCTTCGCGGCCGGCCGGACCTCGGAGGCCCGCGCGCTGCTCGGCGCCGCCCGCATCGAGATCGCGCACCGCACCGGCCAGGTCGACGAGGACGCGTGGGCGTTCGTGTGGGTCGTGGACGCACCGCTGTTCAAGCCGACCGGCGAGGACGACGACGTCGACCTCGGCCACTCCGCCTGGACCGCCGTGCACCACGCGTTCACGTCGCCCAAGCCCGAGTGGATCGACAGCTTCGAGTCCGACCCGGGCAACGCCCTGGCCTACGCCTACGACATCGTGTGCAACGGCAACGAGATCGGCGGCGGCTCCATCCGTATCCACCGCCGCGACGTGCAGGAGCGGGTCTTCGACGTCATGGGCATCGGCCCGGCCGAGGCCCAGGAGAAGTTCGGCTTCCTGCTCGACGCGTTCAAGTTCGGCGCGCCGCCGCACGGCGGGATCGCGTTCGGCTGGGACCGCATCGTCGCGCTGCTGACGAAGTCGCCGTCGATCCGCGACGTCATCGCCTTCCCGAAGTCGGGCGGCGGCTACGACCCGCTCACCGACGCGCCGGCGCCGATCACGCCGGAGCAGCGCAAGGAGGCGGGCGTGGACGCCCCGCCGCAGGACGAGCCGCCGGTCGCGGGGGAGTGACCAGCACCCTCGACGGGCACGCCCTCGCCCCGGTCACCGAGGTGGCCGGGGCGAGCGTGCCTGCGCGCTGGGCGCACCACCCCGTCGTCGTCGCCGAGGCCGCCCACGGCGGGTGGGACGCCAGCCACGTCTGGTTCGACGACGACGCCTTCCTGGTCCGCCTGCGCTGGCGGGAACGGATCGACGGCGTGCGCCCGCTCGCCGTCGACCACGCCCCGACGGGGGTGAGCGTCCTCGCCGTGGGCGGCGCCGACGGCGCGTCGCGCCTGGTGCTGGCCGCCGAGGCGGAGCTCTCCGCCGTCGGAGGACTGGGCCCGGTGGTGCGGGCGTCGATGCCGCGGGGCACGCACGCGACGCTGTCCGGCGTCGTCCCCCCGGACGGCCTCGTCGTCCCGGCGCCCTGCGACCGCGCACCGTTCGACGCGTGGGACTGGATGTGCGCCACGGAGCCGCCGCCCGTCGTGCCGGGCGAGGACCGCGTCACGGAGCTCACGAGCGCCGACGAGCGCGCCGAGGCGGCCGCGTGCCTCGCCGTCGCGCACCCGGGAGGTGAGCTGCCCGTCGGCGAGCCCCGCTCCCGCTGGTGGGGCTGGCGCGACGACGACGGCGTGGTGCGGGGCGTCGCGGGCGCGTCACGGCGCGTCCCGGGCCGCCCCTGGGCGCTGGGCTCGATCGGGACCGACCCGGCCTGGCGCGGGCGGGGGATCGCCGCCGCGGTGACCGCCGCGGCCACGCGGGCGGGCCTCGCCGAGACGTCGATGGTCACCCTGGGGGTGTACGCCCACAACGAGGCGGCACGGCGCCTCTACCTGCGGCTGGGCTTCGACCCCGCGCAGGAGTTCGAGAGCTCTCGCCCCTGACCGGACCCCGCGGCGCGCGTCAGTCGTCGGCCGCGTGGGCGGGGTCGACGGCGTCGGCCAGGTAGCCGTCCGGGCGGACCAGCAGCGTCGCGGACCATCCGTCGGCGCGCCGCACCACGACGCGCTCTGCCGGGTCGACCTCGCCCGGAGCCGCGGGGACCGCCGCCGGCGCGCCCGACCCCGGCCCGACGACGACGAACCGGCCGGCCCGCAGCGCCTCCGCCATACGCGTCCCGGCGCCGTCGGGCACCAGCGGCAGGTCGGGCACGCGCCGTCCCGCCGCGGGATGGGCGCCCGCGGGGGCCGGGTACCGGACCCCGAGCGCGGAGACGGTGGCAGCCGCCCGCCGGCGGGCGGGCGCCACGCGCGCGAGGGCGGTGGCCAGGACGGCGC
>NZ_JBHVFQ010000018.1:0-83107 GCF_042801555.1 Isoptericola sp. NPDC057559
ACCCCAAGGGCCGCGTCGTGACGCCGCTCGACGACGAGGCACGCTGGCTCGGCCAGCCCGACGACCCGGTCTCGCCCGACGTGCTGGGCGTGCCGTCGGCCGGCAGCCGCACCGTCCCGCCGCGACGGCACGTCGAGGACGACACGACGGCGCTCCTCCTGGACGACCTCGCCGGGCGGCGCGGGCAGCGGCCGGGCGAGCGGCACCGCTCCCCCGCCCCGCGGCGGCAGGAGGAGGAGTCGCCGACGACGACGGACGTCCCGGTGGGCCGCGTGTCGGCGCCCGGGGTCGACCTCGCGCCCCCCGACCCCGAGGTCGACGAGGCCGCGGGCGCCAGCATCGTCGACCTCGGCTCGCGACGCGCCGGTCTGCGGACCGCGGCGCCCGAGCGGTCGAGCCACCCGTCCGGCAGCGCGCGGCGACCGATGCCCGGTGTGCCCGGCGCGCCGGGGCCGCAGGAGGACGAGCTGCCCGCCGGCGAGGAGGACCAGGCCGGCGGCCGCGACGACGTCGTGGACGACGCGCCCGCGCCGAGCGGCCCGCCCGCCCAGGGCGCCGGTCCGCAGCCGGCCGCACCCGCGCCGCGCACCGACAAGCCCGCCTCGGCCCGCCGCTCGGGACGCAAGGGGCGCGCGCAGGTGCCGAGCTGGGACGAGATCGTCTTCGGCGGCGGCCGCCCGTCGTCCTCGTGACGGCGGGCGCGCCGCCCGCTACGCCCCGTCGCCCAGGTCCAGCTGGTCGGTGACCGCGGAACGGCGGCGGGCGTCGGCGTCCGTCATCCGGCGCATGTGGTGGCGCCGGCACAGCACCTCGTAGGACACCGGCGCGGCGTCGGGCGCGCCCGCCACGTCGCCGATGACCACCTGGTCGCCCTCGACCACCATGACGCCGCCCACCGTGCGCGCGTTGTGCGTGGCCCGGGCGCCGCACCAGCACAGCGACCGCACCTGCAGCACCTCGATGCGGTCGGCGAGCTCGATGAGCCGCGCCGCTCCCGGGAACAGGCGGGTGCGGAAGTCGGTCGTGATGCCGAAGGCGAAGACGTCCAGCTCCACCTCGTCCACGAGGCGCGCGAGCTGCTCCACCTGCGCCGTGGAGTAGAACTGCGCCTCGTCGCACACCAGGTAGTCCACCACCCGGCCGGACTGCCGCTCCGCGGACACGACCTCCCAGAAGTCGGTACCGTCGGTGACCTCGCGCGCGTCCACCTCGAGGCCGAGCCGCGAGGAGAGCCGGGAGTTCCCCGCCCGGTCGTCGCGCGTGAAGATCAGCCCGGACCGGCCGCGCGCCGCGTGGTTGTGGTCGGTCTGCAGCGCCAGCGTCGACTTGCCGCTGTCCATGGTCCCGGAGAAGAAGACGAGCTCGGCCATGGGGCAGATCCTGTCAGACGCGCGGACCTACTGGCCGACGCGCCCGTCGACGCACTCGCGCAGCAGGTCGGCGTGGCCGCAGTGGCGCGCGTACTCCTCGACGTGGCTGAGGAGCAGCTCGCGCAGCTGGATCTCGCCGCCCGGCTCGGGGCCGAGGTCGGACAGCCCGGCGTTGGTCGTGCCGAGGTCCGGCACCGACGCCACCATCCGGTCGGTGGCCGCCATCTCCGCCCGCCAGCTGCGGAACGCCTCCTCGACCACCGCCGGGTCGGCGACGGCGCCGTCCCAGTCGCCGTCGCGGCGCTCCTCGCTGCGGTAGAGCCAGGGCGCGTCCTCCCCCGTCATGATGCGGCGCACGTGCCGCTCGTCCTCGGTGACGTGCCGCACCAGCCCCAGCAGGGACATGGTCGACGGCGGCACCGAGCGGCGCGCGAGCTGCTCCGCGTCCAGGTCCGCGCACTTCATCTCGAGGGTGAGCCGGTAGGACCGCAGCGCGTCGAGCAGGAAGGCCCGCTCGTCGTCCGTGCCGGGCTCGAGCTCGAGCGGGCTCTCGCGCGGGTCGTCGTCCGGGTCCACCCACATGTCGGGGTAGACGGTCGCCCGCGTCCACCGGGGCGCGGGCGCGGGCACCTGCTCACGGGGTTCCATCCCGGCATCGTGACACCCGCGGGACCGCGTCGCCACGACTTTCCCGCGCCGCGGCCCCGGTACCTGCCCGGCTACGCCTGCGCGACGAGCAGCGGCACGACCATCTCGGCCGGCGTGAGCGACCCGTGCACGCCCGGCATCTCGCGCGCGCCCGACGGGTGCAGCCGCGAGTCCACGACGGTCGCCGCGCCGCGCGCGGCGACCAGCACGTCGCCCACAGCGGGGAGCACGTGCGGGGCGACGGGCCCGAGCCAGCCCGCGGCGACCGCGTCGTCGCGCAGCATGACGAGCGCGTCGTCGCCGAGCACCCCCGCCCAGCGCTCCGCGACGTCGCGCGGGTCCCTGCCGGGCTCGACGTAGACGTGGGTGGCGCGGGGCTCGCCGCCGAGCAGGGCGACGTCGCGCGCCAGCTCGGGGTGCGCCGCGACGTCGTGCTGACGGGCCGCGGCCGCGGTCACCTGCCCGTGGTCGGCGGTGACGACGACGAGCGTGCCGCGCGGCACGGACCGCACCAGGCGGCGCAGCTCGGAGTCCGTCTCCTCGAGGGCGTCGCCCCACTGCCACGACTGCGGGCCGTGCTGGTGCCCCGCCTTGTCGACGGCCCCGTGGTACAGGTACACGAGGCCGGGCTCGCGCAGCTCGCGCACCGTCGTGCCGACCTGGGCGTCCAGGCCCTCGGCGGTCACGTAGCGCGGGCCGCGCAGCGCCGCGCGGGTCATCCCGGAGCCGGCGAACCGCGCCGGGCCGGGCGCCACGACGCGCACGCCGTCGGCGACGAGGGTCTCCAGCACCGTGGGCTCGCGCTGCAGCGCCTCGGGCTCCGCCCGCATCGGCCCGGAGAGCTTGGTGCGCCGGTACGGGTCCGACTGCTCGGTCCACGAGACGGTGGTGGCCAGGCCGCCCGTGACGGGGTTGCGCTGCGTGTAGCCGAGCAGCCCGGTGCGGCCGGGCGCGGTGCCCGTGCCGAACGTCGCGAGCGCGGCCGCCGTGGTCGACGGGAAGCTGGACAGCACCGAGCGGCCGTCCGCGGCGAGGGAGCGCAGGAACGGGGCGTGGCCGCCGCGCTCCGCAAGGTTGGCGAGCCCCAGCCCGTCGACCAGCACGACGACCGCGCGCTGCACGCCGGTCGGCAGGCCGAGCGCGTCGCGGCAGTCGGCGGACCGCAGCCCGGTGGAGGTCGTGACGTCGGCGCCGAGGGCACCCGCCACGGCGGGCAGCACGGCGGCGAGCGAGCCCGTCCCGTACGACGGCGCGAGCAGACCGTCGGGCAGCGCGACCGAGGTCGTCATCGGACGACGCGCCCGCCCGTCCCGGTCGCGGCCGACAGCGAGCGCGCGAACGCCGTCGCGCGCCGGAGCGCGTCGCGCCCCTCGGCGGCCCCGCTGACCCGCACGACGACGTCGTCCGGGGTGAGCTGGCCCGTGAGGCCGTGGTCGGCCTCGCAGGCGGGGTCGGGGCACTGCGCCGGCTCCAGGTCGATGCGTGAGACGGCGCCCCAGCCGATCGCGAGGGTCAGCTCGGACGCGCTGTCGCCGGGGCGGTGCTCGGCCGGCTCGTCGACGACGTGGGTGAGCGCGACCGACCGGATCTCGCTCAGCGGCACGGCCTCCGTGGTCGCTGCCGCGGACGACGGGTGGGCGGCGTCGCCCTCGTGGTCGTCCACGTGGGCGGTGACGAGCCGCGTGGGCGTCAGGGCCAGCACCGTGAGGTGGCGGCGCACGGCGTCGTCGAAGGTCGTCTCCGCCTGCACGAGGTGGGCGAGCACGTCCTCGTCGGCGAGCGCGACGTCCAGGACGTCCTCCACGAGGTCCGGGTAGTACCCGGCCCGGCGCACGTGGGCGGACAGGTCGGCACGGAGGTTGTCTCGAGCGGTGGCATGCGGCACCCGCGCATTCTCCCACCGTCCTGCCGGGGGCGGCCACCACCGTCCCCGGCCCCCACCACGGGTCAGGCCGGCAGGGCCCGGCGGGGCGCGTCGGCGCGCTGGGCGGCCCGCAGCCGGACCCCGGCGTGCAGCACGCTCACCCCCACCGAGCCGGCCACCACCGGGTAGAGCTCCAGGGACGCGACCTCGGGCAGGTCGTCCGCCAGCACGGACACGCGCGCGAGCACGTCCTCGAGGGCGTCGATGTCCGCCTCCGGGGCCCCGCCGTACCCGAACAGCCGCGGCGCGGCGCGCACCGTGCGGACCATCGCGGACACGTCGACGTCGGTCAGCGGCGGGATGCCGTAGGCGACGTCGTCCAGGAGGTCGGTCGCGTCGCCGGCGAGCCCGAACGACACCTTGGGACCGAACAACGGGTCCTCGCCGGAGCGGATCACGCAGGGCACGCCGACCGGGGCCATGGACTGCACCTCCATCGCCGGGTCGGCCTCCCCCAGCACCTCCTGCGCGACCTGCCGCATGCGCTCGACGTCGGAGCGCAGCTCGCCCTCGTCGGCGATGTCGAGCCGCACCCCGCCGAGGTCGGTGCGGTGACGCAGCGCGGTCGAGGCCGTCTTCAGCGCGACCGGCCAGCCGAGCTCCCCCGCCGCGGCCACCGCCTCGTCGGCGGTCCGCACCGTCCGCGAGCGCCGCAGCCGCAGCCCGTAGCAGTCGAGCAGCTCCGCCGTCTCGTCCTGGGTGAGGGTGCGCCCGTCGCCCGGGGCCGCCGCGAGCCAGCCCTCGACGAGCCGGCGGGCGCGGCGGGCGTCCATGCCGTCGGGCCGCACGTGCGTCCCGCGGTCCTCGGTGCGCCAGTGGGCGTAGGTGACGACCTTGCCCAGCGCGGTCACCGCGTCCTCGGGCGTGGAGAAGGCCGGGATGCGCACGGGGGTGCCGTCCGGGCCGGTCGCCGCGAGCTCGTCGGGCAACCCGCTGAGGCCGAGCATGGACGCGACGGTGGTACGGCCGGTCCGCGCCGCGGCCTCGGCGACGGCGCGGGCCACCGCCCCGGTGCGGGGCACGACCACCGGCACGTCGACGGCGACCACGACGTCGCACGCGCCCGGCGCGTACAGCGCGTCCGTCACCTGGGCGATCTGCGCGTCCGTCGCGTCGGGCGGCAGGAAGTCGGACGACGCGGCGACGACGAGGCCGGCGGCGGCCGCGGCCTCCGCCACCAGCGCCGCGAGCGCCGCCGAGGACGCGAGGATGCCGACCCGCGGACCGGCGGGCAGCGGCTGGTGCGCCAGCACCTGCGCGACGTCCATGAGCTGGTGGGTGTTCTCGGCCCGGATCACGCCGGACTGCCGCAGCATCTCGTCGAGCAGCCGGCGCGGGGCCCGGGTGGCGCGCACCGCGTGACCAGGCGGCACGACCTGCCCGGACTGCCCCGCCACCACGACGACCACGGGCTTCACCCCGGCGAGCCGGCGCGCGATGCGGGAGAACTTGCGCGGGTTGCCGATCGACTCCAGGTAGAGGCAGACGACGGAGGTGCGCGCGTCGTCCTGCCAGTACTGCATGAGGTCGTTGCCGGACACGTCGGCGCGGTGCCCCGCCGACAGCAGGGCCGAGACGCCGAGCCCGCGCCGCTCGAGCGTGCGCGTGAGCGTGACGGCCGCGGGCGCCGACTGGCAGAACATCCCGACGACGCCGGCGCGCGGAGCCCGCTCGGCGAGGCTGGCGTGCAGGCTCGCGCCCGGGGTGGTGGTGAGCAGGCCGAAGGACGCCGGGCCGACGACGCGCATCCCGCCCGCGTGCGCGGCGCGCACCAGCTCGCGCTGCCGCGCCAGCCCGGCGGGGCCGGTCTCGGCGTACCCGGCCGCGAGGACGACCACGCCCCGCACACCCCGGCCGCCGAGGCGCCGCACCGCCGCCACGGCGCGGCCCGGCGGCACCGCGAGCAGCACGACGTCGACGTCCGCGACGTCGTCCCACGACGCGGCGACCGCGACGCCCGGGCCCGCCAGGCCCGACGGGGCGGGCAGCCCGTCGGGGAGGGGGCCGGGGGCGCCGAGCACCGTGAGCTCCGTGTCCCCCGGGTCCGCGAGCGCGGAGTCGACCACCCGCTGGGCGAGGTGGTGCTCCGGCGTCGCGGGCCCCGGGCCGGCGGGCCCGGGACCGACCAGGAGCACCCGGCGCGCGGACAGCAGCGCCTGCATGGACCGCGCCTCGGCGCGGTGCTCGCGGTCGGCCATCACCTCGCGGGAGCGCTCGGTGGGGTCGAGGTCGAAGGCCACCGTCACGACGCCGTCGTCCAGGTGCTGGCTGATCGCGTACCCGGCGTCGCGGAAGACGGCGAGCATCGACGCGTTCTGCGGCAGCACGTCGGCGGTGAAGCGGCGCACTCCGCGCTCGCGCGCCGCGGCCGCGACGTGCTCCAGGAGCACCGACCCGAGGCCCTTGCCCTGCATCGCGTCCGCGATGTTGAACGCGACCTCGGCCTCGGTGTCGGTGACCTTGTCGTACCGGGCGACGCCGAGCACGTCCTCGCGGGGGTCGCCCTCCTCGTCGACGCCGGGCCGCACCCCGATGAGCGCCACGCGGTCGTGCTGGTCGAGGTGGGTGAGCCGGTTCAGCTCCCGCTCGGTGAGCCGGCGCACGGGCGCGAAGAAGCGGAAGTACGCCGAGCGCTCCGACTGCGCCTCCTGGAAGCGCTGGATGGCGTCGGCGTCCTCGGGCCGCAGCGGGCGCAGGTGCATCGTCGAGCCGTCGCGCAGCACGACGTCGGCCTCCCACGCGACCGGGTACTCGGGTCCCGGCCGCGGGTCCTGCTGAGCACCTGGCCGGGCGTCCGGCTGGTCGGGTTCGTCCACCCGTGCAGGGTATCGGGGCGCCCCGACCCCGGCCCGACCGCCGACCGCCGCCGCGCCTGCGTCGGGCTGTGGGCGCCGGCCGCTAGAGTCTGGTCGGGCCGTCCGCGGCCCGCCCCCGACCGAGCCAGTCCGAATCCAGGAGCCGCACCGCATGGCGCGCAAGAGCAGCAGCGCACCCGCCACCGACGAGCCGTTCGACGAGAAGATCGTCGACATCGACGTCGCGGCGGAGATGGAGGCGTCGTTCCTCGAGTACGCGTACTCCGTCATCTACTCCCGCGCCCTGCCGGACGCCCGTGACGGGCTGAAGCCGGTGCACCGCCGGATCCTGTACATGATGTCGGACATGGGCCTGCGGCCCGACCGCGCCCACGTGAAGTCCTCGCGCGTGGTCGGCGAGGTCATGGGCAAGCTCCACCCGCACGGCGACACCGCCATCTACGACGCGCTGGTGCGCCTCGCGCAGGACTTCTCCATGCGCCTGCCGCTGGTCGACGGCCACGGCAACTTCGGCTCGCTCGACGACGGCCCGGCCGCCCCCCGGTACACGGAGGCCCGCCTGGCCCCGCCGTCGATGGCGATGACGGCCGGGCTCGACGAGGACGTCGTCGACTTCGTCCCCAACTACGACAACAAGCTCACGCAGCCCTCCGTGCTGCCGTCGGCCGTCCCGAACCTGCTGGTCAACGGCTCGTCCGGCATCGCGGTGGGCATGGCGACGAACATGGCGCCGCACAACCTCGTCGAGGTCGTCGCCGCCGCACAGCACCTCATCGGGAACCCCGACGCCACGCTCGACGACGTCATGCGGTTCGTGCCCGGCCCCGACCTGCCGTCGGGCGGCAAGATCGTCGGGCTCGAGGGCGTGCGCGACGCGTACCGCACGGGCCGCGGCACCTTCCGCACCCGCGCGACCGCCCGGATCGAGAACGTGACGGCGCGGCGCAAGGGGATCGTCGTGACGGAGCTCCCCTACGGGGTGGGACCGGAGAAGGTGATCGAGAAGATCGCCGACGGCGTGAAGGCCAAGAAGATCCAGGGTGTCAGCAACGTCCAGGACCTCACGGACCGCACCCACGGCCTGCGCCTGGTGGTCGAGGTGAAGACCGGCTTCGACCCGGACGCCGTGCTCGAGCAGCTCTACCGCACCACGCCGCTCGAGGACTCCTTCGGCATCAACAACGTGGCCCTCGTCGACGGCCAGCCGCGCACGCTCGGCCTCCTCGAGCTGCTGCGCGTCTGGGTGGCGCACCGCATCGACGTCGTGCGCCGGCGCTCGACGTTCCGCCTCGCCAAGCGGCAGGAGCGCCTGCACCTCGTCGAGGGACTGCTGCTGGCCATCGTCGACATCGACGAGGTCATCCAGGTCATCCGCACCTCCGACGACGCGGCCGCCGCGCGCGAGCGCCTCATGAGCGTCTTCGACCTGTCGGAGCCGCAGGCCACCTACATCCTCGACCTGCAGCTGCGCCGCCTCACCAAGTTCTCCCGCATCGAGCTGGAGAAGGAGCAGTCGGAGCTGGAGCGCGAGATCGCGGAGCTCCAGGAGATCCTCGCCGACGACGCCCGCCTGCGGGCCGTCGTGAGCGCCGAGATGAGCGAGGTGGCCTCCACCTACGGCACCCCCCGCCGCACGGTGCTGCTCGACTCGGCCGGCGGCGCCACCGCGCCCGCCGCCACGAACGGGCGCAGCAAGGCGCCCGCCATCAGCCTGGAGATCGCCGACGCCCCCACCCGGGCCCTGCTGTCCGCCACGGGGCTGCTGGCCCGCACGTCGGGCGAGTCCGCGGACGCCCCCCTCGAGCGGGCGGGCCGCCGGCACGCCCACGACGCGATGCGCGGGGACGTCGCGACGTCCACCCGCGGCGACGTCGGCCTCGTCACCACCGCAGGCCGTCTCCTGCGCGTGTCCGTGCTCGACCTGCCCGCGCTGCCCCCGGTCGACGGGCCGCCGTCGCTCTCCGGCGGCATCCCGGTCAGCGAGCTCGTCGCGCTCGCGCCCGGCGAGACCGCGCTGGCCGTGGTCTCCCTGGACGAGGAGGCGCCGACGCTGGCGCTCGGCACGGCGAACGGCGTCGTCAAGCGGGTCACCGCGGGCGACGCGCCCGCCAACCGCGACGAGTGGGACGTCATCGCGCTCAAGGACGGCGACCGGGTCGTGGGCGCCGCCCCCGTGGGCGAGGACGACGAGCTGGTCTTCGTCGCGTCGGACGCCAGCCTGCTGCACTTCGAGGCCTCGGCCGTGCGTCCGCAGGGCCGCGCCGCGGCCGGCATGGCGGGCATCCGCCTCGGCGCGGGCCAGCAGGTCGTCTTCTTCGGCGTCGCGCGGGCCGCGACGCGCGACCTGCACACCGTGGTCACCGTCGCGGGCACCTCGGGTGCCCTGCCGGGCACGGGCGGCGGGTCCGCCAAGGTCACGCCCTACGAGCTGTACCCGGGCAAGGGCCGCGGCACCGGCGGCGTGCGCGCGCACCGCTTCCTCAAGGGCGAGGACGGCCTGGTCCTCGCCTGGGTGGGCGAGGGCCCCGCCCGCGCCGTGGGCGGCGCCGGGCAGCCCGCCGAGCTGCCGGAGAGCACCGACCGCCGCGACGGTTCCGGTCAGCCGCTGGCCGCGCCCGTCGCCGCGGTCGGCTGACCTGGGCAGGCACGTCCGAGCCGGCGAGGCGACGGCGTCCGGGGTCGTGGGGACCCACCTCGTGCCGGTCGCCCGCCGTCACACGACGGTCGCCGCGAGCGCCCCCGCCGCGAGCGGGAGGAAGACGCACGACGTGGCGTAGAACTGCGGCGTCGACCAGTCGCCGACGCGGACGTGGCTGAAGATCGCGCAGACCCAGAACAGGATCAGCCCGGCGGCCGCCGCCGTCCCGACGTACGGCACCCCGACGAGGCCGGCGAGCAGCCCGGCCGCGCCGGCCAGCTTCAGCGTGCCGATCGGGAACGTCGCCCACGACTCCGGGACGCCGATCGCGGCCAGGTTCTTCTGCAGGCCCGGCAGGACCCTCCGCGGCCGGGCCACCCACAGCACGCCGGAGACCGCGTTCATCGTGACGGCCGCCAGGACGACCACCACCCCCCACGTCGTCACGACTCCACCCGCACGTCGCGGGCCGGCGCTGCGACCGGTGGGCGGGTCGTGCGCCCGCCGTGGGTGCTGGTCCTGTGCTGGGTCATCGTGGGGCTTCCCGTCTCTGGAGCGCGGCGCCCGCCCTCGGTGCCGGGGGGCTGCTCGATGTTCCGACGACGGGTTCGCGACGTTCGTGACGTGGCGCGCGTCACAGGGGCGGCGGCGCCGTCCGACTACGCGATCGCTGCGACGATGGCGGCACCCAGGTCGTCCGGGCGCGTGTACATGGGCCAGTGCCCGGTGGGCAGGTCCACGATCTCGTAGTGGTGCAGCTTCGCGAGCTCGTCGACGAACGGGTGCCCCTCGGTCATGAGCCCGCGCAGCACGTCGGCCGGCATCTCCGACGCCACGACCGTCGAGGGGACGTCGAGCCGGCGCGGGTCGTCGCTGAGGCGGTGCGGCTCGCGCACCGTCCCGCCGGGCTGCGGCGCCGACTCGACGTCGACGGCGGCACGGATCTCGTCGGTCATGTCCCGCAGCGAGTCCTCCTCGAAGGAGGACCAGTCGAGGGGGACCTCGACGACGTCGGCCGGGAGGTCCCCGTTCATCGCGTAGCCGTCGCCCACCGGGCCGGAGTCGACGTACACCACGTGCGAGACGCGGCCCGGGCGCGCGTCCGTCGCGGCGTAGACGAGGCCCCCGGAGGCGGAGTGCCCCACCAGGGCCACCGGGGCGTCCGCGGGCAGGGCGTCGATCGCGGCCACGACCGCGGCCACGTGGTCGGCCAGGTGGATGCCGGCCCGGTCGGCGTCCTTCGACCCCAGGCCGGGCAGCGTCACGGGGTGCGCGGTGTGCCCCGCGCGCTCGAGGACGGGGACGACGCCGTCCCATGCGGAGGCGTTCAGCCAGAACCCGGGAACCAGGATGATGTCCATGCCCCGAGATTAGGTGTGACCTCCGACACCGCTCCTGCTTCACTTCCGCCATGCCCACCCGCGCGCTGCCCGACGGCTACGAGCTCACCACCGACCTCGCCCGCATCGACGCGGCCCGCGTGCACGCGCTGCTCGCCGAGCACGCGTACTGGGCCGCGGGGCGGGCCCGCGAGGTCCAGGACCGCGCGGTGGCCGGGTCCCGCAACCACGCGGTGCTCGTGGCGGCCACGGGCGCGACGGTCGCGTACGCGCGGCTCGTCACGGACGGCGCCACCTTCGGCTGGCTCGCGGACGTCATCGTGGACCCGGAGCACCGCGGGCGGGGCCTCGGCACCGCCGTCGTCGCCGCGGCGCTGGCGGACGTCGAGCCCCTGGGCCTCAAGCGGGTGCTGCTGCGCGCGTCGGAGGACGGCCGGCCGGTCTACGACCGGCTCGGCTTCACGCCCGTCCCCGAGCCGGGGACCTGGCTGGAGCTGCGCGCGAGCACGCCGGCGACCACGAGCGCCTGACCGGCGACGTAGGTCAGCATCACCCAGAAGCCCGACGCCGGCGGCGCGAACCAGTCGGTGAACGCCCCGAGCGCGATCATGGCGTCGGAGGCGAGGAAGACGGCGCCGCCGACCCCGGCGAGGGGGTGCACGCCCGTGGCGAGCACCGCCATGGTCACCAGGCACACGCCGTACACGACGACCGCGGCCAGCAGCGGCCCCGCCCCGGGGGCGCAGGCCGCGACCAGCGCGACGGCCGCCACGGCGTAGGGCAGCAGGAGCACCGGCCGACGCGCGACGCTGTGCGCGCGGGTGGGCCAGAACGCGACGACGTACGCCACCTGCGCGAGCAGGAAGAAGCCGACCATCACGAGGAAGGCCGCGTCCCCGGAGAACGCGGCGGGCGCCGTGTCCCCGAGCCAGGACAGGCCCAGCGCCACCAGCACCAGGCGCACGAGCCGCGACCGGGGCGCCGGCGCCGCGCACCACAGGGTGACGGCGAGCAGCGGCATGAGCGTGCCCTGCGTGACCCGGGCCCACGCGCTCGCCTCGGCAACCTGGGCCACGAGGTGCAGCACGGTGAGCATGGACAACGCCACGGCGGCCGCGCGCGAGCTGGCGGTGGGCAGGAGGCGCTGCGGCGGCGCGGGCAGCAGCCCGGGATGAGCGACGTCGGTCACGCCGCGCAGCCTAGGCCCACCGGGGCCCCGACCGGAAGCCGCTCCCCCGCCGCCGCGGACGGGCCCCGGGCCGCGCCGCCAGGAGCGCGGTCGGAGCGTCGTCCGAGCGTCGTCCGAGCGTCGTCCGAGCGTCGTCCGAGCGTCGTCCGAGCGTCGTCCGAGCGTCGTCCGAGCGTCGTCCGAGCGTCGTCCGAACCCGGTCAGAGCCGGGTCCGGGCTGGTCAGAGCCGGGTCCGAGCCTGGTCAGAGCTCGATCGACAGCAGCCGCGACCCGTGCCGCTTGGTGTACCCGAGGCTCGCGTACAGCCCGTGGGCGCCGCTCGGGTTCTGGGTGTCGACGTCGAGCGCGGCGGCCGCCATCCCGTCGGCGGCGAAGGCCCGCATCCCCGCGGACAGGAGGGCGACGGCGACCTTGCGGCCGCGGTACGCGCGGCGCACCCCGAGGATGTCGGTGTAGCCGAACGGGTAGCCGCGGACCGCGAAGTCCTCCGTGTACCGCGAGGCGATGTGGTACCCGACCACGAGCGGCTCGCCCGCCCGCAGCGCCGCCGCCGTCTCGGCGTCCGTGGCGGGGTCGGCCAGGAGCGCGTCGACGTCCGGCGCGGGGTCCATGACGACGAACGACCACTCGGGCGCGTACATGCTGCGCCCGCTCCGCCACTGCTGCACGGTCATGGGCTGGCTGCCCCAGTGGTCGCGGAACGCGTCGTTGTGCGCCAGGCGCGTGGCCTCGTCGTGCTCGTCGCCGAGCGGCACGAGCCGCAGGCCGGCGTCGGGCTCGACGGCGGGGACCGGGCGGGCCTCGAGGTCGCGCAGGTCGCGCTCCAGGTCGGAGTAGTAGCGCCGGGGCGTGAAGCCGCCGCGCTCGTAGAGCCGCACCTTGGCGGCCGGCGCGTCGTCCTCGAGGAAGCTCGCGATCCGCGCCGGGACCTCCTTGCCGGACGCCGCGAGCAGCTGGCGGGCCCGCGCCACCTGCCAGGCGAACAGCTCGCGGCCGATCCCCTCGCCGCGGCGCTCGGGGTGCACCGCGCCCCACAGGAAGGCCCGCACGAGCAGCGTGTCGCCGGGCATCGACTCCACGTAGCCGTAGGCCCGCAGCGCCCCCTGGGCGTCGAGCCCGAGCACCGTGTCGGCCCCGAGGTCGCGCCACGGCGCCCCGAGGAGCTCGACGATCTCCGCCAGCGTCTCGCGGTAGGGCTCGCGGTCCGCGGCGGCGACCGTGTTCCGCAGCTCCAGGAGCGCGGGCGCGTCGTCGGTCGTCGCGGGCCGCCAGGTCAGCCCGCCGGCGGTCGGACCGGGCAGGACGGCGGGGGCGGCGGCGCGCTCGGCGATCGGAGCGAGCAGGTCGGCGTCGGGCATGTGCTCACGGTAGGACTCCCGCGGCCCGCCGCGCACGGGAATTCGCCGGACCCGGGCTGTTGCCGCGGCGTGCCGTGTGTGGCACGGTGCAGCCTGCTGACCTGCACGGACCCGAGCACGACGACCCCCGGAGCGCGCGATGACCGAGACCGTCCCCGCCGTCTACGAGCGACTCGACGAGCGCTTCGCCGCCGTGGGCGGCGACAGCCGCCTCGAGCGGCTGTGGACCGGCGGCCGCTGGACCGAGGGCCCGCTCTACGTGCCCGCCGGCCGCTACCTGCTGTTCAGCGACATCCCCAACGACCGCGTGCTGCGGTGGGACGAGGCGGACGGGTCGGTGAGCGTCCTCGAGTCGCCGGCGCGCTACGCGAACGGGCGCACGATCGACCGCCAGGGGCGGGTCGTGACGTGCCGGCAGGGCGCCCGCCGGGTGGAGCGCACCGAGCACGACGGCTCCACCACCGTGCTCGCGGACCGCTGGCAGGGCCGACGGCTGAACAGCCCGAACGACGTGGTGGTGTCGGCGGACGGCGCGGTGTGGTTCACCGACCCGCCGTACGGCATCACGAGCGACTACGAGGGCGAGCGCGCGGAGCCGGAGATCGACGGCTGCCACCTCTACCGGGTCGACCCGGGCACGGGCGGGACGACCGCCGTCGCCACGGACTTCGAGCGCCCGAACGGGCTCGCGTTGTCCGTGGACGGCAGCCGCCTGTACGTCGCGGACACGCGCCACCGGCACCTGCGGGTCTTCGACGTCGACGGCGGGCGGATCACCGGCGGGGACGTCTTCGCCGACATCGACGGGGGGCCGGACGGGCTGCGCGTCGACACGGCGGGCCGCGTCTGGGTGGCCGCCGGGGAGGCCCTGCACGTGCTCGACCCCGACGGCACGCTCCTCGGTCGGCTCCACCTGCCCGAGGAGGTCTCGAACCTCGCGTTCGGCGGCCCCAAGCGCAACCGGCTCTTCGTGACGGCGTCCACGTCGGTGTACTCGATCCTGCTCACCGTGAACGGCGCCCCGCTGGTCTGAGGCGCCCGGCCCGCGGAGCCGCCCGTCGCGGCGCCCGCGGCGGTGGACGGGCCGCTCGAGCGGCCCCGCGCGCCGTTACGCTGCACGGGTGACGACCACGCTCGATCCTGCCGCTGCCGACACCCGGTCCACCGGCCTCCGCGAGGCCCTCCGCACCCGCGTGGTCGTGGCCGACGGCGCCATGGGCACGATGATCCAGGCCGCGGACCCGACCCTCGAGGACTACGAGGGGCACGAGGGCTGCAACGAGGTGCTCAACGTCTCGCGGCCGGACATCATCTCCGCCGTCCACGACGCGTACCTCGAGGTGGGCGTCGACGCCATCGAGACGAACACCTTCGGCGCCAACTGGTCGAACCTGTCCGACTACGGGATCGACGACCGCATCCGCGAGCTCGCCCGCGCCGGCGCCGCCCTGGCCCGCGGCCGCGCGGACGCCTTCGCCACGCCCGACCGCCCGCGCTGGGTGCTCGGCTCGATGGGCCCGGGCACCAAGCTGCCCAGCCTGGGGCACACCACGTACGCGCACCTGCGCACCACGTTCGCGGAGCAGGCGGCGGGCCTGCTCGAGGGCGGCGCGGACGCGCTCCTCGTGGAGACCAGCCAGGACCTGCTGCAGGCCAAGGCCGCCGTCACGGGCTGCCACGACGCGATCGCGGAGGTGGGCCGCAGCGTCCCGGTCATCGTGTCGGTCACGGTGGAGACCACCGGGACGATGCTCATGGGCTCGGAGATCGGCGCGGCCCTGACCACGCTCCAGGCGATCGGCGTCGACGCGATCGGCCTGAACTGCGCCACCGGCCCGGACCAGATGAGCGAGCACCTGCGCCACCTCGCGCGGCACAGCGAGGTGCCGGTCACGTGCATGCCGAACGCCGGCCTGCCGGAGCTGGGGCCGCACGGCGCGGTGTACCCGCTGACGCCGCAGGAGCTGGCCGCCGCGCACACGCAGTTCGTGCAGGAGTTCGGCCTCGGGCTGGTGGGCGGCTGCTGCGGCACGACGCCGGAGCACCTGCGCCAGGTGGTCGAGGCCGTGCGCGGCGCGGAGCTGCCGGACCGGAACCCGCAGCGCGAGAACGGCGTCGCGTCGCTGTACTCGCACACGGACCTGCGCCAGGACACCTCGTACCTCGCGATCGGCGAGCGCACCAACGCCAACGGCTCCAAGGCGTTCCGCGACGCGATGCTCGAGGGCCGCTGGGACGACGTCGTCGACATCGCCCGCGCCCAGACCCGCGACGGCGCGCACCTGCTGGACGTCTGCGTCGACTACGTGGGGCGCGACGGCGTCGCGGACGTGCGGGAGGTCGTCTCCCGGCTCGCGTCGGCGTCCACGCTGCCGCTGGTGATCGACTCGACCGAGCCGGCCGTGCTGCAGGCGGGCCTCGAGCTGCTCGGCGGCCGCGGCGTCGTGAACTCGGTGAACTTCGAGGACGGCGACGGGCCGGGTTCCCGCTACGCGAAGATCATGCCGCTGGTGCGCGAGCACGGGGCCGCCGTCGTCGCGCTGACCATCGACGAGGAGGGCCAGGCGCGCACCCAGGAGACCAAGGTCGCGATCGCCACCCGCCTCATCGAGCAGCTCACGAACGACTGGGGCATGCGCGTCGACGACATCATCGTCGACGCCCTGACGTTCCCGATCGCCACCGGGCAGGAGGAGACGCGTCGCGACGCCATCGAGACCATCGAGGCGATCCGCGAGATCACCACCCGCTTCCCCGGCGTGCACACGACGCTCGGCGTCTCCAACGTGTCGTTCGGCCTCAACCCGGCCGCGCGGGCCGTGCTCAACTCGGTGTTCCTGCACGAGGCGACGCAGGCCGGCCTCGACTCCGCCATCGTGCACGCCGCGAAGATCCTGCCCCGCAACGCCATCCCCGACGAGCAGTGGGAGGCCGCGGAGGACCTGGTCTGGGACCGCCGCGCGTACGACGACGAGGGCAACCTCACCCACGACCCGCTGTCGCACCTGCTGGAGCTGTTCTCCGGCGTGGACGCCACCGCCCTGCGCGACCAGCGCGCCGCGGAGCTGGCCGCTCTGCCCGTCGGCGAGCGCCTGGAACGCCGGATCGTCGACGGCGCGCGCAAGGGCCTCGAGGAGGACGTCGAGGAGGCGCTGGCCGACGGGATGAAGGCGCTCGACATCGTCAACACGCACCTGCTGGGCGGCATGAAGGTGGTGGGCGAGCTCTTCGGCTCGGGCCAGATGCAGCTGCCGTTCGTGCTGCAGTCGGCGGAGGTGATGAAGTCGGCGGTCGCCCTGCTCGAGCCGCACATGGAGAAGGTCGAGGGCGGCGAGGGCCGGTCCAAAGGCACCGTGGTGCTGGCCACCGTGCGTGGCGACGTGCACGACATCGGCAAGAACCTCGTCGACATCATCCTCACCAACAACGGCTACACCGTGGTGAACATCGGCATCAAGCAGCCCGTCTCCGCGATGATCGAGGCCGCCGAGGAGCACGACGCCGACGTCATCGGCATGTCCGGCCTGCTCGTGAAGTCGACGGTGGTGATGAAGGAGAACCTCGAGGAGCTGGCCTCGCGCGGGCTCGACCGGCGCTGGCCGGTGCTGCTCGGCGGCGCGGCCCTCACCCGCACCTACGTCGAGGACGACCTCGCGTCCGCGTTCCCCGGCACGGTCCGGTACGCCAAGGACGCGTTCGAAGGGCTGCGCCTCATGGAGCCTCTCGTCGCCATTGCCCGCGGCGCCGACCCGGAGTCCGTGGGGCTGCCCGCGCTGCGCAAGCGCCGCCACGGCGTCGTCACCGTCACCGAGACGGCGCCCGAGGACCTGCCCGCCCGCTCGGACGTCGCCGCCGACAACCCGGTGCCCACCCCGCCGTTCTGGGGCACGCGCGTGGTGAAGGGCATCCAGCTGGCCGACTACGCGGCCTTCCTCGACGAGCGCGCGACCTTCATGGGCCAGTGGGGGCTCAAGCCCGGCCGGGGTGACGACGGCCAGAGCTATGAGGAGCTCGTCGAGACCGAGGGCCGGCCGCGGCTGGCGGCCTGGCTCGAGCGGGTCCGCACGGACCAGATCATGGACCCCACGGTCGTGTACGGGTACTTCCCCGTGTGGTCCGACGGCGACGACCTCGTCGTCGCCCATCACGACGGGCCCGACGGCGGCTCCGGCGGCGAGCCGGGCACCGAGCGGCTGCGGTTCCACTTCCCGCGGCAGCGCCGCGACCGGCACCTGTGCCTGGCGGACTTCGTGCGCCCACGGTCGTTCGCGGACGAGACGGGGCGGTTCGACGTGCTGCCGGTGCAGCTCGTCACCGTGGGTGACACCGTGTCGGGCCACACCGCGAAGCTGTTCGAGGCGAACAAGTACCGCGAGTACATGGAGCTGCACGGCCTGTCCGTGCAGCTCACCGAGGCGCTGGCGGAGTTCTGGCACTCACGCGTCCGCGACGAGCTCGGTTTCGCCGACGAGGAGCCCACCGACGTGGAGGGGCTGTTCAAGCTCCAGTACCGCGGCGCCCGCTTCTCCCTCGGCTACCCCGCCTGCCCCGAGATGGAGGACCGCCGCAAGGTGGTCGAGCTACTGCGGCCCGAGCGCGTGGGCGTGACGCTCTCCGACGAGCTCCAGCTGCACCCCGAGCAGTCCACCGACGCGTTCGTCTTCCACCACCCCGAGGCCAAGTACTTCAGCGTCTGAGCGGGAGGGCAGGACAGCGCGAGTCGGCGCAGCCCCGGACGGGGGCTGCGCCGACTCGCGTGCGGGGGTCAGTTCCCGATGCTGGAACGCTTCGCCGCCTGCACGAGCGCCTTGAGGTCGGCGCTCGTGATGATGCCCTTCGCCGCGATGCCCCCCGCGACGTCCGTGACGTGCGAGACGAACGCCTTGTGGCTCACCCACGGCCCGTCCGCGTCGAGCAGGTCGGCGACGGTGCAGCCGTCACCGGTGTCGACGTTGGCGACCCTGCTGTCGAGGTTTCCGAAGAACACGGTGGCCCGCTCGTCCGACGCGGGGCACGCGTCGATGCCCTGCCGCAGGAGCGTGAACCGCAGCGTCCCCGTCCGGGTGACGTTGCCGACGTTGTCGGTGGCGCGGTACCGCAGGGCGTGCGCCCCCGGCTCCTCGATCACCATCGGGCCGTCGTACTCGCGGAAGGCGCTGTCGTCGAGCGAGTACTCGATGAACGCCACCCCGGAGCCGGAGTCCCGGGCCGTGACCGTCACGGTGGCCTCGTCGACGTACACGCCGTTGGCGTCCTGGACGCCGTCGACCTGGGCCGACGCGATGGGCGGCGTGGTGTCCGGCGGGGGGCCGGCCTCCACGACGACCACGTGCACCATGCCGGCCTCGGACACGTTCCCGGCCTTGTCCGTGGCCCGGTAGTCGAGCATGTGCATGCCGACCTCGTCGAAGACCACGGGCGCGGTGTACTCCTGGTAGTCGCCGCCGTCGAGCGCGTACTCCACGCTCGCCACGCCCGACCCGTCGTCCACCGCGTGCAGCTGCACCGTGGCCGAGCCCTCGTAGGCGCCGTCGGCGTCCTGCTTGCCCGTGACCTCCGCGGTCACCACCGGTGCGGTGGTGTCCTCGGGCGCCTCCACCACGGTGAACGTGGTCGAGCCGGGTTCGGAGACGTTGCCGGCCTTGTCGGTGGCCCGGTAGGTCACCGTGTGCTCGCCCGGCTCTCCCACCGGGACCGGCGACGCGTAGGCGGTGTACTCGCCGCCGTCGAGCGCGTACTCGACGCTCGCGACGCCCGAGCCGACGTCCGTGGCGGTCAGCGCGACCGTCGCGGTACCGACGTAGGCACCGTCGTCGTCGAGCTGGCCGGTGACCTCCGCCGACACGACGGGGGCCGTCGTGTCCTCCCCGGCGGCCACGACGACGACGTGCACGGTGCCGGTCTCCGACACGTTCCCGGCGTTGTCCGTGGCCCGGTAGTCGACCATGTGCATGCCCGGCTCGTTCAGGACCAGCGGAGAGGTGTACGGCTGGAGGTCGCCGCCGTCGAGCGCGTACTCGACGCTCGCGACGCCCGAGTCCGCGTCCTCGGCGGCGAGGCTCACGGTGGCGGCGCCGATGTAGGCGCCGTCCGCGTCCTTGTCCCCCGTGACCTGCGGGGTCACCGTGGGGGCGGTGGTGTCCTCCTGGCCGCCCCCCTCGGTCACGACGAGCTCGCCGACCATCTGCCCGTGCCCGGGGATCACGCAGAAGTACCGGTACGTGCCGGGCGTCAGGTCGACGTCGACCTCCCAGCGCCCGCCGTTCTCGTCCAGCGGGTTGGCCAGGATGTCGAGGGCGACGTCGTGGTTGTACCCCGCCGTGCTGGTGTCGAACGTCAGCGTGTGGCTCATGCTGACGGTGTTGCCGGTGGCGACGCTGTTCTCGAACACGATCGTCGCCGGCCCCGCCTTCGCCGTGGCGGGCGCGGACGCGTACTGGGTGACGCTGTTGCTGCCGGTCCAGGTCAGCACCTGGTCGGCGGCCGTGGTGCCGGCGTCGGCGGCCGGCAGGGCCACGAGGGCCGCCGGGGCGGCCGGCCCGGCCGGCGCCGCTGACGCGGCGCCGGCGAGGCCGAACGACAGGATGCTCAGTGCTACCACTGACGCCCCCACCCACGGGCGGGGCACTCTCCTTCGGGACATCGACGTTCCTCTCGTCGTCGCGGGGGCGGTCACAGGTCCCGCACCCGGATGTTGCGGAACTCCATGGCGTCGGCGTCGCTGTGGTTCTGCAGGCCGATGTACCCGCTCAGGAACTGGCGCAGGTCGGTCGGCGGGTCACCCGCGCGCGACGACTGCTTCCCGGGCGAGTTGTCGAACTCGTTGATCACGACGCCGTTGCGGATGATCGTGTACTGCTGCCCGACGACGCGAATCTCGTACGTGTTCCACTCCCCCTTCGGAGTGACCCGGGCGGCCTCCAGGGTGTTGGGGTCGAAGTTGTACACCGACCCCGTCTTCTGGACCTCGCCGGTGGGACCGTCGTAGATCTGGATCTCCTGGCCGCAGTAGATCGCGACCCACGCCTCGGCGGACGTGAGCTGCCCGCACTCGGGCCGCTGGTCACGCGGCACCCGCGGGTCCGGGAACCGGGTGAAGACCCCGCTGTTGGCATGGCCCTCCCCGGGTGCGACGTCCTTGAACTCGAGCTTGACCGAGAAGTCGCCGAACTCCTGCTTCGCGTACCAGAGCATGCCCAGGCCGCCGTGCGCCCGGATGGACCCGTCGTCCCTCAGGTCGAAGCCGCCGCTCGGCGCCTGACGCCAGCCCGCGAGCGAGGAGGCGGTGCCGTCGAAGAGCCACCGGTACCCGGTGGTCCCGGGGGCACCGATGCGGGAGGTCTGCGCCGCCTTGATCAGCTTGCTGCGCTCGCCGCCCTTGATCTTCCCGTCGGCGAGGAGCTGGTCGGCGACGGCGGTGACGTGGTTGACGAACCGGCCGTTGGAGTCCCACTGCGCCTCGTCGCGGATGAGGTCGGCGATGGTGCAGCCGCCCAGGTCCGTGTTCTTCACCGTCGAGTCGACCTCGCCGATCACGACGGTGCCGCGGGTGTCCGGGATGGTGCAGGTGGTGGCGGCCGACACGTCGACCGTCTCCTTCTCGCCGTCCGCGTACGTCACCGTGAGCGTCGCGGCGTACTTCCCGACACGCTTGTAGGTGTGCTGCGGGTTGGCCTCGGTGGACGTGGAGCCGTCACCGAAGTCCCACGCGTACGAGACGCCGCCCGAGCGGCTGCCGACGAACGCGACGGTCAGCGGGTCGCTCTGCACGCTCGCCCCCGACGCGGCCGGGGCCGGCGTCGCCGGGCCGCCCGTGTAGGAGATCCGGACGAGCTTCTGGTTGTTGTGCAGGGTGAAGAAGCCGCCGCCGTAGTCGAGCAGGTACAGAGCACCGTCGGGGCCGAACTTGGCGTCCATCCAGCTCTGCACCTGGGTCGCGCCGTTGCCACCGCGGATGATGCGGCGCAGGTCCTCGGCGTAGAGCGGGGCCCCGGCCTCGTCGACCGTGTCCGGGTCCACCGTGACGGCGATGCGGTTCGCGGCGTTCGACTGGTCGCCGAGGAACCACTTGCCCTCCCAGTAGTCCGGCCACGCGGCACCGCTGTCGGTGTCGACCTCGGACCGGTGGTAGGTCGGGCCGTTCATCACGGCCTGGCCGCCGCCGCGCAGGTACGGCTCGGTGTACGTCGCCTCGTCGTCGACGTAGGACGGGATGCCGTCCTCGCCGATCGGGAAGACGGGGCCACCGCCACTGGGCGAGTACCAGATCATGTTCTTCTTGACCGGGGGCAGGTCCACCAGGCCGGTGTTGCGCGGCGAGGTGTTCTTCGGGTGGTCGCAGTCGTACCAGCCGGTCAGGACGCTCGCGTCCTCGTTGCTCCGGTCACGGTAGGGCTGCTTGTCGCCCATGCAGTAGGGCCAGCCCTGGTTGCCCGCCTCGGTGATGATCGTGGCGGTCTCGTACTTCGCCGGGCCCAGCTCCGGGTCCGGGGTGTACGCGTCCGGGCCCACCCAGGCGGCCGTCAGCCAGTCCTTCTCGGAGTCCCACGCCAGGCGCGAGATGTTGCGCACGCCCATCACGTAGATCTCCGGCCGGGTCTTGTCGCCCGGGTCGTCCTTCTCGGGGAAGAGGTTCCCGTCGGGGACGGTGTACGTCCCGTCCGGCTCCGGGTGGATCCGCAGGATCTTCCCGTTGAGGTTGTTGGTGTTGCCGGCGGTGCGGCGCGCGTCCTGGAAGGACAGCCCGGCGAACTCCTTGGTCCAGTTGTTGCCGGAGTAGCCGTCCGAGCCGCCCGACGAGTTGTTGTCGCCGGACCCGACGAAGAGGTTGCCCTCGTCGTCGAAGTCCATCCCGCCACCCGCGTGGCAGCAGGAGTGGATCTGCGTCTCCCACGACAGGAGGTCCTTGCGCGTCGACTGGTCGATCGTGTTCGCCTCGGCGTCGTAGGTGAAGCGCGAGATGGTGCGGTCGCCGACCTGACGCTCCCGGTCGACCGACTCGTGCGGCATCCAGAAGACGTAGAACCAGCCGTTCTCCTCGAACTTCGGGTCGAGGGTGATGCCCAGCAGGCCCTCCTCGTTCTTGACGAGCTCGTCGCCCGAGCCACGGTTGCCCATCACGGGCAGGGTGGTCAGCAGCTTGGTCGTCTTGGTCTCCGGGTCCCAGCGGTGGATCGTGCCGCACCCGAGGCCGACGTCCGGGTCGTCCCACGAGACGATCGGGCCGCTGGGGCACGCCGCCTTGCCGACGTAGAAGATCCCGCCGTCGGGCGCGGCCGTCAGGCCGTGGGGCTCACCGATCTGGTCGAGGGTGCCCGCCGCGTTCTGCTGCGTCAGCCGCTCGGCCTTGTAGTTCGCCGCGATGGTCGCCTGGCAGTCGCCGCGCACCATGCCCGCGGACCAGAGCAGGCCGCCGAGCAGGTGGTCGCGGAAGCCCTCCTCCTGGTAGCTGTCGGCGGTGCCGCCCATGCCGGTGTAGAAGGAGCGTCCGCCGTCGTAGTCACGGCACCAGGACACGGGGTGGAACGGGCCGTTCGCGCCCTCGCCCGGGTCGTAGTCCCACTCCTGCACCTGGGCGACGGTGTGCACCTCGCCCACGGGGTTCGGGGACCAGTTCAGCCACCGGTCGGACCGGGTCCACTTGACCGGCAGCTCCTTGGTCGCGGGGTGCTTCCGGTCGGTGACGTTCACCGTCGCCTCCTGCACCGGGATCTCGGGCTCCGGCTCCTCCGCGGAGGCCGCGTCGAAGAGGTCGAGGTCGGCGAGCTGCGTGAGGCCCTCGCCGGAGTTCGCCGTGATGTCGAGGCGGTAGGACGAGTACGCGTCCGTGTTCGCGACGGCGTAGTCCTTGGTCTGGAACCGCTCGGGGAAGTCCTCGCCGGTCCGCCGGTCGAGGTCCTTCCAGGTCGCGCCGTTGTCGTTCGAGCCCTGGAGCGTCCAGTCCTTGGGGTCGCGGCCGTCCGAGTCGTTCGCCGACGTCAGGGCGTACCGGGCCACCGCCACGGGCTCGTTCAGGTCGAAGCGGAGCCACGCGGTGGGCTGGAACGCGAGCCACTTCGTCGACGGGTTGCGGTCGGTGAGCTTCGTCGCGACCTCGTTCGGCGGGTTCTCCGCGCTCGCCGTCACGGTCTTGACCGGCACGGAGTCCGGCAGGTTGCCGGCCGGCCGCGTGCCGATGAGGCCCGTGAACCACTGCGAGCGCGCCTGCGCCCGCGCGGCGTCCCGGATCCCGAGGAACCCGCCGCCCGACTGCACGTACGCCTGCAGCGCGTCCTCCTGGGCAGTGGACATCTCGACGCCCTCCGAGGAGAGGAAGACGACGCCGCGGTACTCCGCGAGGTTCTTCGCCGTGAAGACGGTGGGCTCCGTCGCCGTGTCGACGGCGATGCCGTTCGCCTTGCCGAGCTGCCTGATCGTGGTGGTCGCGACGTTGACGGGGTCGACCTGCTCGGCCGGGTCACCGTGGAACACGAGCACCCGGGGGTTCTCGGCGCTGGTCGGGAGGATCGCGGCCGAGGGCACGACGCTGGCCGTCGGGGCCTTCGCCGCGTCGGCAGAGGGCGCCTGCGTCGGTTCGTCCTGCGGCGTGCGCTGCGCGGCCGCGGGCGTGGCCGCCAGCCCGAAGGCGAGGGTGGCACCGGTGAGCGCGGCGAGGATGCCGCGAGCAGCCCGTGGTGTGATCCGGGCGCTGCCTCTTGCTGTCCGTTCCATCACTGCTCCTTTGCGTGGGACCGAAGTGCGTCGGGCGGGGGCGTCCCCGCACCCGGGATCACATCGAGTGGCCGCCGTGCTGCTGGAAGCGGTCGATCGCTGCCTGGGCGCCGTCGGGCATGGAGCCGTCGGCGTTCCGGACGAGGAAGACGCCGGCCATGCCGCCGTCGGAGTGGAACTGGACGTGGCAGTGGTACATCCACGCCCCGGCCCCGACCGCCTCGCCCGCCACCACCTGGAACCCGAAGGACGTCCCGGGGTTGAGGTCGCGCGTGTCGATGACCCGGCTGGGGTCGTCCGGGCCGGCGAGGTACCCGGTCCGGTTGTCCGCCCAGCGGTGCGCGTGCAGGTGGAACGTGTGCAGCTGGTCGCCGTGCCCGATCGCGATCCACTCGACGGTCTCGCCGAGGTTCGCCTCGAACATCGGGGTGTGCGGGGCCATCTGGTTGTTCACCGTCATGTCGTTGAACACGACCGTGTACTGGCGGTCGGGCACGCGGTCGCCCCGGCGTCGGACGACCAGGGCGCCGTAGAGCCCGGCGCGCAGCCCGGCCGTGCCGTGCTCGCCGCCGAGCGCGTGGTCGTGGTAGTGCCAGTAGCCCGCCGACCCGCTCACCCACCGGCCGTCGTCGGCCTGATGCGTGGTGTGCGAGCGCCAGACGTAGGTGCGGGTCTCGCCGGGCTCGTTGAACGAGTCGTTGAACGGGCTGCCGTCGGAGTCGGTCTCGTAGTCGACGCCGTGCGGGTGGATCGAGAGCCGCTTGTCGGTGGTGTTCACCAGCTCGATCTGGAGGGTGTCGCCCTCCCACATCTCGAGCAGCGGGCCGGGGATCGTGGCCTCCCCCGGCGCGAGGCCGTACCCGATCTGCCCGTTGCCGAGCGACTCCGCGAACACCGTGATGTTCCGGGTGGTGGCGCGGGGTGCCGCCGTCGGCGTCGCGGTCGGGGTGGGGGTCGGGGACGGCTTCGGGGCGGCCGAGGCGGCGCCGACGCCGACGCCGAGGGCGCCGGTCGTGGCCGGCACCACGAGACCGGCGAGGGTGCCGGTCAGCATCGACCGACGCGAGACCCGGTCCTTCCGTGGTCCCGCCGTGGTGCCGCTGTACTCCGTGCTGTTCTCAGGCATGAGACTCCGTTCGACGTCGCCGGGGGCCGGTCAGCTCGTCCGGCGGACAGAAGTGCGGGAGGCGACGGGTCTCGTGCGCGCGAGACCGTCCGCGGCGACGCCGCGGACGACACGTGCTGGTGGTGCGAAGGCAGACCTCATCGTCGTTCCCTCCAGGACACAGCTCGCGTACCTCCCCGAGGGATCCGTCTGACGACGACTCGAAGGGGTGCGCACGCACATCACAGGTGCGGTGCCGACCTTAGGGAGCCTTCTGTCGACTGTCAATCAGAAGTCGTCAGACGGGAGCACAGCAATTGGTCAGGACCCATCAGATTTGGCCGAAACATGTGGCCCGGGCACGCCTGACGAGGCTTCGCGCCAGCCCGCCGGGCACATCACCGACGGCCACCGGCGTCGGCCGCGGGTGTTGTCAAGACCTGGGGCCAGGCCTACAGTCGATTTCACCCGACTTTTGACGATGAGGTGGAAAAGTTGACAGGTCATGCTCAGAAGTACTCCCGTCGCATCTTCCTGCAGGGCGCCGGCGCCGCCGCGGCGGCCGGGCTCGGCGCCATCGCGCTGCCGGGCACCGCCTCGGCCGCGACCGACGGCGGGGGCCGCGCGGTCCCGCCCGGCAAGATCGGCTTCCAGCTCTACTCGGTGCGGGACATGCTCCGCGCCGACCCCGAGGGCACGCTCGCGATGGTCGCGGCGGCCGGGTACGCGTCGGTCGAGCCGGCCTACGACTACGGCAACCGCACCCCGGAGCAGTTCCGCGCCATCATCGACGCCAACGGCCTGCGGGTCGTCGGCAGCCACCACAACCCGTACGACTTCCGGGGCGACCTCGCCGAGGTGACCCTCGAGCGCGCGGTGACCCTCGGTCAGAGGTACGTCGGCGTCTCCTACATGGACGGCGCCCAGACCGCGGACGGCTACCGCCGGATGGCCGAGGAGATGAACCGCTGGGGCGAGGTGGCGCGCACCTACGGGCTGCGGTGGTACGCCCACCTGCACGACAACGAGTTCCACAGGGACCCCACGACCGGCGAGGTCCTGTTCGACGTCTGGCTGCGGGAGACCGACCCCGACCTGGTGGCGTTCGAGCTCGACCTGTACTGGATCCTGCGGGCGGGCGCCGACCCGGTGGCCTATCTCGACGCGCACCAGGACCGGTTCCCTCTGTTCCACCTCAAGGACGGCATCCCGACGCAGGGCATCGAGAACGACCTCGGCGAGGGCAGCGTGGACTTCCGGGGGATCCTCTCCCACGTCCACGCGCTGGGGCGGCACGAGTTCGTCGTCGAGCGCGACCAGCAGCCCGACCCCGTCCGCACCGCCCAGGTCTCGTACGCGAACCTGCGGAAGCTGAGGGTCCCGCGGGCCTGACCCGACCCGCCGCGTCCGGGGCGGCCGTCAGACCCCGGACGCGGCACCGTCCGCATGCCGCCCCGCCGGCCGACGCGTGACTCCGCTCCCCCGACCGGGGACGATACGTCCATGAGCCCCCACCCCGGACACGACGTCACCACGCCCGCCCAGGGCGCCCGCCCCGCGCTCACCGTGGACCGCTACGACCTCTCCGACCGAGACGCCCTCTACGACGTCTGCCTGCGCACCGGCGACTCGGGCGACGACGCCACGGGCCAGTACGAGGACGGCGCGCTGCTCGGCCACGTCTACCTCGGCGCCTACCTCGCCCTGGAGCCCGACCTGGCCCGCGTGCTGCGGCGCGCGGACGGCACGGCGGTCGGGTACTGCGTCGCGACGGCGAGCACCACGGACTTCGAGCGCCGCTGCGAGGAGTCCTGGTGGCCGCCGTTGCGGGCGAGGCTCGCCGCTCCGGCTGCCGACGACGAGTCGGCGGACGCGCGCCTGCTCCGCATGATCCACGCGCCGTCGCGGTCGGGTGCGCCGTGGCTGGAGCAGTACCCGGCGCACCTGCACATCGACCTGCTGCCCGAGGCGCAGGGCGGCGGCGCGGGGCGACGCGTGCTGGAGGCCGTGCTCGACGCCGTCGCCGCCGCGGGCGCCCCGGGGATCCACCTGGGCGTCGGCGGACGCAACCTCCGCGCCATCGGCTTCTACGAGCACCTCGGCTTCCGCACGCTCGAGGAGCAGCCCTGGGGCCGGACGATGGGGATGCCCCTGTCCGGCCGCTGACCTGCGGGCCCGAGGCCGTCGACGCCGTGCCGCCGTCCGGCGCCGACCGCTCGCCCGCCCCCCGGAACGCCCGTGCCGGGCCGGCCCTCCGAGCACGCTGAGACATCCCTTGCCGCATCCTGTGGGTCGTCCTAGGATCCTGAAAGCGCTTGCCTGGCAAGCGCTTTCAGGACCATGAAGCACTGATCGACAACGACGTTGAGAGGTCACAGATGCGCGAGCTCATGCCCCGACGGTCGGCCGAACCGGCCCGCCCGCCCACACCCACCACCCCACGGTCGGGGCCCGTGCGCCTCGCGGCCGCGATCACCGCCGCGGCCGTCGCCGGCACGACCCTCCTCGTCGGCGCGCCCGCCCTCGCCGCCGAGCGCACCGCGGCGGGCTCGCCGTCCACGACCGCCGCCGACCAGGAGTTCACCGAGCTCCTCGGCTTCGAGCAGTACGAGCGCACGGCGCTGAACGGCCAGGACGGCTGGTCGGCGTCCGGGGCCGCGAAGGTGATCGCGGACCCGCTCAACGGCAACAACCAGGTGCTCGAGATGACCGGCGGCAACCAGAAGGCCTACCGCGCCGTCCCGGAGATCGCCGACGGCACCACCGGCACCCTGTTCTTCCGGTTCCTGCGCACGGGGAGCGTCGACACGTCCTTCGGGCTCACGGACGTCGACCAGCCGTCCGGGACCGGGGACAGCCGCGCCTACGTCAACAACCAGAACAGCGACGTCCTCCTCGTCCGGGACGGCGGCGCCTTCAAGCCCGCCGGCGTCTGGGGCCGCGACGCCTGGCAGTGCGTCTGGGTCGTCGCCGACAACGCCGCCGACAAGGTCTCGGTGTACAGCCAGGGCGGTCCGTACGAGGAGCTCACGCGGCTCCCCGAGGGCACCGAGCAGCAGTTCGGCTTCCGCCAGGGCGTCTCGACGGCGCTCGACCGGTTCTGGTGGATCAACGGCGCGAGCAGCGCCGGCAACCTCATGCTCGACGACGTCGCCGTCGACACCGCGGGCGAGAACCTCTCGATCGCGACCGGCAACCCCGGCGACTGCGCCGCGGGCGGCCAGTCGGAGGCACCGCTGATCAACCCGCTGCCCGACCCCAAGATGTCGACGCTCGGCGTCGAGGTGGAGGAGCTGGCGCAGCTCCCCGAGTCGCACACCACGCCCGCGACCCAGGACCCGCGCCTCGACCGGTACAACCGGATCACGCACCTCGACGAGATCCCGGACGGCTCCGGGCGGCTCATGGTGCCGGACAACAACGGCACCCTCTACACGGTCGACAAGAACACCGGCGAGTACACGCCGTACCTCGACGTGCGCCAGGCGTTCATCGACAACTTCCACAACTCCGCCGGCCTGGGCACCGGCCTCGGTGCCGCCGAGTTCCACCCGGACTTCGCCGAGAACGGCCTGTTCTACACGGTGCACACCGAGGCGGGCACGGCCCTCACCGAGGACACCCCCGACTTCCCCGCGTACGGCACCACCGGGTTCCACAGCGTGGTCACCGAGTGGAAGGCCACGGACCCGTCGGCCCCCGTCTTCGAGGGCACCAGCCGGGAGATCATGCGCGTCCCCTTCAACGGCCGCGTGCACACCGTGCAGCAGATCGCCTTCAACCCGACGGTGCGGCCCGGGGACGCCGACTACGGCAACCTCTACATCCTCGCGGGCGACGGCGGCAACGGGGTCGGGAACGGCAATCCGCAGGACCTCTCCACGCCGCAGGGCACGATCATGCGGATCGACCCGCTGGGGGACGACAGCGCCAACGGCCGGTACGGCATCCCCGACGACAACCCGTTCCTCGGCACCGAGGGCGCGCTGCCCGAGCTCTACGCGGTCGGCATGCGTGACCCGCACCGCATCAGCTGGGACCCCGCCGGCGACCACACCATGTACCTCGGGCACATCGGCGAGTGGCAGGTCGAGTCGATCTACGCCGTCGAGCCCGGCGACAACTTCGGCTGGTCCGAGCGCGAGGGCCCGTTCCGGGCGGACAACCGCCAGATCTACCCGCTGCCGGCCGACGACGCCGGGAACGGCTTCACCTACCCCGTCGCCGCCTACGACCACAACCGCGACCCCGGCCAGACGGGCGACGCCGGCGTCGCCAACAACGGCGGGTTCGTCTACCGCGGCGACATCGCCGCCCTGCAGGGGCGTTACCTGTTCACGGACCTCGTGCACGGCTGGGTGCTCTCGACCGACGCCGACACGATGGTCCGCAACGACGGTGACCTCGAGGACCTGGCGCCGATCGAGCAGCTCCGCGTCTTCGCCGGCGGCAAGGAGACCACGTTCCAGGAGCTGGTCGGCGACAAGCGGGTCGACCTGCGCTTCGGCTCCGACGCCGACGGCGAGCTCTACCTGATCTCGAAGGCGAACGGGAAGATCTGGAAGGTCACCGGCGCGCACCGGCTCGCGCCCACCTCCCCGGTCGCGCTCCCCGAGCTCGCGCCGAACCTGGTGGCCCACTACGACTTCGACCACCCCGTCGCGGGCGCCACGACCTTCGAGGCGGACCAGGGATGGTCCGGCACGAAGATCGAGCTCATCAACGGCGGCGTCGAGCAGCGGGTCACCGACCGGGCCTACCCGGGTGCCGGCCGGGCCCTGCAGACCCAGCAGATGAGCCCGACGACCGCGTCGAACGACGACTGGAAGGCGGGCGTCTACGACGCGAAGGGCGTCGGCTCGCTCGACGCGTTCTCGGCCACCGACCAGGCCGCCGTCATGGGCTGGTTCAAGCGGACGGGCGCGAACGTCGCCGGCCTCAACTCGGGCACGGCGAGCCCGGACGACCGGTACAACGCGATCGGCCTCGCCGGCGTGCTGACGGGCGACTCCGACGGCCACGGGGTGCGGGCGCTGCTCGAGGTCATCACCGTGGGCGACGAGCTCAAGCTGGTCGCCCTCGGGCGGCGCGTCGACGGCGCGGGGTCGTGGACCTTCGCCGCCGACATGCCCTGGGACGAGATCCTGGCGCAGGGGCGGTGGGTCCACCTCACCGCGACGTTCGACTTCGCGGCGGGCGAGATGAAGCTGTACCGCAACGGCGAGGAGCTCGCGGGCCGGTACACCTCGTCCAACCCGTGGGGCTCCGGACCGACGTCGGCGACGACGTCGCGCGGCATCAAGATCGGCGGCAGCTTCCCGCAGGACACCAAGGAGGCGAACCCGTTCAACGGCCGGATGGACAACCTGATGTTCCTCGACACCGTCCCGTCGCCCGAGCAGGTCGCCGCCCAGTACGCGCTGTTCGGCGCCACGCCGACCGAGCCCACCGAGCCGCCGTCGTGCACGCCGGCCGGATCCACGGTCACCGACGTCATGGCGGGCGAGAACTGGGCCCCGAGGACGCCCTCGAAGTGGCAGTTCCCCGGGGACCAGATCGTCCAGACCTCGGCGGGGACCGACCCCGCCGACGGTATCCGGCGGCCGTTCGAGTACGCCGTCCTCACCCAGGGGCCGGAGCTCGGGTCGTTCGACCTCGGCGCCCAGGTCCGGATCGACGAGCCCGCCAGCGTCAACAACCGCGACGTCATCGTGGTGTTCGGGTGGCAGTCCGACACGAAGTACTACTACGCCCACCTCTCGAAGGACAACACGATCTACCCCCACAACGGGATCTTCAAGGTCGACGGCAAGGACCGGGAGCGGATCGACGACCAGTGGGACGGCAAGGTCGGGGCTCCCCCGGCGATCACCGACGAGGAGTGGCACGACGTGCGCGTCGTGCGCTGCGCGGACAGCGGCGACATCGCCGTCTACCTCGACGGCCTCGACACCCCGCTGCTGACCGCGGACGACACCACGTTCACGTCCGGCCGGGTCGGGTTCGGCTCGTTCGACAACTACGGGCGGCTGCGCGACCTCACGGTCACGACGTCGCCGGCCGACGTCGACGGGCCGACGGTCACCGTGAAGGAGGGCGACGAGTTCACCACCGGCCGGGACGGCACGTACAGCAAGGTCTCGTTCAGGCTGCACGACGCCGGCAAGGTCGACCGCCTCACCCTCAACGGGGTGGAGAAGGACCTCGTCGACGACGAGTGGTCGGACCTGAACTTCGTGAAGCCGGGCGCGTTCGGCGCGGTCGAGGGCACCAACACCCTCGTCGTCCGCGACGTCGCGGGGAACGCCACCACGGTGACGTTCACCCTCGACGTCACGGGCCCGACCGTCACCGTCAAGGACGGCGCGCAGTTCACGGCCGGCGCCGACGGCACCTACCGCCTGGTCTCGTTCAAGCTCCACGACGCCGGCAAGGTCGACCGCCTCACCCTCAACGGCACGGCGAAGGACCTGACCGACAACACGTGGTCGGACCTGAACTTCGTCAAGCCGCGGGCGTTCGGCGCGGTCGAGGGCACCAACACCCTCGTCGTCCGCGACGTCGCCGGGAACGCCACCACGGTGACGTTCACCCTCGAGACGCCGTAGCCCGAGAGGCACCGGCGCAGCACGACACGGGCCCCCGGTGGGCGGGGGCGGCACCTGCCGCTCCCGCCCACCGGGGGCCCGTCGTACGGTCGGCTACGCGGCCGCGCCGGTGCCGCCGCGCAGGATCGACGACATCTTCTTGCCCTTCGCGACCTCGTCCACCAGCTTGTCCATCCAGCGGATCTGCTGCATCAGCGGGTCGTCGATCTCCTCGACCCGCACGCCGCAGATCACGCCCGTGATGAGCGACGCGTGCGGGTTCATCGCGGGCGCCCGGGCGAAGAACGTCTCCAGGTCGACCTCGTCCGCGACGGCCCGCTCGAGGCCCTCGTCGTCGTAGCCCGTGAGCCACGAGACGACGCGGTCCACGTCGGCCGCGTCGCGGTCCTTGCGCTCCACCTTCTGCACGTAGAGCGGGTAGATGCTGGCGAACGTCATCCGCCGGATCCGGTCTGCGGGCATGGGTCCTCGCCTCCCTGTCGGTCCGTCGAGGCTATCGCGCCGGCAGCGCGGCGGGGGCTGCCGCCGACGCGCGCTCCAGCCGCACCACCAGGGCCACCAGTCCGGCCGCGAGCGGCACCAGGACCAGGTTGCCGAGCAGCATCGGCCGCAGGAACGGCAGCCCGGCGACGTAGCTGGCCAGCAGCCCGTCGAGGCCCGCGGGGTAGAACGTGCCGCGACCGAGCCACCACACGCCGGCGTTGGTCCACAGGTAGAAGAACAGCGAGCCGCCGACGCCGAGGCCGAGCGCGGCCACCAGGCGGCCGGTCGTGCCGCGGGTGCGGCCCGCCCACCAGGCGCCGACGCCGATGACGGCCCAGGCGCTCCACGTGAACACCAGCACCGACGAGTTGCCGAGCAGGACGTCGCTCAGGGCGACGACCGCCAGCGGTGCGAGCATCGCGACGCGGTGGCGCAGCAGGCCCGCCGCCGCGAACGCCGCGGCGGTCGAGATCTCGAGGTTCGGCGGGGCGCCGAGGTCGTTCTTCACCAGCCGCCACACGACGGCGGCCGCGACGAGCAGCACGGCGACGGCGGGCCGCCACCAGCGGTGGGCGAGCTCGCGAGCGGACAGCGGGGCCTCGAGGCGCGACGACGGGGAGACGGTCACTTCTCGATCTCCTCGAGCTTCCAGGTGATGGTCTGCCCGTCCTTCGTCTCGAGCGAGCCGGCGCCGACCTGCGCCATCTCGTCGTCGACGTACAGGCCCCAGAACTCCGTGTCGGGGTCGGCCTCGCGGCCGCGCACGGCCGTGACGAACGCGTTCTCGCCCTTGCCCTGGACCTGGGCCTCCGGGTCGTGCTTCTCCAGCAGCTCGAGCGCCGTCTTGCCGTCCTCGCCGGCGTAGGAGAACTCGCTGAGGTTCTCCGCCACCTGCTCGGTCGCGTCCACGGACGCCGAGGCCGAGGAGCTCGTGTCGGCGGAGCCGCCGTCGGCGCAGCCGGCCAGCAGGCCGGCGGCCAGGGCGGTCGCCGGGAGGAGGGCGAGCAGGCGGGAGGTGGTCGAGCGGGGGATCTTCACGGCCGAAGGGTACCCATCACCCGTGGTCACCCGCCGCCCGGGCCGCCATCCGGACGGCCCGGGCGCACCGGGTCAGGCGTCGATCCGGGAGTGGTCGAGGGTGCCCGCGCCGGCGACGATGAACTCCTTGCGCGGAGCCACGTCGCTGCCCATGAGCAGCTCGAACACCCGCTCGGCGGCCTCGGCGTGCTCCACCGTCACGCGGCGCAGCGTGCGGTGGCGCGGGTCCATCGTGGTCTCGGCGAGCTGGTCGGCGTCCATCTCCCCCAGGCCCTTGTAGCGCTGGATGTCCTCCTTGTACCGACGGCCCGCGCGGTCCAGCTTCTTGAGGGTGGCGGTCAGCTCGGCCTCCGAGTACGTGTAGACGTACTCGTTCTTGCGCCGCCCGCTGCCCAGCACCTCGACGCGGTGCAGCGGCGGGACGGCGGCGAAGACCCGGCCAGCCTCGAGCATCGGGCGCATGTACCGGTAGAAGAGCGTCAGCAGGAGCGTGCGGATGTGCGCGCCGTCGACGTCGGCGTCCGTCATCAGGACGATCTTGCCGTAGCGCGCGGCCTCGAGGTCGAAGGACCGCCCCGACCCCGCGCCGAGGACCTGGATGATGGCGGCGCACTCCGCGTTGCGGAGCATGTCGCTGATCGACGCCTTCTGGACGTTGAGGATCTTGCCGCGGATCGGCAGCAGCGCCTGGAAGTCGCTCGACCGCGCCAGCTTCGCCGTCCCGAGCGCCGAGTCCCCCTCGACGATGAACAGCTCGCTGCGGGTGACGTCGTCGCTGCGGCAGTCCGCGAGCTTCGCCGGCAGCGACGACGCCTCGAGGGCGTTCTTGCGCCGGGAGATCTCCTTCTGCTTGCGCGCCGTGACGCGGGCGCGCATCTCGGCGACCACCTTGTCCAGCAGCAGCGCCGACTGTGCCTTCTCGTCGCGCTTGGAGGAGGTGAGCAGCGCGCCCAGCTCCTTCTCCACGACGCGGGAGACGATGGCGCGCACGGGCGCCGTGCCCAAGACCTCCTTCGTCTGGCCCTCGAACTGCGGCTCCGCGAGCCGCACGGTGACGACCGCCGTCAGGCCCGCCAGGACGTCGTCCTTCTCGATGCGCTCCGCGGCGTCCTTGGTGGAGACCTTCAGCCGGCGCGCGTTCGCCTCGATCTGCTTGCGCACCGTCTTGAGCAGCCCCTGCTCGAAGCCCGACAGGTGGGAGCCGCCCTTGGGCGTGGCGATGATGTTGACGAAGGTGCGCACCTCCGTGTCGTAGCCGCCGCCCCAGCGCAGGGCGACGTCCACCTCGCACTCGCGCTGCACGTCCTGCGGGGTCATGTGGCCGCGCGAGTCGAGCACCGGCACCGTCTCGGTGAAGTGCCCGCTGCCCTGCAGCTGCCAGGTCGAGGTCACCGGGGCGTCCGGAGCGAGGAACTCGACGAAGTCGACGGCGCCGCCGTCGTGCTGGAAGACCTCCTCGAACGGCCCGGACTCGCCCGGGGTGCCGGGCAGCCCGCGCTCGTCGCGCAGCGTGATCTTCAGGCCGGGCACGAGGAACGTGGTCTGGCGCGCCCGGGTGACGAGCTCGTCGTAGCTGAACACGGCCGACTTCGGGAACACCTGCCGGTCCGCCCAGTACCGCACCCGGGTGCCGGTGACCCCGCGCTTGACCTTGCCGACGACGGCGAGCTCGCTGTGGTCGGTGAAGGGCGCGAACGGCGACTCGGGCGAGGCTCCCGAGGCCGGGTCGGAGAAGATGCCCGGCTCGCCGCGGTGGAACGTCATCCGGTGCGTCTTGCCGCCGAGGTCCACGTCGACGTCGAGCCGCGCGGAGAGCGCGTTGACCACCGACGCGCCCACGCCGTGCAGACCGCCCGACGCGGTGTACGAGCCGCCGCCGAACTTGCCGCCCGCGTGCAGCTTCGTGAAGACCACCTCGACGCCCGTGAGGCCCGTCTTCGGCTCGATGTCGACCGGGATGCCGCGGCCGTCGTCCTCGACGGTCACGGACGAGTCGGCGTGCAGCACCACGCGGATGTCGGACGCGTGCCCGCCGAGGGCCTCGTCGACGGAGTTGTCGATGATCTCCCACAGGCAGTGCATGAGGCCGCGCGAGTCCGTGGACCCGATGTACATGCCGGGGCGCTTGCGCACCGCCTCGAGGCCCTCGAGGACGGTCAGGTGGCGCGCGGTGTACCCGGACTCGGAGGTGGCTGTCACGGGAACGAGGGTAGACGACCCGAACAGGTGTTCCGTGTGCTCCACGCCGCTATGCCAGGAGCGAACCCGGCCGGGGTCCGGGATGCTCCGGGCCACCGGTCTGGTTGGATGGAGACGTGAGCACCACGACGACCGAACCGACCCAGCCGCTGACCGCCGCCGACCGCTGCGACCGCTGCGGCGCCCAGGCGTACGTGCGTGTGGTCCTGCCCGTCGGAGAGCTCCTCTTCTGCGGGCACCACGCACGTGCGCACGCGGGCGCCTACGAGGGCATCGCCGTCCACGTCCAGGACGAGACGGACCGGCTCCTCGCCGAGCACGGGGCGCGCTGACCCGCGACCGACCCCCTCGGCCCGACCGACGAACGACGAGAGCCCCGCACCGGAACGGTGCGGGGCTCTCGTGCGTGGTCCGCGCGGGTCAGCTGTTGCGGCCGGTGAGCGAGCCGACCCACGACGCCCGCACCCCGAGGGCGGTGCGCCACCCGTCCGCCGTCCTGGTCCGCGACACCTTCTTCCCGGTCGCCGACGTGGCCGTGAGCGTCTTGACCTGACCGCTCGACCACCGTGACGTCACCGCGATCGAGCGCACCGACGACAGCCCGAAGAGCGACCGGGCCTTCGACTGCGTGATCGAGTCGCTCCACGTCACGTACGGGTTGCCGGGCGCCTTGGCCGAGTACGTGTCGGGCACGTGCTTGAGGTACGGCAGGGCCGTCGTCCCGAACACCTCCGCGTTGGTCGCCGTGCCGCGGCGCCCGCCCGCGCCGCCCGTCGACGCGAAGTACGGCGTCTCGGCGAACAGGCCGTCGGCGTCGCGCAGCACCGTCACCGTGCCGTCCTGCACCGTGGCGTCCACGGCCGCGACCCAGGTACCGCCCCAGCTGCCGCCCTGCTTCTTCCACCCGGTGTAGTGCTGGGAGCGGGTGTCGTCGTAGACGTGGCAGCCGCAGGTGGACTTGAGGCCCTTCACCTTCTCGACGATCGCGTAGTTGCGCGCCGCGACCGCCTGCGCCTGCAGGGCCGCCGCGCCGCGGTTGGCGCTCGCGCCCCATCCCGACGGCATCTCGTCCAGCCCGTAGAGGTACTCGGTGTTGATGATCACCTCGTTGACGACGTTCGGCCGGTTCGACCGCTTGGTCACCACGAGGCGACCGTTGCGGTACGTCCCCTGGGCGCCCGCGACGGTCGCGACCGCCTTCGTCCCGGTGGGCTGGAAGTAGCGCGTGCCGGACCACTCGAAGGTGAGGCTGGACCGCGCCGGCACGCTCTTGACGGTCGCGCCGCCCCGGGTGACCTTGGCCGTGACGCCCGCGGACGCGACGCCCGTCGTGACCTGCTCCGCGGCGCCTCCGCTCGCCACCACCGCGCCCGCGGGGTCCTTGAGCTGCCAGCTGCCGGAGCCGATGGCCAGCACGGTCGTGGTCCGGCTGTCCGACGGCGGTCCGAGCACCTGCACGTCGAGGCTGGTGCGCGGGTCGTTCGCCGTCGAGACCGTGGTGCCCGGGTAGTAGTAGCCCAGGATCTGCGCCGCCGTACGGCCGGACCGCGACTGCTGGTACGCGCCCCACTGGGCCATCCCGACGCCGTGGCCCGACCCCGAGCCGGAGATCGCGAACCGCACGGGCACGACGAGCACCTTGACCGCGCCGCTCGTGGCGTGGCTGGTCCGGAAGCGGTAGCTGGCCGACACGGTGGGCTTCACCGTGGTCGACGCGCGGCCCTTCGTGCCGGTCCGCACGGTACGGACCTTGACCCAGGACGAGCCCTTCTTGCGCTGGAGCGTCACCGTCGCGCCCTTCACGGGCTTGCCGGACCTGAGGTAGCGGACCGTGAGGGTCTTGCCGCTCGCCGCCGTCGTCGTCCCGCCGCCGGAGCCCGTCAGGGACCAGGTGGCCGCCTGTGCCGGCGGGGCCACGAGCACCGACGCGAGCGCCAGCGCCAGCGAGACGACGAGCGCGAGCAGAGCGACGAACCGGGACCGCCCGGGGAAGGCCGTGGTCTGGAGCACGCGGACACCCTGCCACATCGGCCCAGGCCAGGGGAATGCCCCCACAGTTCACCCGGGGGCCCCGGGCACCGACCCGTCACCGCCGGGCCGCGCACGGCTCCCTCTCCCCGGCACCGTCCACCGAAGGAGAGTCACCGATGTCCAGCACCACCCCCGCCGCCGTGTCGCTCGACGACCCGACGGCGCAGCACCTCACCGCCTCGGCCTCCACCGTCGCCGACGAGGTCCGGCCCGGCCTCGCCGGCACCGTCCACCTCCCCGGCGAGCCCGCCTACGACGCGGCCCTCGGGGGCTTCAACCTCGCGCTGGTGCACCGCCCGGCCCTCGTCGTGCGCGCCGCCTCGCCCGAGGACGTGGCCCGCACCGTGCGGGCTGCCGCCGGCCACGGGCTCGGCGTCGGCGTGCGCTCCACCGGGCACAGCGCGGCCCCGACCGGGCCCGCCGACGTCCTGCTCGACGTGTCGGCTCTCGACGGACTGGAGATCGACCCCGTGGAGCGCACGGCCACGGTCGGGCCGGGCACGCCGTGGCGCGCCGTGCTCGACGCCGGCGCGCCGCACGGGCTCGGCGGCCTCTGCGGGTCGTCGCCGCACGTCGGGGTGGTGGGCTACACCCTCGGCGGCGGGCTCGGGCCGCTCGCGCGCACGTTCGGCTTCGCCGCCGACCACGTCCGCTCCCTCGACGTCGTCACCCCCGACGGCGCGCTCGTCACCGCGTCCCCCACCCGGAACGAGGACCTGTTCTGGGCGCTGCGGGGCGGCGGCGGCGCGTTCGGCGTCGTCACGTCGATGACGTTCGACCTGTTCCCGCTGCGCACGGTGCACGGCGGCACCCTGTGGTTCGACGTCGCCGACGCGGCGCCCGTCCTGCACCGCTGGCGCGAGCTGGTGCCCGACATGCCGGAGTCCGTGTCCACGTCCGTCGCGCGCCTGAACCTGCCGCCGCTCCCCGACCTGCCCGAGCCGCTGCGCGGACGCGCCGTCCTCGTGGTGCGGTACGTGCGCCACCTCGGCGACGACGGGCAGGGCGGGCGGGACGGCGCGCCGGCGGACGGCCTCGTCGACGCGCTGCGGTCGGTCGCGGCACCCATCCTGGACACCGTCGGCGACCTGCCCTACGTGCGGATCGGCGAGATCCACGCCGACCCGGAGGACCCGATGCCGTTCGTCGAGCGCGGCGGTCAGCTGCGCGAGCTCTCGGCCGACGCCGTCGACGTCTTCCTCGCGGCCGTGCCGCCGGGGTCGCCCGTGATGATGGCCGAGATCCGCCTCCTCGGCGGCGCGGTGGGACGGCCCGCCGCCGTCCCGAACGCCGTCGCCGGCCGCGACGCGGCCTGCACCCTGTTCGTCGGCTCCCTCGGCGTGCCCCTGGGGCCGCCGGACGCCGCCGCCCACGTCCAGGCCGTGCACGACGCCATGCGTCCGTGGTGCACCGGCGGGTCGCTGCTCAACTTTGCGGGGCCCCGCGACGCCGCCTCGGCGCAGCTGCTGCGCACGGCGTTCGGGAGCGGCACGTACGACCGCCTGGTGTCGATGCGGCGCCGGCTCGACCCGCTGGGCGTGCTCGCGCCGTCCTCCCGCTGGGCCGCCGTCCAGGGCGTCCCCGGCGTCCCGGCCGCCTGACGCCGGGACGTCGAAGGCCCCGGTGCCGGTCGAGGGATCGACTGGCACCGGGGCCCTGTGCGCGCTGCGCGGGATCAGTCCAGGTAGTCCCGCAGCACCTGGGACCGGCTCGGGTGCCGCAGCTTCGACATCGTCTTGGACTCGATCTGACGGATCCGCTCGCGCGTCACCCCGTAGACCTTGCCGATCTCGTCGAGGGTCTTCGGCTGCCCGTCCTGCAGACCGAAGCGCATCGAGACGACGCCCGCCTCGCGCTCCGACAGGGTGTCGAGCACCTGGTGCAGCTGCTCCTGCAGCAGCGTGAAGCTCACGGCGTCGGCCGGGACCACGGCCTCGGAGTCCTCGATGAGGTCACCGAACTCGCTGTCGCCGTCCTCGCCCAGCGGCGTGTGCAGCGAGATGGGCTCACGGCCGTACTTCTGGACCTCGACCACCTTCTCGGGGGTCATGTCCAGCTCCTTGGCCAGCTCCTCCGGGGTGGGCTCGCGGCCCAGGTCCTGGAGCATCTGGCGCTGCACGCGGGCGAGCTTGTTGATGACCTCGACCATGTGCACCGGGATGCGGATGGTGCGGGCCTGGTCGGCCATGGCGCGCGTGATCGCCTGCCGGATCCACCAGGTGGCGTACGTCGAGAACTTGTAGCCCTTGGTGTAGTCGAACTTCTCGACGGCGCGGATCAGACCGAGGTTGCCCTCCTGGATGAGGTCTAGGAACAGCATGCCGCGGCCGGTGTAGCGCTTGGCGAGCGAGACGACGAGGCGCAGGTTCGCCTCGAGCAGGTGGTTCTTGGCGCGCTTGCCGTCGTGCGCGATCCACCGCAGGTCGCGGTACATGCGACGCTCGTCGGCGCTCGCCTTCGTCTTGTCGTAGTCGGCGTAGTCCTTGGACAGCCGCTCCTCGGCGAACAGGCCGGCCTCGATGCGCTTCGCGAGCTCGACCTCCTGCTCCGCGTTCAGCAGCGCGACCTTGCCGATCTGCTTCAGGTAGTCCTTGACCGGGTCGGCCGTGGCGCCGGCGGTGACGACCTGCTGCGCGGGCTGGTCGTCGTCGTCGGTGTCCGAGACGACGAATCCCGTCTCCTCGTCCTCGCCCTTGCCGTCCTTGCCCGCGGTGGCCTTCGTGCCCTTCACGGCACGCTCGGCGGTGTTGTCCTGCTCGTCGTCCGCGCCCTCGGTCGCGTCGTCGTCGAGCTCGACTTCCTCGATGTCGTCCGGGCCCGGCTCGTCCTTCGAGGCGGCCTTGCGCCCACGCGTCGTCTTGGCGCCCTTGGCCGACGCCGACTTCGCGGCGGCGGGCTTCTTGGCGGCCGGGGCCGCCTCGCCCGACTCCTCGTCGGCCGGGGTCGTGGCGGAGGACGACTTCACCGTGGAGGTCTTCACCGCGCCCGACCGCGCCGCCGGCGCCTTGGCGCGCGTCGCGGTGCTCCGGCTCGTGCTGGCGGCGGCGACCTTGGTGGCCGTGGGCACACCGATCTCGACGCCCGCGGTCGCGAAGGCGCGCAGGACCGCCTTCAGACGCTTCGGGTCCGCCACCGCGGCGTCCTCGCAGGCAGCGCGGAAGCTCTCGGCGTCGACCCGGCCGTCGGCGGTGCCTCGAGCGAGCAGGCCCTGCAGGGCAGGGTGCTCGAACTCGCGGGGAAGTGCAGGGTTCTGCGCAGTGGACGCCACAAACCGACCTTTCGGCATTCGAGGGGACGGTGCACCGCCGTCAAGGCCTCCGACTCGGACTGTCGTGGCTCAGGCGGACACCCCTATTGTACCGGCGACATCCGCGACGGTGGGGCACCGCGGGCTCCTGCGCCCGCTCCAGTACCCGCGTCGTGCGGTCTCCGGTGCTGGCTCAACGCACGGGAGCGCTCGAAGATTCCCGCCGTACCGCGGGGAACGGCGCACCGTGCGGTCGCCCGGCGGTTCCGCCCGGTGACCGCCGACGGTCACGAGCGTCACACCCCGCGGCGTGGCGCGGCGCGCCGCGGTCACGGCTTCACCGCGAGCACGGGACAGGGGGCCTCGAGCAGGATCCGCTGGGCCCCCGAGCCGAGGATGAGCTTGCCGACGGGACTGCGCCGGCGCAGCCCCACGACGATCAGCTCCGCCCCGGCCTCCTGGGCGGTGCGCACGAGGTCCTCGGCGAGGTCTCCGGTGCCGCCGACCACCGCGTAGGGCAGCCCCGAGGCGGCCAGGTCGTCCTCGACCGCCTGCCTCCCGGGGTCGCCGTCGCCCTTGGTCGCGACGACCGTGAGCGGGACGGACCTCTCCCGCGCCTCACGCTTCGCTGCGGCGAGTGCCGCCTGTCCCTCGGCCGTGCTCAGGAGTCCGACGACGATCGCCATGGGGGCACGCTACCCGACGTCGAGCCCGGTCACCGGACCGCCCACGACCCCGGTCGCCGGGCCGGTCACGAGCCCGGTCACGAGCCCGGTCACGAGCCCGGTCGCGGGGCCGGTCGCGGGGCCGGTCGCGTCCGACGGGACCCGGCCCCCGGAGGACGCCACCCAGCCCGGCGGCACGGCCGCCCGCAGCACCCCGGCGAGGAGCGCCGCGAGGCGGTGCGACGGGTCCTGGCGCAGCGCCTCGCGGACACGTCGCGAGGCGAGCCAGCCGTCGCCCCGCCACCATGCGAGGAACCCCAGCAGGGCGAGCGGGGCCGCGTGCCAGCGGCGCGGCGCGGCGCCGACCACCTGCTCGAGGACCAGCCGCGCGGCATCGGCGGTCGCGGGGTCGGGCGGGACACCGACCCGCGGGTCCACCACGCGCGCGATCGCCCGGGCCGTGGCCACCTCGACCGCCGCCTCGTCCTCGGCGCCTCCCGCGGTCAGGTCCGCCACGTCGGCGCCACCGGGCACGAGCGACAGGAGCACCGCGTCGCGCACGGAGACGTCCGCGAGCGCGGCTGCCAGGCGTCCGAGCCTCGCGGGCGGCAGGACCGTCTCGCCGCCCGGGACGGCGGCGCGCCGCTCGTCGGCGGCCTGGCGCACGAGGTCGCGCCACACGCCGTAGGCCTCCGAGCGCCATCGCGCCGTCGAGACGCCCGCGGCCTCGCCGTCCAGGGCCGTGGGGCGCGCCCGCTCGGCCCGGCCGGCGGCCTTCGCCGCCCGGTCGCGCACGGCGACCGGCGCCCGAACGATGCGGTGCGCCTCCTGCTCCGAGGCCGCGACCGCCCGCCCCGCGACGACGAACGCCGCCCCGACCTCGCCGTGCTCGAGCTCGCCCAGCGGGCGGCCGCCGGGCGGGCAGCACGCCGGGTCGGAGCAGCCGAGACCGCGGTAGCCGTCGGCACCCACCAGCCAGGTCTCGACGTCGGCCGCCACGTCCAGCACCTCGTCGAGGGCGGCGAGCACGTCGACCGCGTGCCGCAGCACGGCGGCCTCGGGCCGTGCGGTGCACAGGACGACGAGGACGAACGCGGCTCCGGCCCGCGCCGCGGCCCGGGCCACCGTGCGGGCGTCCGGCCCCGGCCCGTCGGGCCGGGCGACCCCGTCCGCGTCGGTGAGCGACGTCCGGGCGACGAGCCCGATCCGGCCCTCGGTGGTCACGCAGACGACCACGCAGCACTCGCGGGGCCGGAACCCGAGCAGGTACGGCACGGCGGCGAGCAGGTCGCGGGACGAGCGGAGCACGACGGGCAGGTCGAACGGGGAGCCCGGCTCCCCGGCGTGTGGCGTGGCATAGACGGCTTCCATGACCCGATCCCATCGGGTCCGGCGGAGGCCCGACCGCCACCCGCGGCCGGTTGTGGACGCACCGCCCTTGGGGGCAGCCTCCAGTCCACGGCGCGCGGTGAGGCGTCCTCGCCGCCCTCGGGCCGGTCGGCGTTGCCGGGTCCACCCGCACGGCCCGCTACGGTGGGCGCCGTGCCCACGCTCCCCCGCCCGACGCGACGCGCCCGCACCGTCCGCGGTGCCCGTGCGGGTGGCGTCGCCACGGCGCTCACCGTGCTCCTGGCGCTGTCCGGGTGCGGCCTGCTCGACGGCGGCACCCCCGACGACGAGGTCTCCGCGACCGGCGAGGACGGCTCCGGCGTCGGGCTCCGCGGCGACGCGGACGCGACGGCGAGCGCCGACCCGGACGCCCCGGGGGCCCTGCCCACGTTCGACCCGGACACCGTGGTCGGCGGCTACGCCCCCGGCTTCCCCGAGAAGCTGCTCGGCGCCCCCGAGGACGCCACGGTCCTCGCCAGCTCGGCCGCGCCCGGCGAGGGCAGGCTCACCGACGTGACGCTCAACCTGAGCTCGACCCGCAGCACGCAGGAGGTCATCGACCAGCTCGCGAAGCGGCTCGACAAGGCCGGCTTCACCCAGTCCGAGACAGGGACGCTCACCGGGCTCACCGCCCAGACCACGTTCGGCCGCGAGACCACCCCGAAGTCGAAGAAGGGCGCCAAGGACGCCGGCCCGGTCGTGGAGTCGGTCACCCTCGGCGTCCTCGACGACGGCGAGCGCCGCCTCGTGACGGTGAGCGGCTCGGTCCTCGTCGGCTGACCCGGGCCCCGGCCCCGGGCCGGACGCATAGGCTGGCCGCATGCCCACCGCACCGTCCCTGGTCGACCTCGAGAACCTCCGCCACGACGTCGACGCCCAGGTCGAGCGGCACCTCGCCGACCTGGCGCAGGAGGTGGCCGCGATCGGTGCCCCCGCCGCCGCGCTCACGGACCAGGCCGCCGTCCTGCTCCGCGGGGGCAAGCGGCTGCGCGCGGCGTTCTGCTACTGGTCGTTCCGGGCCCACGGCGGCCCCGCCGACGGTCCCGAGCGCGACGCCGTCGTCCGCGTCGGTGCGGCCCTGGAGCTGTTCCAGGCCGCGGCGCTGCTGCACGACGACGTCATGGACGCCTCCGACACGCGCCGCGGCGAGCCCACCGCGCACCGCGCGTTCGAGGCCCGGCACTCCGGGTCCGGCTGGTCGGGCTCGGCGGAGCGCTTCGGGACGGCGGCCGCGATCCTGCTGGGCGACCTGTGCCTGGTCGCGTGCCAGCGCGAGATCGCCGCGGCGTCGGTCGCCCTCCCCGGCCGCGCCGCCGACGCCCGGGACCTGTTCGACGCCATGCAGACCGAGGTGGTCGTCGGCCAGTACCTCGACGTGCTGGTGCAGGCGGAGCCGTGGGGGCTCGACCCGGCGGCGGACGAGGAGCGCGCGCGGGCGGTCCTGCGCGCCAAGTCCGCCCGCTACTCGGTGGAGCGCCCGCTCGTGCTGGGCGCCGTCCTGGCCGGCGCCGCGCCCGCCCGCGTCGACGCGGTCTCCGCGGCGGGCCTGCCGCTCGGGGAGGCGTTCCAGCTCCGCGACGACGTGCTCGGCGTCTTCGGCGACCCGTCGGTCACGGGCAAGCCCGCCGGCGACGACCTGCGCGAGGGCAAGCGCACCGTCCTCGTGGCCCGCACCATGGCCGCCGCGAGCCCCGCCGACCGCGACCTCGTCGTCGCCCGGCTCGGCGACCCCGACCTCGACGTCGCGGCGGTCGAGCGGCTGCGCGGGGTGATCGCGGGCTCCGGCGCGCTCGACGGGGTCGAGACGCTCATCGGGACGCTCGCGGACGTCGGCCTCGCCGGCCTCGCCGCGGCGGACCTCGCGGAGCCGGGGCGCACGGTGCTGCTGGACCTGGCGCGTGCCGCGGTGGACCGCGCGGCCTGAGCCGGGCGCACGGTCCTCCGCGGACTCCGTCAGCGAGCGGTCAGAGCAGGGCCTGCGCGACCCGCCGCACCTCGGCGCGGCGGCCGGCCCGCAGCTCGGCGATCGGCGCGTTCCCGATCGACGGCTCGGTCTCGAACAGCCAGCGCAGGATGGCCGGGTCGTCGAGCCCCACGTCCGAGAGCACGAGGACCGTGCCGCGCAGCGTGGGCAGCACGTGCGGCACGTCGCCGTCGGTGACGAGGAAGACGGCGGGCACCTGGAAGGTGTTCCGCTCGCCGCGCTTGACTCCCACCAGCGTCCGCTCGGCGACCAGCCCCCGCACCTTGCTCACCGGGGTGCCGAGCACCTCGGCGACGTCGGGGAGGGTCAGCCACTCGTCCACGAGGGACTCGAGCGCGGCGCGGTCGTCGGTGGCGCCGTCGGGGACGGGCGCGGGGGATGCGGTGTCGTTCACCCGGCAAGCCTACGGGCCCGCCGATCGGGCCGCCCCTACACTCGTCGCGTGGCCATCGCGACGACCGACCCGATGCTCGGCCGCCTGGTCGACGGGCGGTACGAGATCGTCGCGCGCGTCGCGCGCGGGGGCATGGCCACGGTCTACCGGGCCACCGACCGCCGCCTCGACCGCGAGGTCGCGATCAAGGTCATGCACCCGCACCTGGCCGACGGCGTGGACGGCGCCGCGTTCGTGTCCCGGTTCCGCCGCGAGGCGCGCGCGGCCGCCCGTCTCACCCACCCGGGCGTCGTCGCCGTCTACGACCAGGGCGTCGACGGGGACACCAGCTACCTGGCGATGGAGTACGTGCCCGGCACCAACCTGCGGCGCGAGCTGCACGACGCCGGCGCGCTCACCCTCGGCCGCACCCTCGACGTCGTCGCGCAGGTGCTCGCGGCGCTGGCCGCGGCCCACCGCAAGGGCCTGGTGCACCGGGACGTCAAGCCGGAGAACGTGCTCGTCGTGGGGGACGGCGACGGCCCCACCGGCGAGGGCCGGGTGAAGGTCGCCGACTTCGGCCTGGCGCGGGCCGTCACCGAGGTCACGACCACCACGACGGGCACCGTGCTCGGGACCGTGGCCTACCTCGCCCCGGAGGTCATCACCAGCGGCCGCTGCGACGCCCGCACGGACGTGTACGCCGTCGGCGTGCTCGCCTACGAGCTCGCGACCGGCGCCCTTCCCTACCCCGGCGAGACGCCGATCCAGGTCGCCTTCCACCACGTGCACGAGGACCACCCGGCGCCCTCGGAGCGCGTCGACTGGCTCCCCGAGGAGCTCGACGCGCTCGTCGCGTCGTTCACGGCCCGCGACCCGCAGCGCCGGCCCGCCGACGCGGGCGCCGCCCTCGAGGCGGTCGAGGCCCTGCGTGCGTCGCTCGACCCCGAGCTGCTCGACCGCCGCGCGGAGGCACCCGCCGAGGACGCCCCGGGCACCTCCGACGACGCCGCGGACGACGCCGACGGCGACGAGGGCGACGAGGGTGCGGGGGCCACCGACGCCGTGGACCAGATCCCCACGGCGTTCTTCCAGGAGGTGTCCGCGACCGCACCCTCCCAGCCCACCGCCCGGCTCGTCGAGCAGCCCACCGAGGCGTACCGACGGCCCTCCCGGCGCCGGCGCGCGGTCGCCTGGTCGCTCGCCCTCGTGCTGCTGCTCGGCGGGGGCGGCCTGGGCACCTGGTGGTGGTTCGCCGACGGCCCGGGCGCCTGGACCTCGGTGCCCTCCGGCGTGGCCGGCGCGTCCGCCGACGACGTGCGTGCCGCCCTCGAGCAGGCCGGTCTCGACACCACGACCAGCCGCGCGTTCGACGACGAGGTCCCCGTCGGCGCGGTCGTCACCACCGTCCCCGCGCCGGGCGAGAGGGTCCGCCACGACGGCTCGGTGGAGCTGGTGCTCTCGCGGGGAGTCCGGATGCTCACGGTGCCCCACGACCTCGTGGGCGCGGACCGCAAGGACGCGACCGCCGCGCTGGAGCGCGCGGGCTTCACCGTCGGGTCGCCCACGAGAGCGTACGACGACGAGGCCGACCGCGGCACCGTCCTCGACGTCTCGGCGGGCGAGGGCACCCGCCAGCGGCACGACACCCCCGTGACGCTCACCCTCTCCGACGGCCCCGCGCCGGTGCAGGTGCCGCAGGAGGTGGGCAAGGAGAAGGACGCCGCCGTCGCCGACCTCGAGGGCCTCGGGCTCGTGGTGAAGCTGGCCGACCCGAAGTACTCCGAGGACGTCCCGAAGGGCCACGTCGTGGCGCAGGACCCGGAGCAGGGCGCCGCGGCGCACCGCACGGACACGGTCACCCTGACGATCTCCCAGGGCCCGCCGCTGGTCGAGGTGCCGAACGTCGTCGGCAAGCGCACCGGGCCGGCCCGCGAGGCGCTCGAGAAGGCCGGCCTCAAGGTCAAGGAGAACGCCTACCTGGGCGGCCTGCTCGACACGGTCCGCTTCCAGGACACCACCGGCAAGGCCCCGAAGGGCAGCACGGTCACGCTGACGGTCTGGTAGCCGCCCGGCTCACCGGGCTCACCAGCTGGTGAGCATCTCCGCGACGCGGAACGCCATCTCGAGCGACTGCTGGTGGTTGAGGCGCGGGTCGACCAGGGTCTCGTACCGCAGCGCCAGGCCCGCGTCGTCGATCTCCTCGCTGCCGCCCAGCACCTCGGTGACGTCGTCGCCGGTGAGCTCCATGTGCAGGCCGCCGGGCACGGTGCCGAGGGCGCGGTGCACCTCGAAGAAGCCGGTCACCTCGTCCAGGACGTCGGAGAACCGACGCGTCTTGTAGCCGCTCTCCGACGTGATCGTGTTGCCGTGCATCGGGTCGGTCACCCAGGTGACGGCCACGCCCGCCGCGGTGACCTTCTCGACCACCCCGGGGAGCACGTCCCGGACCTTGCCGGCCCCCATGCGGGTGACGAACGTCAGGCGGCCCGGGGCGTTGCGCGGGTTGAGCCGCGCCGCCAGGGCGAGCGCATCGTCCGCCGACGTCGTCGGGCCGAGCTTCACCCCGATGGGGTTGGCGACCCGCGACAGGAACTCGACGTGCGCGCCGTCCAGCTGGCGCGTCCGCTCGCCGATCCACAGGAAGTGGGCCGACGTCGCGTACGCCTCGCCGGTCCGGGAGTCGACGCGGGTGAGGGCCCGCTCGTAGTCGAGGATGAGCGCCTCGTGGCTGAGGTAGAACTCCACCGAGCGCAGGGCGTCGAAGTCGGCGCCGCAGGCCTCCATGAAGCGGATCGCCCGGTCGATCTCGGCGGCCGTGCGCTCGTAGCGCGAGTACGCGGGGTTGCGCATGAACCCGCGGTTCCATTCGTGCACGCGCCGCAGGTCGGCGTGACCGCCCTGCGTGAAGGCGCGCACGACGTTCGCCGTCGCCGACGAGATCCGGTAGGCCTGCTCGAGGCGCACCGGGTCGGGCGTGCGGGAGCCCGGCGTGAACTCGTGCCCGTTGACCATGTCGCCGCGGTACGCGGGCAGCGTGACGCCGTCGCGCGTCTCCAGGTCCGACGACCGCGGCTTGGCGTACTGCCCCGCCAGCCGGCCCATCTTCACCACCGGCGTGCTCGCGCCGTGGGTGAGCACCACCGCCATCTGCAGGATGGTGCGGATCTTGTTGCGGATCCGGGTCGCGTTCGCGTCGGCGAACGTCTCGGCGCAGTCCCCGCCCTGCAGGAGGAACGCCTCGCCCCGGCCCGCCGAGGCGAGGCGCTCCGTGAGCTGCCTCGCCTCGGCCGGCACCACCAGGGGTGCCGCCTGCGAGAGCCTGCCCGCCACCGCCGCGAGCGCGTCGGCGTCCGGCCACGTGGGCTGCTGGCGCGCCTCGAGGCTCCGGAACCTGTCCAGGCCCTCGGGGTCGCTCCCGGGCGCCACGGTGTCGACGGCGGTGGTCATGCGGGCTGCTCCTGCCGGTGGCTGCGGGGTGGGTACGTCAGTGCGCGGCGGGCTTCGCGGGGACCAGCGGCTGGCCGATGCCCGCGAGGATCTCGCCGAACCACGGCTGCGAGACGTCGAACGCCTTGCCGCCGGCGATGCGGGGGAACGCGATCGCCTTGAGGCGGTCGCCGTCCTCCTCGTCGTGCCCGATGACGCCGGCCTCGCCGCGCAGCGCGCACTCGACGGCCAGGTCGGTCATGGACTTGATGAGGCGCAGGTCCTCGGCGTTCGCGGCCGCGGCGCGCGAGTAGTAGCCCGACTTCTGCACCATGACCTTCTCGGCGCCCAGCTTCTCCGCGAACTGCTTGGCGAACCACTGGCCCGGGTTGATCGTGTCGAGCTTGACGTGCCCGAACGGGTCGCGCGGCACCTCCTCGCCGGCGGCCTCGAGCTGCTGGACGATCTCGTTCATCCCCGCGCCCTCGGACAGGAAGATGTTGACGTTGCCGATCTCGTCCATGACGGCGCGCAGGCGGGCGGCCTCGGCGTCGATGTCGATCTCCAGCTCGGGCAGGAAGACGGCGTGCACGTCCCAGCGCTCACGCGTGAGTCCGAGGGCGGGCGCCCACTCCTGCGTGTCGAGCCACTTGCGGTACTCCTGCGCGGCGGCCGCGGTGAGCCAGCCGCAGTGGCGGCCCATGACCTCGTGCACGATGAGCATGCGCGGGCCGGAGCGGTGCTCGCCGATGACGTTCGCGGCGAAGCCGGCGGCCTCCTCGGCCGCCGTCCAGGCGCCGAGCGACTGCTTGATCGGCACCACGTCGTTGTCGATCGTCTTGGGCAGGCCCACGACGGTGAGCTCGTACCCGTTGTCGTGGAGGTACGCGGCGAGGTCCGCGGCCGTGGTGTTCGTGTCGTCGCCACCGATGGTGTGCAGCACGTCCACGCCGTCGGCCTTGAGCTGCTCGGCCGCGACCTCCAGCGGGTTCTGCCCCTCCTGGACGAGGCCGCGCTTGACGCAGTCCGCGGCGTTGGTGAGCTTCACGCGGGAGTTGCCGATGGGCGAGCCGCCGAAGCGGTGCAGGATGCCGGCCTGCTTGCGGCCCTCCTCGTCGACCACGATCTTCGTGCCCGTGAGGAGGCCGTGGTAGCCGTACTGGTAGGCGATGATCTCGATCGACGGGTCGAGCTCCGTGTAACGCTCGATGAGGCCGCCGACGGCGGAGGACAGGCAGGGCGCGAAGCCGCCGGCGGTCAGGAGAGCCACGCGACGAACCGACATGACAGGGGCTACCTCTCGGTGGGGGACGGGATCACTCCCATCCTAGGAGCACCGCCCGGGACCCGGTCCCGCCGTCCGCCGGGCGAGCCGGGCGCGCGCCCGGCGCCCCTCGCGTGAGATGATGTCGGCCGAGCCTCCCCCGCCGTCCGGCGCCGGGAGGCTCTTGCGTATGACGACCTCACGCGCTCCCCTCCCCCGCCCCCGCACCCGTCCCGCGACCGTCGACGACCGCGACGTCCTCGAACGGCTGTGGGCGCTCTTCCGTCACGACCTCTCGGGGGTCACCGGCGAGCTGCCGGGGCCCGACGGCCGGTTCCGCGACGAGCGGCTGCGCGCGGCCCTCGACGGCCTCGACCGCCACGACGGCGCCGGCTGGGCGGCGCACCTCGCGACCGTCGACGACCGTCCGGTGGCGTTCGCCCTGGTCCGCGGCCTCGACGGCCCGGTGCGGGTGCTGTCGGCGTTCTTCGTGGTGCGGGCGGCCCGGCGGCACGGCGTCGGGCGCGACGTCGCCGCCGCGGTGCTCCGGGCAGTGCCCGGCCCGTGGGAGATCGCGTACCAGGACGCCAACGCGCCCGCCGCGGCCTTCTGGCCGCGGGTCGCGACCGAGGTCGCGGGCGAGCGCTGGGTGCTCGAGCACCGCGCGGTACCGGGCCGGCCGGACCTGCCGCCCGACGCGTGGGTCCGGCTCGCCGTGTCGTGAGCCCGTCGTGCCGGCCCCGCGGGACGCGCTGGCCTCAGGAGGTGGAGGACGGCCCCTCGGAAGGGTCCTGCGGGGACGCGGGGTCCTGGTCCGGCTGCTGGGCCGCCGCCGCGAGCCGGGCCTTCATGGTGGCCGCGTAGACGTCCACGTACTCCTGGTCCGACAGCCGCAGGATGGCGTACATGATCTCGTCGGTCACCGACCGCAGCACGAACCGGTCGTTCTCCATCCCGCGGTAGCGGCTGAAGTCGAGCGGCTCCCCGATGACGATGCCGATGGACATCGGCCTCGGGATCGCCCGGCCCAGCGGCTGCGCGACGTCGGTCCCGACCATCGCGACCGGGATCACGGGGGCGCCGGACTCCAGCGCCAGGCGGGCGACGCCGGTCTTGCCGCGGTACAGGCGGCCGTCGGGGCTGCGCGTGCCCTCGGGGTAGATGCCGAACAGGTCGCCCTCGTCGAGCACGCGCAGCCCGGTGCGCAGGGCGGCCTCGCTGGCCTTGCCGCCCGACCGGTCCACGGGGATCGTGCCGACCCCGCGCATGAACCCCGCCACCATCCGGCCGCGGACGCCGCCGCCGGTGAAGTAGTCGGACTTGCCCAGGAACTGGACCTGGCGGTCCAGCACGAGCGGCAGCACGAACGAGTCGATGACGGCGAGGTGGTTGCTCGCCAGGATCGCCGGGCCCGACGACGGGATGTTCTCGACGCCCTTCGTCCAGGGGCGGAACGCCAGCCGGAGCCACGGCCCCACCACCACGTTCTTCATCACCCAGTAGAACAACTGTCCTCCTCGCCCAGTGCCGGCAGCGCCCCGTCAGCGGACCGCCTGCGACGGGCCGTGGCGCCGGCGGGCGTCGCCACCGACACGAAGCATCGCCCACGACAATAGAGTGAACCCATGCCCGCACCGAACCCGGACGCCGAACCGGACCTGCCGGACGACGACCTGCCCGACGACGCCGTCGAGGCCCGCTGGGCCGACATCGTCGCGCAGCTGGGCGACCTCGGCGACGACGCCGACGCGAGGACCGCGGACGGCACGAGCACCACGGCGTCCGAGGCGACCCCGCCACGCGACACCGAGTCTCCGTCCGAGACCGACGAGGGACCCGTCCGCACCACCGGGAACGGCCCGCGCGACTGGCCCCTCACGCCGGAGGTCGAGGCGCTCGAGGAGACGGAGTCTCATTTTGTGCCGCCGGAGCCGGAGCCGGTGCTCTCGCGCGACCCGCTGCTGACCCTGGCGTGGACCCTCGTGCTCGCCGTCCCGGTGCTGGTGGTCGTGGGGGTCGTCGTGCGCGCCGCCGTGCCGACGCTCCGCATCCCCACCTGGTCGGGACCCGTCGCGGGCGTGCTCTTCCTGGTCGCCCTGGGGATCCTGCTCTGGCGCATGCCGCACCGGCGCGACCCGGAGGACCACGACACGGGCGCCGTCGTCTGAGGCGCCCGGCCGCACGAGGCGGTGCACGACCTCGGCGGCGAGGACGGAGGGGCCGGCAGCAGGAGCCGCCGGCCCGGTCCGTCAGCGGCGAGCCAGGTCCGCGGCGCCGATGATGCCCGCCTCGTTGCCGTGCTCGGCCAGCTCGATCTGCGCCACCGGACGGTGGCCGAGGGCGGAGAGCTGCGCCTCGTAGGCCTTGCGCACGGGCAGGAGCAGCAGGTCGCCGGCCGCGCCGACGCCGCCGCCGATGACGATCAGCTCCGGGTCCAGCAGGGCGGCCACGGACGCCGACCCCTCGCCGATCCACCGGCCGAGCGTCGCCAGCAGCTCGGTCGCGAGCTCGTCGCCCTCCTGGGCGGCCTGCGTCACCTGCGGCCCCTCGATCGCGGCGGCGTCGCCACCGGCGAGCTCCACGAGCCGGGCCGCACGGGCCGGCTGGGCGACGGCGGCCTGCCGGGCGTCGCGCACCAGGGCCGAGCCGGAGGCGTACTGCTCCCAGCAGCCTTCGTGGCCGCAGCCGCAGTAGTGGCCGCCGGGGACGACGCGCATGTGCCCGACCTCGGCCGCCACGCCCCACTTGCCGCGCACCAGCTCGCGGTCCACGACGATCGCGCCGCCGAGGCCGGTGCCGACCGTGAGCATGAGCATGTCGGTCGCGTCGCGCGCGGCGCCGAACCGGAACTCCGCCCAGCCGGCGGCGTTCGCGTCGTTCTCCACGACCACCGGCACGTCCAGGTCGAGCAGCCCTTCGATGCGCTCCGCGAGGGGGTACTCGCGCCACGCGATGTTGGGCGCGAACTGCACCGACCGGCGGTCCGGGCTGACGAAGCCGGCCGCCGCGAGGCCGATCGCGCCGACCTCGTGCTCCTTGGCCAGCTCGGCGCAGGCGTCGGCGATGGCGCGGTCGATGCCCGCGACGTCGTCGGCGACCGTCTCGCGCCGCACCTTCGCGAGGATCGTGCCCGCCTCGTCCACCACACCCACGGCAATCTTGGTGCCGCCGATGTCGACTCCGATGGCGTGCATGCAGGAACCTCACGTTCATGTGTCGGGACGCCGCGTCCGCACGGCGTGTCACCCGGTCGGCGAGCGGCACGGGGGCGCGCGGTGCGCGCAGGGTCCAGACTAGCCACCACCGCCGCGAGGGTGCGACGCCCGTCCGTCACCAAACCGTGTCCTGGACCACTCGTGAGACCCGGTATCGTGACCGCCTGGGAACGAACCCCTGGCAATGCATCAGCATGGACGATGGAGTCAGCATGGACGAGATCACCATTCCGCAGGCGGTCGAGCTGCCTGCCACGTCGAACCTCAACGACCTCCTCGCCACCCGCGTGGCGAACGACCCGCGCGCCACGCTCGCCGAACGCCCGTCCGGCGACGGCTGGGAGCAGGTCTCGGCCGCGCAGTTCGACGCCGAGGTGGTGGCCGTCGCCAAGGGGCTCGTCGCGAAGGGCGTGCAGCCCGGCGACCCCGTCGGGATCATGTCGCACACCCGTTACGAGTGGACGCTCCTCGACTTCGCCGCCTGGGCCGCCGGCGCGGTGCCCGTGCCGATCTACGAGACGTCGTCCGCCGAGCAGGTCGAGTGGATCCTCACCGACTCGGCCATCACCGTGCTCGTCGTCGAGGACTCCGGCCTCGCCGCCACCGTCGCCGAGGTCTCCGACCGCGCCCCCGCGCTGCGCGAGGTCCTCGAGATCGAGGACGGCGCGATCGCCGCCCTCACCGCCGCGGGCGCCGAGGTGCCCGACGAGGAGATCGCCCGTCGTCGCGCGATCGCGGACCTCGTCGACGTCGCGACGATCATCTACACCTCCGGCACCACCGGGACCCCCAAGGGTGCGGAGATCACCCACGGCAACCTCGCGCTGCTCGGCGTCAACGCCGTCGCCGCCGTCCCCGAGGTGTTCAAGGACGGCGGGCGCACGCTGCTGTTCCTGCCCCTCGCGCACGTCTTCGCCCGCTACATCGAGATCCTCGCGATCGCGAGCGGCACCGTGCTGGGCCACTGGGCGGACCTCAAGACCGTCACCGCCGGGCTGGGCGCGTTCCGCCCCACCTACATCCTCGCCGTGCCGCGCGTCTTCGAGAAGGTCTACAACGCGGCGGAGCAGAGCGCCGCGGCGGGCGGCAAGCTCAAGATCTTCCACTGGGCGGCCGCCACCGGCATCGCGTACTCGCGGGCCCTCGACACCCCGTCCGGCCCGTCGCTGTGGCTGCGCCTGCAGCACAAGGTCGCCGACACCCTGGTGTTCTCCAAGCTGCGCGCCGTGCTCGGCGGGCAGGCCCAGTACGCCGTCTCCGGCGGCGGACCGCTCGGGGAGCGGCTCGGCCACTTCTTCCGCGGCCTGGGCGTCACCATCCTCGAGGGCTACGGCCTCACCGAGACCACCGCGCCCACCAGCGTGAACCGCCCCGACGCCATCAAGATCGGGTCCGTCGGGCCCCAGCTGCCCGGCTGCGGCGTGCGCATCGCCCCCGACGGCGAGGTGCTGCTGCGCGGCATCCAGGTCTTCCGGGGCTACCACAACAACCCCGAGGCGACCGCCGAGGCGTTCGACGACGGCTGGTTCCGCAGCGGCGACCTGGGCGTCCTCGACGACGACGGGTTCCTCACCATCACGGGCCGCAAGAAGGAGATCATCGTGACGGCGGGCGGCAAGAACGTCGCCCCCGCGCTCCTCGAGGACCGGATCCGCGCCCACGCCCTGGTGAGCCAGTGCGTCGTGGTCGGCGACAACCGGCCGTTCATCGCCGCGCTCGTCACCCTCGACGCCGAGGGCCTGCCCGGCTGGCTGAAGATGCACGGCAAGCCGGAGATGACGCCCGAGCAGGCCTCGACGGACCCCGACGTGCTCGCCGCCCTGGACGCCGCGGTGACCCGCGCCAACCAGGCCGTGTCGAAGGCGGAGTCCATCCGCAAGTTCGCGGTGCTGCCGGGCGACCTCACGGTCGAGAACGGGTACCTCACCCCCAAGCAGAGCGTGCGCCGGCACGTGTTCGTCAAGGACTTCGCCACGGAGATCGACAACCTGTACGTCGACACCCGCCAGAAGTCCGCGAGCTGACCCGGACCCACCTCGGCACCGGGCGTGCCGGCCCGGTCCTCACGGCGGCGCCCTGAGGACCGGGCGGGCACGCCCGGTGCGTGTCGGTGGGTCTCGCTACGTTCCCGACATGCCGAGCACCACCCCGCCCGCGGCGAGCCCGACCCCGCTGCAGCCGTCCTTCGAGGACCTCGGCACGCCGCTGAGCGACGTCACCTTCGTCGTGGTCGACCTCGAGACCACCGGGGGCCGGGCCGCCGACGGAGGCATCACCGAGATCGGCGCGGTGAAGGTGCGGGCGGGCGAGGTCCTCGGCGAGCTGCAGTCGCTCGTCAACCCGGGCCACCCGGTCCCGGCGTTCGTCGCCCGGCTCACGGGGATCACGACCTCGATGGTCGCCACCGCTCCCCCGATCGACCTCGTCCTGCCGAGCTTCCTGGAGTTCGCCCGCGACGCCGTGCTCGTGGCGCACAACGCGCCCTTCGACGTCGGGTTCCTGCGGGCCGCGTGCGACCGGCTGGGCTACGACTGGCCCGGGTTCCGCGTGGTCGACACCGTGCCGCTCGCGCGGCGGGTCGTCACGCGCGACGAGGCGCCCAACCACAAGCTCTCCACGCTGGCCATGCTGTTCCGCGCCCGGGTGACGCCCGACCACCGCGCGCTCGCCGACGCCCGCGCGACCGTCGACGTGCTGCACGCGCTCCTGGAGCGCCTGGCGCCGCTGGGGATCACGCACCTGGAGGACCTCGCCACCGCCGCGGACCCCGTGCCGCCCGACGTGCGCCGCAAGCGCACGCTCGCCGACGGCCTGCCCGAAGCTCCGGGGGTGTACCTGTTCCGCGGGCCCGGCGACGAGGTGCTGTACGTCGGCACGTCCACCAACCTGCGCAAGCGGGTGCGGTCGTACTTCACGGCGGCCGAGAAGCGCGGCCGCATCACGGAGATGGTCCGCATCGCGCACGCGGTCACCCCGGTCGTGTGCGCGACGCCGCTGGAGGCCCAGGTGCGCGAGCTGCGCCTGATCACCGAGCACTCCCCCCGCTACAACCGCCGCTCCAAGCACCCCGAGCGCCAGACGTGGGTGCGGCTCACCGACGAGGCGTACCCACGCCTGTCGGTCGTGCGCGACGTCCGGGAGGGCGCCCCGCACATCGGCCCGTTCAGCTCCCGGCAGGCGGCCCAGGCGGCCGTGGACGCCCTGCACGACGCCCTTCCGCTGCGCCAGTGCACCGCCCGGCTGCCCCGCGTCGCGCGGACGCCGGGCAGCCCGTGCGCGCTCGCCGGGATGGGGCGCTGCTCCGCGCCGTGCACGGCCACCGGCACCGCCGACGCCGGCTACGACGCCGTGGTCGACGCGGCGCGCACGGCCCTCACCGGCGACCCGTCCGCCGTCGTCGACGCGCTCGCCGCCCGGGTGGCACGCCTCGCCGCCCAGGAACGCTTCGAGGAGGCCGGGCAGGTCACGCACCGGCTCCGGTCGTTCGTCCAGGGCGCCGCGCGGGCCCAGCGCCTCACCCCCGTCGCACGGTGCGCCGAGCTCGTCGCCGGCAGGCCGACGGCGGCGGGGGGCTGGGAGCTCGTCGTGGTCAAGCACGCCCGGCTGGCGGCCACGGCGGTGACGGGCCCCGACGAGGACCCGCTGCCCGTGGTCGACGCCCTGCGAGCGACGGCCGAGGACGTCGCCCCGCCCGTGGCGCCCGCGCCCGCGTGCCACCCGGAGGAGGCCGCCCTCGTGCTCGCCTGGCTCGAGTCGCCGGGGGTCCGCCTCGTGCACGTGAGCGAGCCGTGGTCGTGCCCGGCCCGGTCTGCCGCGGCCCACGTCGACCTCGGGGCCGTGTCGGCCAGCGTCGCGAAGCCGGCCGGCGTGGCTACGATGACCGCATGCTGACCGCCATCGTGCTCATCGACACCGAGGCCGACCAGATTCCCGAGGTGGCCGTCAAGGTCACGGATCTCAAGGGGGTCAGCGAGGTCTACTCCGTCACCGGCAAGGCCGACCTGGTCGCCATGGTGCGCGTGCGCGAGCACGAGGAGCTGGCCGACGTGATCGCCGACGGGATCAGCAAGGTCCCCGGCGTGGTGCGGACCGAGACCCTCATCGCGTTCCGCACCTATTCCCACGTGGACCTCGAGCAGGCGTTCGCCCTCGGCCTCGACGACTGAGCCTCGCGGCCGACCGGCGCGGCCGAGCCCGGGCCGTCAGTCCTGCGTCGCCGCGACCCAGCCGTCGAGCACGCGGACGGCGCCGCCCTCGTCGACGCTCCGGGCCGCCAGGCCCATCCCGGCCGCGAGCCGCTCGACGAGCGACCCCTCGCCGGTGCCCGGCAGGCTGCCGTCGGCCACGAGGCCCGCGGCGGCGTTGAGCAGCACCGTCTCGCGCACGGGTCCGCGGTCGCTCCCGTCGAGCACCCGGCGCGCCACTCCCGCGTTGTGGGGGGCGTCGCCGCCGCGCAGGTCGGCGACCTCGATGCGCTGCAGGCCGAGGTCCGCCGCGGCGTCGAGGCGGTGCTCGACGACGGTGCCGCCGCGCACCTCCCACACGGTCGCTCCCCCGGTGGCGGCGAGCTCGTCGAGCCCGTCGTCGCCACGGAACACGAGCGCGTCCGTCCCGCGGCCGGCGAACACGCCCGCCATGAGGGGCGCCATGCGCGCGTCGGCGCAGCCGACGGCGGTCGCACCCGGCTGCGCCGGGTTGGTGAGCGGGCCGAGGAAGTTGAACGCGGTGGCGATGCCCAGGTCGCGGCGCGCCACGCCCGCGTGCCGCATCGACGGGTGGAACAGCCCCGCGAAGCAGAAGGTGATCCCCACCTCGCCCGCCAGGGCCGCGACCCGCTCGGGCGCCTGGTCGAGACGGATCCCGAGGGCCTCGAGCACGTCCGCGGAGCCCGACGACGAGGACGCGGCCCGGTTGCCGTGCTTGACGACCCGGAGCCCGGCACCTGCGATGACGACGGCGGCCATCGTGGACACGTTGACGGTGTGGTGCCGGTCGCCGCCGGTGCCGACGATGTCGACCGTCCTCCCGGGCACCTCGATCCGCGTCGCGTGCTCGAGCATCGCGTCGGCGAGCCCGGTGAGCTCCGCCGCCGTCTCTCCCTTCGCACGCAGGCCGACGAGGAAGCCGGCGAGGCGGGTGGGCGGGACCTCGCCCGACATGACCTCGTCCATGGCCCACGCCGTCTCCGCGGCGGTCAGGTCGCGCCCGGCGACCAGCTCGGTGAGGATGCCGGGCCAGGTGGGGTCGGTGGCCGGGTCGGTGGATGCCACGAGGGTCCCTTCGGTTCGGAGCCGGGCACCCGGGGCAGGGCGTACGCCCCTCGGCGGGTCAGGCGGCTGCGGTCAGGAAGCCGGCCACGGTGCGTTGCAGCTCGATCGCGTCGAGCGGCCTCGGCACCACGGCGTCGGCGAGCGACCACGATGCTAGCCATCCGTCGTCCCGCCTGCCGGTGAGGACCACGACGGGCGGACACCGGTACACCTCGTTCTTGAGCTGGCGGCACAGCCCCATCCCGCCGGCCTTGTCCGCCTCGCCGTCGAGCACCAGCAGGTCCCACCCGCCACGGTCCGCGGCGGCGATCAGCGCGGCGGAGGTCGCGACCTCGGCCCAGGCGATCTCCGGGGCGTGCGCCCGCAGCCGGGGGCCGACGGCGGTCCGGACCTGCTCGCGCACCGTCCGGTCGTCGCTGTATAGCAGGACGCGCGGCCCGCGGGCGGGCGCGGCCGGCTCGAGGCTGGTCGGGTGTTCCGTCGTCTGATCCGTCATCGAGGCTCCCCTTCGTGGACGTGCGCGGCACCGGGCACGGACACGACGCCCGGGCCAGGCGCGCGGCTGCCGGACGTCGACGTTTGCTGGCATCGTGGCACACCCACGTCACCTCGGGCAGCCACCAAACGTGGTCTTTTACTGGCACTCTCCATCGATCCGTCACCTCGTAGGGGCAGAGTGGCGAGTTTCCGCAGATTCTGTGCGCATCGACTTCGCGCAGCGCCCACACGAGTGGCTCGAACCGGCCACATGTCGGCCATAATGGCTGACGTGTCGACCGCAACGGCTGCTGCCCCCCATGCCCACCAGCACGTGAGCGTCAACCGTCCGAACCCCGTGTCGGTCGGGACGATCGTCTGGCTCGCGAGCGAGCTCATGTTCTTCGCCGGCCTCTTCGCCATGTACTTCACCGTGCGCTCGGTGATGCCCGAGGCGGAGTGGGCCGCTCAGGCGGACAAGCTCAACATCACCTTCTCGACGATCAACACCACCGTGCTGGTGCTGTCGTCGGTCACCTGCCAGATGGGTGTGTGGGCCGCGGAGCGGTTCAAGCCGGTGCGCTCCGGCTCCATCTTCCAGGTGAACAAGTGGGGCATGCACGAGTGGATGACCCTCACCTACCTCATGGGCGCCTTCTTCATCGGCGGCCAGATCTTCGAGTACACCGAGCTGGTGCACGAGGGCCTGACCATCTCGTCCAGCCCGTACGGCTCGGTCTTCTACCTGACCACCGGCTTCCACGGCCTCCACGTGCTCGGCGGCCTCATCGCCTTCCTGTTCCTGCTCGGCCGATCGTTCGCCGCCCGGAACTTCGGCCACCACGAGGCCACGACCGCGATCGTCACGTCCTACTACTGGCACTTCGTCGACGTGGTGTGGATCGCCCTCTTCGCCGTCATCTACCTCCTGCGATGAACCCCCCGGCCGGCGTCGGAGCCGGCTCTGAACCTGCACCTTCGATCTGCGAGACGAGGATCATTTCGTGAAGGCACTCGCCGCCCGCAGGCACCACCGGCTGGCGCCGGTCGTGCTGCTGCTGCTGGCGCTGCTGGTCACGGGCGGCGTCTACGCCGCCCTTGCCCCGAGCCCGGCCCAGGCCGACACCGCCAGCACCGCGGACATCGAGACCGGGAAGAAGCTCTTCCAGGCCAACTGCGCCACCTGCCACGGACCGAACGCGGAGGGCACCGCTCAGGCGCCGTCGCTCGTCGGCGTGGGCGCCGCCGCGGTCGACTTCCAGGTCTCCACCGGCCGGATGCCCATGCAGATGAACGGCCCCCAGGCCGAGGCCAAGCCCCGGCAGATGAACGAGGAGCAGACGGCCGCGCTCGCCGCGTACGTCGCGTCCCTCGGCGCCGGCCCGGCCATCCCCACCGACGAGCAGGTGGACGGCAGCCAGGGCGACCCGGCCAACGGCATGGCCCTGTTCCGCACCAACTGCGCGATGTGCCACAACGCCGTCGGCGCCGGTGGCGCCCTCTCCGAGGGCAAGTTCGCGCCGCCGCTGTGGGACACCTCCGGCCGCAACGTCTACCAGGCGATGCTCACCGGCCCGCAGTCGATGCCGGTGTTCAACGACGCCAACATCACGCCGACCGAGAAGCGCGACATCATCGCGTTCCTCGACGAGCAGGACCAGGGCTCGGCCGGTGGCCTCACCCTCGGTTCGCTGGGCCCGGTCAGTGAGGGCCTCTGGGCCTGGATCATCGGCATCGGCCTGATCATCGGCGGCGCTGTGTGGATCGGAGCGAAGTCCTCGTGAGCGAGAACCAGAACCCCCAGGGCGCGTCGCGCGACGTGACCCCCCACGGTGGCAACGGCACGGTCGAGCACTCCGACCGCTTCGCCGACCCGGGCGTCCCGACGCACCACCCGCGCCTCGCGGACACCGACACCAAGGCCGCCAAGCGCAACGAGCGGATCATCGCGATCCTCTTCGCGATCTCCTGCGTGGGCACCGTCGCGTCCCTCGTGGCGTACTTCGCCGTGCGGCCGGACGGCACGACGCCCGGCGTCCGCATGTCGACCGTGCTGCTCGGCGTGGCGATCGCCGTCTCGCTGTTCGGCATCGGCTTCGCCGCCGTGCACTGGGCCAAGACCCTGATGTCCTCCAAGGAGTACGTCGAGGAGCGCCACTCGAGCGCGAGCTCGGAGGACGTGCGCGAGGTCGTCCAGCAGCAGTTCAAGGACGGTCTCGAGGACTCCGGCATCGCCCGTCGCCCGGTGCTCAAGGGAGCGGTCGTCTCGGCGCTCGCCCTCTTCCCGCTGACCATCGCCGTGCCGCTCGTGTCGAGCGTCGGCGGTACCTGGAACGTCGCCTCGTTCCGCAACACGATCTGGCGGAAGGGCATGCGTCTCGCGTACGACCCGTCCGGTCGTCCGATCAAGGCCTCGGACCTCACCGTCGGCTCGGTCGCGCACGTCATCCCCGACGTCCCCGCCGAGGAGCGCGAGTCGCACGAGTGGATCACCGAGAAGTCGAAGGCGGTCGTGCTCCTCGTGCGCATGGACCCCCGCGACCTCAAGCGCGACCACCGCCCCGGTGCCTCCTACGACGGCATCGTCGCGTACTCGAAGATCTGCACCCACGTCGGGTGCCCGGTCGCCCTCTACGAGCAGCAGACGCACCACCTGCTGTGCCCGTGCCACCAGTCGACGTTCGACGTCGCCGACGGCGCCAAGGTGGTCTTCGGTCCTGCCAAGCGCCCGCTGCCCCAGCTGCCCATCACCGTCGACGACGAGGGGTATCTTGTGGCTGAGGACGACTTCGACGAGCCCGTCGGCCCGAGCTACTGGGAGCGACTGAAGTGAGCACCACGACAACTCCCCCCGCCACGGCGGAACCCACGACGTTGATCGGCAAGTCCGCCGACTACCTCGACCAGCGGACCAAGATGGGCGTGCTCGCCAAGCAGCTCGTCCGCAAGGTCTTCCCGGACCACTGGTCCTTCATGCTCGGCGAGATCGCGCTGTTCTCGTTCGTCGTGCTCCTCATCTCCGGCGTGTTCCTGGCGATGTTCTTCGAGCCGTCGATGGCGCTCACCACGCACCACGGCGCCCCGGCGACGATGGACGGCCAGCTGATGTCGGTGGCCTTCTCCTCGACCCTCGACATGTCGTTCGAGGTGCGCGGCGGTCTGCTCATGCGGCAGATCCACCACTGGTCGGCGCTGATCTTCGTCGCCGGCATCGTGGTGCACATGATGCGCGTCTTCTTCACCGGCGCGTTCCGCAAGCCCCGCGAGCTCAACTGGCTCGTCGGCACGCTGCTGCTGATCATGAGCCTGCTGGCCGGCTTCTCCGGCTACTCCCTCCCGGACGACGTGCTCTCCGGCAACGGTCTGCGCATCACCGACGGCGTCATCAAGTCGATCCCGATCATCGGGTCGTACCTGTCCTGGTTCGTCTTCGGCGGCGAGTTCCCGGGAGAGCACATCATCCCGCGCCTGTTCACGGTGCACATCCTGCTCGTGCCGGCGCTGATCCTCGCGCTCGTGGGCGTGCACCTGTTCCTCATGGTGCTCAACAAGCACACGCAGTACCCGGGCGGCGGCCGCACCGACCGCAACGTCGTCGGCTACCCGGCGGTCCCGGCGTTCGCCACGAAGATGGGCGGCAACTTCTTCATCATCTTCGGCGTGCTGGCCCTCATGGGCGGCACCCTGGCGATCAACAACGTCTGGAACTACGGCCCGTACGACCCGTCACCGGTGTCCGCAGGCGCCCAGCCCGACTGGTACATGCTGTTCCTCGAGGGATCGCTACGCCTCATGCCGGGCCAGGCCGAGATCGTCACGTGGGGCGACTTCACGCTCTCGCTGAACATCCTCGTGCCCGCGGTCATCATCCCGGGCCTGCTGTTCACGTTCCTGTTCGTGTACCCGTTCGTCGAGGCGAAGGTGACGGGCGACCACCGCGAGCACCACGTGCTCGACCGGCCGCGCAACGTGCCGACCCGCACGGGCCTGGGCGTCGCGTTCCTCACGGCGTTCGTCATCCTCGCGCTGGCCGGGTCGAACGACCTCATCGCCACGCACTTCGCGCTGTCGATCAACGCGATCACCTGGGTCTTCCGGGTCCTGTTCTTCGTCGGCCCGGTCTTCGCGTTCTGGGTCACCAAGCGGATCTGCATCGGCCTGCAGCGCAAGGACCGTGAGCTCGTGCTCCACGGTCACGAGACCGGGCGCATCGTCCGGTTCGCGAACGGCGAGTACATCGAGGTCCACCGCCCGCTCGACGAGCAGGAGCGCTGGCTCCGCGTGAACTACGAGCCGCGCCGCCCGCTCGAGATCGAGCCGGCGACGGACTCGCGTGGCGTCAAGCGCAAGGGCTACAAGAAGGACAAGCGCTGGCAGAAGCTGTCGCGGTTCTTCTACGAGGACCGTGTCGAGCCCGTGACCCCGGCCGAGCTGGCCGCGGCGCACGCGCACGGCGAGCACGACGAGCTCGAGCCGGCCCACGACACCCCCGAGCTGGTCTCGGGGTCTGGATCCGTCGAGCGGGAGCACTGAGTCTCCTGCAGGCTGGACCGGTGGCCCGCGCTCCCTTCCCCCGATTCGTCGGGCGGGGTGCGCGGGCCGTCGTCGTTCCCGGCACCTAGTGTCGGCCGGACGCAGCCCTCGACGACGTCCCCATCGCACGCCGACCACGACGTGCGGCACGCAACCGGAGGTATCTCAGCATGGCTGTCTACACGCTCCCTGACCTGCCCTACGACTACAGCGCCCTGGAGCCGCACATCAGCGGCAAGATCATGGAGCTGCACCACGACAAGCACCACGCGGCCTACGTCGCGGGCGCCAACACCGCCCTCGACAAGCTCGCCGAGGCCCGCGAGTCCGGCGACAACGCCGCGGTGAACCTGCACGAGAAGAACCTCGCGTTCAACCTCGGCGGCCACACCAACCACACCGTCTTCTGGCACAACCTGTCCCCCGAGGGCGGCGGCGAGCCCGAGGGCGAGCTCGCCGAGGCCATCAAGGACGCCTTCGGGACCTTCGCCGCCTTCCATGCCCAGTTCGCCGCCGTCGCCACCGGCATCCAGGGCTCCGGCTGGGCCGTCCTCGGCTGGGACTCCATCGGCCGACGCCTCGCGATCTTCCAGCTCTTCGACCAGCAGGCCAACGTGCCCGTCGGCATCACCCCGCTGTTCATGCTCGACATGTGGGAGCACGCCTTCTACCTCGACTACCTCAACGTCAAGGCCGACTACGTCAAGGCCGTCTGGAACATCGCCAACTGGCAGGACGTCGCCGCCCGCCTGCAGCGCGCCCGCACCCAGACCGCCGGCCTGATCGTCCCCGCCTGACGCAGACCGCCCGGACGCACGACGGGGGCCCCGCACGCGATGCGTGCGGGGCCCCCGTCGTCGTGGAGCCCGGGCGTCAGCCCTGGGTGCCGAACTCCGAGTACGGGACGACCTCGTCCTTGGCCGGGGCCTTGATGTCGACGGGCTCGCCCCACTTGGAGAAGGCCGTCGAGACGACCATCTCCTGGCCGCTGACGTCCATCGTGATGTCCGCGGCGACCGGCAGGCCTTCGGGGGCGACCTTGTAGACCAGGGTCATCTCCCCCACCTGGTCGGCCATGTCCGCATTCACGCCGGTCGCGCCGTTCTCGAGCTTCGAGGGGTCGATGGTCATCGTGTAGACGTCGGCCTCGACGCCGTCGACCTTCTCCGTGCCGGTGTGCTCGAACTTCGTGACGGCGTCGGCCATCGCCTCCGCCTGGGCGGCGGCGTCCATCGACTCCATCGAGTCGAAGGTGCCCGCCATGTTCGGGTCCGCGGCCATCTCCTCGGCCGTCAGCGAGAGGTACTTGCCCTGCGTCAGCTCGCCCATGGACATGTAGATCGTGCCGTCGAGCAGGATGATGTCCATGTCCATGCCCATGACGCCCATGGACATCTGCATGGCCGTGTCCTCGACGGTCTTGCCGTAGGAGATGTCCGCCGTGGTGGTGGTCTCGCTCATCCCGGCGGAGTCGGCCAGCTCACCGCCGTAGGTCATCTCCATGTGCGACGTCGTGGCCTTCTCCTGCGCCGCCTGCATCTGCTCGGCGAGGTCGGTGAGGTCCGCCGCGGTGGTGATCTCGGCGGTCTGCTCCTGGGCGGCCTCGGAGCCGCCAGAGGTGGAGGCAGCGGGCTCTCCGCTCCCGCAGGCGCTCAGTGCGAGGGCGACCAGGCCCGCCGATGCCAGGGCCACGGACTTCTGGGGGACGCGCACGTGCTGCTCCTTCTCAGGGAATGATGAGGTTTCATTCCATCACGGCAGGGCCCGACGGTGGGGTGCGCGGCCGCACCCTTCGCGGATCGTTGCCGTTCCGTGTCCGCCCGGCGAACGACGACGCGCCCCGCTCCGGAGGAGGAGCGGGGCGCGTCGGCTACTGCTGTGTCAGTGCGCGTGCTGTCCGCGGCTGAACTCGAAGACCCAGCCGACGAGGCCGATGACACCGAGGACGAAGCCGATGTAGAGCACCCACCAGCCGACCGCGAGTCCGAGGAACGCGATGGCGGCGGACGCGGCGATGACCAGAGGCCACCAGCTCCACGGCGAGTACACGCCCTGGTCGCCGGCGCCCTGCTCGATCTCGCCCTCTTCGTCGTCCTCGGGCCGCGCGTCGATCCGCCGGGCCGTCAGAGCGAGGTAGGCACCGACCATGGCCATCAGTGCACCCACGAGCGGGATGCCCAGGTAGCCGACCGGCTCCGTGAAGTGCGTGACGAGCCCGTAGATCACGCCCACCAGGACGAAGAACGGTGCGAGGAACAGGAAGAGCTTGATCTCGATCTTCACTTGCGGTTCTCCCCCTCGTCCTCGATGACCGTCGTGGTCGACTGCGCCGCGTCGGACTGCGCGCTGTCGCGCCGCTCCTCGACGACCTCCTGCTGGCCCCGGCGCTGCGAGTCGCCGTACACGGCGTTCAGCGCTCCGTGGCCGGGCGCCTGCTCCATCGCCGCGACCTCGGGGTGGTGCAGGTCGAACGCCGGCGACTCCGAGCGGATGCGCGGCAGCGACGTGAAGTTGTGGCGCGGCGGCGGGCAGCTGGTGGCCCACTCGAGCGAGCGACCGTAGCCCCACGGGTCGTCCACGGTGACCTTCGGCGCGTTGCGCCAGGTCGTGTACACGTTCCACAGGAACGGGAGGGTCGAGGCGGCGAGGATGAACGCGCCGATGGTCGACACCTGGTTCTCCCAGGTGAAGCCCTCCTCCGGCATGTAGTCCGCGTAGCGGCGGGCCATGCCCTCGACGCCCAGCCAGTGCTGGATGAGGAAGGTCATGTGGAAGCCGACGAACAGCATCCAGAAGTGGACCTTGCCGAGGCGCTCGTTCAGCATCCGCCCCGTGAACTTCGGCCACCAGAAGTAGAAGCCGGCGAACATCGCGAACACCACGGTGCCGAAGACGACGTAGTGGAAGTGCGCCACGACGAAGTACGAGTCGGACAGGTGGAAGTCCAGCGCGGGGCTCGACAGGATGATGCCGGTCAGACCACCGAAGAGGAACGTCACGAGGAAGCCGATCGACCACAGCATCGGTGTCTCGAACGTGAGCTTGCCTCGCCAGAGCGTGCCGATCCAGTTGAAGAACTTCACGCCTGTCGGGATCGCGATGAGCATCGTCATGAAGGCGAAGAACGGCAGCAGCACGGCGCCGGTCACGTACATGTGGTGCGCCCACACCGTGACGGACAGGGCCGCGATCGCGATCGTCGCGATGATGAGGCCCTTGTAACCGAAGATCGGCTTGCGGCTGAAGACCGGGAAGATCTCCGACACGATGCCGAAGAACGGCAGCGCGATGATGTACACCTCGGGGTGACCGAAGAACCAGAACAGGTGCTGCCAGAGGATGGCGCCACCGTTCTCAGGGTTGAAGACCTGCGCCCCGAGGCGGCGGTCGGCACCCAGCGCGAAGAGCGCGGAGGCCAGCGGCGGGAACGCCATCAGCACCAGCAGGCTCGTGACGAGCGTGTTCCACGTGAAGATCGGCATCCGGAACATGGTCATGCCCGGCGCGCGCATCGTGATGATCGTGGTGATGAAGTTGACGGCACCGAGGATGGTGCCGAAGCCCGCCAGCGCGAGGCCGAACACCCAGAGATCTCCGCCCAACCCTGGACTGAACGTCGTGTTCGACAACGGTGCGTAGGCGAACCAGCCGAAGGAGGCGGCGCCCTGCGGGGTGAAGAAGCCCGCCGCGGCGATGATGCCGCCGAAGAGGAACAGCCAGTACGCGAACATGTTGAGCCGCGGGAAGGCGACGTCCGGCGCACCGATCTGCAGCGGCATGATCACGTTGGCGAAGCCGGCGAACAGCGGCGTCGCGAACAGCAGCAGCATGATCGTGCCGTGCATGGTGAAGAGCTGGTTGTACTGCTCCTTGCTCTGCACGATCTGCAGGCCGGGCGAGAACAGCTCGGCCCGGATCAGCAGGGCGAGGATGCCTCCCACGGCGAACCAGATGAACGACGTGATGAGGTACATGTACCCGATCGTCTTGTGGTCCGTGGAGGTGATCCACTTGACCACGGTGCGACCGAGGTTCTGGCGCTTCGGCGCGAGGCCGGGGATGACCTCGGCGCCGTACGCGGTGGCTGTCGTGGCCGCCATCAGTTCTCGACCTCCGGGAGCGTGTCGTCCTGCGGGAAGTTCGCGTGCTGCTGGCGGTTCAGGTCGAGGCCGAGCTCGCCCGTCTGCCCCGCGTCGCGCAGGTCGCTCATGTGTGCGTCGTACTCCGCCTGGGAGACGACCTTGACGTTGAAGAGCATCCCGGAGTGGAACTCGCCGCAGAGCTCGGCGCACTTGCCGGCGTACGTGCCCTCGCGGGTCGGCGTCACCTGGAACGTGCCGGTGCGGCCCGGGATCATGTCCTGCTTGTACAGGAACGCGGGGATCCAGAACGAGTGGATGACGTCGCGCGAGTCGAGCGTGAACTCGACCGACTTGTCGACCGGCAGGTACAGCGTCGGGACGTCCTTCGAGGTGCCCGGGGCGCCGTCCACCTCGTCGTCGACGGTCTGACCGCCGACGTCCAGGAGGTGCTGGCCGGAGTCGTAGACGCCGTCGTCCAGGTAGTTGAAGTCCCAGCTCCACTGCTTGCCGATGACCTGGATGTTCACGTCGGGCTCGGCGCTCGTGTCCTTCACGGCGGACATGTCGCGGTCCGTGTAGAAGAACAGGACGAGGATCATGATCGTCGGCACGGCCGTGTACATGATCTCGAGCGGCATGTGGTAGCGCGTCTGGACCGGGAGCTGGTGGTCGTTGCGGCGCTTGCGGTAGGCCGCGACGCACCACAGCATCAGGCCCCAGGTGATGACACCGATGATCAGCGCTGCGATCCAGGAGCCGACCCAGAGGTTGGTGATTCGCTCGGTCTGGTTGGTCACCTCCCCGTCGCTGTAGCCGGGCAGGTATCCGCGCTTGACGGAGTCGCTGGCACAACCGGACGCCAACACCGCGACGGCGCCGGCGATGACCGTCGCGCGCAGGATGACCCGCCGGGTGCGGGTGGGGCTCTTCGAGTGCAAGGGAGGCCTTTCACGTCACGTCCTGCCCGAACGCCACCGCCCTGGGGGGCGGGCGCGCAGACGGGACCTTCGTCCTCGATGTGATGCAGCCTAGCGCGCCCGGAGCAGGTTCGACGCCGCGAAAGCCCCGTCGGGACGTGACTCTTTCCGCACGGGACGTCCACATCTGCTCGTTGCACACAGACCCCTGCGGAGTGTCAGATCGTTGCCCTCGGGTGTCAGATCCTCGGCCGCCCGCCGGCCCGATCGGCGCCCCGCCCCGACCCGCCGAAGATGGCACGATCGTGCCCTGGGTGCGGGTTCCGCGCCCCGTCGCGCGCCGTCCGCCGGCCGTCGCGCCGCACGTCATCCCCCACGGAGCACACCTGTGACGGACACCACCGATCCCGCCGCGCCCCCCTCCCCCGCGACCTCGCCCGCACGCGCGACACCGGCGCCCGCCGCGCGGGTGCACCTCGACAACGGGGGCGGCGCGCCGCTGCACCCGCTGGCGCGGCAGGGGCTGCTGCAGGCGCTCGAGGACGGCTGGGCCGACCCGCGCCGTCTTCACACGGAGGGGCGCCGTGCCGCCCGGCTGCTGGACGGCGCCCGGGAGGCCGTGGCGGCCGTCCTCGGGGCGCGCACCGAGGAGGTCCGGTTCACCGCCGGCCACGTCGCCGCGCTCCACGCCGCCGTGCTCGGCACCGCCGAGGCCCGGCGGCGCGCCGGCGGCGACGTCGTCGTCGGGGAGACCGAGCGTGCCGCGGTGCTGCACGCCGCCTCCGCGTCCGCCGCGGCGCACGGCGGGGCCCGGGTGACGGTCGGCGTCGACCGCCACGGCCGCGTGGACCTCGACGCCTTCCGCGCCGCCGTCGCCGCACCCGGTGTCGCGGTCGCCGCGCTCCAGCACGCCAACGGGGAGGTCGGGACGCGCCAGCCGCTGCGCGCCGCCCACGAGGCCGCCCGCGCCGCCGGCGTGCCCCTCCTCGTGGACGCCGGCGCGAGCCTCGGCCACGACGACGTGCCCGACGCCTGGGACCTCCTCGCCGCCCAGCCCTCCGACTGGGGCGGCCCGGCGGGCGTCGGCGTCCTCGCGGTGCGCCAGCGCGTGCGGACCGTGCCGCCCGGCCCCGAGGACGCCGACCCGTGGGCGCCCGGCGGCGTGAGCGTGCCCGCGGCGTTCGCCGCGGCCGTCGCGCTGCAGGCCACGGTCGCCGACCGGGTCGCCGAGGACGCGCGACGCCGCGCGCTCGTGGGCCGCGTGCGGGCCGCCGTCGCGGCGGTCCCCGACGTCGAGGTCGTGGGCGACCCGGACGACCGGCTCCCCCACGTCGTGACCTTCTCCTGCCTCTACGTCGACGGCGAGGCGCTGGTGACCGAGCTGGACCGGGCCGGCTTCGCCGTCGGCTCGGGCTCCGCGTGCACGTCGAGCACCCTGGAGCCCTCCCACGTGCTCGCGGCGATGGGCGTGCTCACGCACGGGAACGTCCGGGTCGCGCTGGACCGCTCCACGACGGAGGACGACGTCGAGCGCTTCCTGGCCGTGCTGCCCGGTGCGGTCCGGCGGGTCCGCGACGTGCTCGGGGTGAGCGGGCTGTGACCGCGCACCCCGGGGACGACACCGGCACGGTCGTGGTCGACGCCCGTGGCCTGCGCTGCCCGCTGCCGGTGATCCGGCTCGCGGCGGCCGCCCGCGACCTCCCCGCCGGGACGCTCGTCACCGTGCTGTCGACCGACCCCGCCGCCCGGCACGACGTCCCCGCGTGGGCGCGGATGCGCGGTCACGCCATGGCGGGCGACCCCGAGCTCCGCGAACCGGACGAGGGTGACGCCGTGTGGGTGCTGACGGTGCGGCTCGCCGCCGGGCCGTGAGCACGACGCCCGCGCACGACGACGGCCCGGCCACCCCTGAGAGGGGCGACCGGGCCGTCGGAGGCCGGGATCAGCGGCTCAGCTGAACGAGCCGCCGCAGGCGCAGGAGCTGCCGGCGTTCGGGTTGTCGATCGTGAAGCCCTGCTTCTCGATGGTGTCCGCGAAGCCGATCTTCGCGCCCTCGAGGTAGGGCACGCTCATGCGGTCCACGACGACCTCGACGCCGTCGAAGTCGCGCAGCGCGTCCCCGTCGAGCAGACGCTCGTCGAAGTAGAGCTGGTAGATCAGGCCGGAACAGCCGCCGGGCTGGACGGCCACACGCAGACGCAGGTCGTCGCGGCCCTCCTGCTCGAGCAGGCTGCGAACCTTGTCGGCGGCGACGTCGGACAGGTCCACGCCGTGCGTGGCGATCTCGGTGGTGTCGGTCATGCTTCCTCCAACAGACGGACCTTTGCGGCTGTTCCCGATCCTACGCGCGAATCTCGCGGACGCGATGACGCGGCTCACAGCCTGCGTGCCGCACGCCCGGACCGGCGGTCCTCGGGCCGCGTCGGGCCGCGTCGGGCCGCGTCGGGCCACGTCGGGCCACGTCAGGCAACGTCAGGCCGCGTCAGGCCCACGACGGCGCCCACGTCCGCGCCACGCGCGCCGTCGCCGCCACGACGTCCGCCCCGGTCTCGTGCACCCCGCTGACGCCCGCCCCGGACCACTCACGTCGCGAGACCTCGCTGCGGCCGACCAGCAGCACGACGGGCACCGCGAGGGGCGCAGCGGCACGGACGGCGGCGGCCACGAGGCCCTCGCGCAGCGTCGTCGCGTCCAGGACCGCCAGGTGCACGACCACGAGGTCCGCCGCGCCGGCCGCCGCGCCCAGCGGGCCCGTCCCGGGCGCGGCCACCGACGTCAGGCCCAGCGCGTCCAGCGGGACGAACACCCCGACGGGCCCGCCGTGGCCGGGCGGGGCGGGCGCGGCCCCGGGCACCACCGCGGTCCGCACCTCGCAGGACGGCGCGGCCTCGCGCCACGCGGTCGCGAGCCCCTGGGCCAGGTCGGCGTCCTCGGCGACGCAGAGCAGCACGTGCATGCCGTGATCGTGGCACAGCCGGGACGCCGACGGGTCCGGCGGGAGCCCGCGGGACGACGCCGCGGGCCGGACGCACGGCCTCGCGCACGCGTGCGCTGTGGAAACATGAGCGGGTGACCACCCTGCTGAACGACACCGCGGGCACCCCGACCGGCGCCTCGACCGGCTTCGCCGAGCCCGCACCCTCCGCGCTGCTGCTGCTCGGCCAGGGCCGCGACCTCGCCTCCGAGCGCGGCGTCGAGTGCACGGGGGCGCTGCCCGCGCCGTCCGACCCCGACCTGGTGGACCGGGCCCGCGCCGCGCGCGCCGCGCTGGGCGAGCGCGCGTTCGTCCTCGGGCACCACTACCAGCGCGACGAGGTCATCGACTTCGCGGACGTCACGGGCGACTCCTTCAAGCTCGCGCGCGAGGCGGCCGCCCGCCCCGAGGCGGAGTTCGTGCTCTTCTGCGGCGTCCACTTCATGGCCGAGAGCGCCGACATCCTCACGTCGGACGCGCAGCAGGTCGTGCTGCCCGACCTCGCCGCCGGCTGCTCCATGGCCGACATGGCGGAGATCGGTCAGGTCGAGGAGGCCTGGTCCGTGCTGCAGGACGTCGGGATCGCCGACGACACCGTGCCGGTGACGTACATGAACTCCTCCGCCGCGATCAAGGCCTTCACCGGCCGGCACGGCGGCACCGTCTGCACGTCGTCCAACGCCCAGGTCGCGCTGCGCTGGGCGTTCGACCGCGTGGGTGGCGTCGAGGGCACCGGCAAGGTGCTCTTCCTGCCCGACCAGCACCTGGGCCGCAACACGGCCGTCCTCCAGCTCGCCATGAGCCTGGACGACTGCGTGGTGTACGACCCGCGCAAGCCGCTGGGTGGCCTCACCGAGCAGCAGCTGCGCGACGCGCGCATGATCCTGTGGCGCGGGCACTGCTCCGTGCACGGCCGGTTCTCCGTGCGCAACGTCGAGGACGTCCGGGCGAAGGTGCCCGGCGTCGAGGTGATGGTGCACCCCGAGTGCAAGAACGAGGTCGTCACCGCCGCCGACCGGGTCGGCTCGACGGAGTACATCATCAAGGCCCTGGAGTCCGCCGAGCCCGGCAGCTCCTGGGCGATCGGCACCGAGCTCAACCTGGTGCGGCGCCTCGCCAAGGCGCACCCGGACAAGCAGGTGCACTACCTCGACTCGACCGTGTGCTTCTGCTCGACCATGAACCGCATCGACCTGCCGCACCTGGTGTGGGCGATGGAGTCCCTGGTCGAGGGGCGCGTGGTCAACCGGATCGTGGTCGACGCCGACGACGCCCACTGGGCGCGCGTGGCGCTCGACCAGATGCTGGCGCTGCCGGGGATCTGACCGGGGGCCGCACGGCCCGGGACACGGGAGAAGGCATGAGCACGGACAGCGGGCTCCACATCGGGATCCTCGTGTTCGACGACGCCGAGGAGCTCGACGTCGTCGGGCCGTTCGAGGTGCTCGCCGCCTGGGAGCAGCACTCGCTCGTCGAGTCGGGGCTCAAGCCGCACGTGAGCACGTTCTCGCGCGACGGCGAGGGCGTGCGGCTGGCGAAGGGCCTCCGGCTCGTGCCGGCGCACTCCGCCGACGACGTCGGGCCGCTGCACGTGCTCGTGTACCCGGGCGGCTGGGGCACGCGCGCCATGATCGCCGACCCGGCGCACCTGGAGTGGCTGCGGCAGGTGCGCCTCCAGACGCCGCTCCTCGCGAGCGTGTGCACCGGGGCGCTCGTGCTCGCGGCGGCGGGCCTGCTGGCGGGACGGCCCGCGACGACGCACCGCGACCACTACGACGAGCTCGCACAGCTCGACCCGAGCGTCGTGGTGGACACCGAGGCGCGGTTCGTCGACGACGGCGACGTCGTCACGGCGGCCGGGGTCTCGGCCGGGATCGACATGGCCCTGCACCTCGTGGCCCGCCTGGAGTCGCCGGAGGTCGCCCGCGCCGTGCGGCGCGGCATCCAGTACGACCCGGCTCCCCCGGTCTAGCGCCGCCTCCCGCGCCCCGCACCGTCGGGTACCTGATACCGGCGGTCGCCGATATAGCCTGCGCGGGTGACTCGAATGATCCAGCTCACCTGGGCCTCCCTGCGGCCGCGCAAGCCCGTCCCCGGCCAGGGCCTGCTCGACCCCTCCGTGACGACGATGCGGGTGCACCCCGGCGACCTCGACCTGTACCTGCACGTGAACAACGGCTCGTACCTGCAGATGATGGACGTGGCGCGCTCGAACTTCATCGCCGACCTCGACGGGTTCGCGAAGATCGGCGACCGCAAGTGGTACCCCGTCGTCGCCGCGTCGACGATGACGTACAAGCGCTCCCTGCAGCTGTGGGACCGGTTCGAGATCACGACCCGCGTGCTCGGGTGGGACGAGCGCGTCGTCTACATGGAGCAGGCCTTCACCTGCAAGGGCCGCCTCTACGCCCGCGGCTACGTGGCCGGGCGGTTCCTGGGCCCCGGCAACGCGCGTGTCCCCGCCCCCGACGTCGTCGCGCTGATGGGCCACGACGCGCCGCCGCGGAGCCCCGAGCTCCCCGCCGACGTCGCCGCGTGGGCGCGGGCCGTGGACGTCGCCCACCGGGACGCCGGCCGGGTCTGAGCCGGCCCGCCGGCGGTCAGTGGAACGTGGTCGCGTAGTAGGTCTGGCGGTCGACCGTCTCCACCGTGACGTCCTGCGTGCGCTCCAGCCGGCGGCGCAGGTTGTCGGCGAACCGCAGCGAGTCGTCGTTGAAGCGGGACACGTCGTACGCGCACACCACCCGGTGCTCGGCGAGGTGGGCGACCAGCGCGTCGATCATGTCCATGAAGGTGCGCGTGGCGCGCCGACCGGGGTGCGCGAGCGTGAAGCCGATGTACCAGACCGCGCCGCGCGCGGCGTGCTCCGGGTAGCGGGCCGCGAAGAACTCCGGGCTCACCCACGGCACCGCGGCCAGGTCCGTCGCGAGCGTCGTCAGGCCGACCGGCTCGCCGGCCCGGTCGTGCGCGAGGAGCTTCAGCACGCGCGGGTCGGCCATCTCCTCGTCGAACTCCTCGCGGTGCAGCACGTGCCGCGCCGCGGCGCGCGTGCGCAGCGGCTCGAACGCCTCCAGGTAGAGGCGCCAGAAGCCGTCGGCGACGTCGCCGGACACGGTCGGCTCGAACGTGACGTCAGCGTGCACGGCCCTGCTCCTCCCAGCCTGCTCGCCGGTAGGTCGCGACGACGACCGCGCACACCGGGAGCGTCTCGCACGTCAGCCCGGTGACCATGCGCCCCTCCGGGGCGTAGGTGCCGCCGCGGGTCGTCGACAGGTCCTCGAGGCTGTGCGTGAGGTCGGTGGCGACCTGCTCGTGCGACGGCCCGTCGTGCTCGACGAACAGGCCCGCGCCGCTGCCGTCGTCGCGGCGCGACCACGCCACCCCAGCCCACGCCTCGTGGCCCGGCAGCGACGCGTACCCCGCGGCGTACACGCACCACAGCGCGTCGCCGTGCTCCCCCTGCAGCTGGTCCGGGCCGTCGACCTCGAGGACGACGCTGCCCGGGGGGACCACGGAGCTGAGGCGCACCAGGTTGAAGTCGCCGACTCCGGCGGCGACGAGCGCGGCGTCGAACGCCGCGAGGGTGGTGCGCCCGCTCCCGGTGCCGGCGCTCACGCGGATGGTCAGGGGCTCGGTCATGGGGTCCTCGGGTTCGACGGGTCGGGGGGCACGGGGGCGACGCGGCCGGACGCCGCATCCAGGAGGTCGAGCACGGGGCGCAGGACGGCGTCCGGTGCCTTCTTCCCCTTCGTGAGGAAAACGGTACTGCCGAGTCGCAGGTCGTCCCGCTCGCGCGACCCGACCTCTGCCCCCGAGTACACGACGAGGGGGACGTGGCGCAGCCGCCCGCTGCGGCGCAGGTCGGCCACGAGGTCCTTCCCGGACCCGTCGGGCAGCCGCAGGTCGAGCACCACGAGGTCCGGCTCCTCGCCCCGCGCGAGCGCCACGCGCGCCTCGGCCACGCCCCGGGCCGGGATCACGTCCAGGCCGCCGTTCTCCAGGACGGTCACCAGGACGTCCCGGAGGCCATCGTCGTCCTCGACCACCAGCACCCGGTCGTGGTGGGGACGCAGCCGGATCACCTCGCGGACCGTCTCGACGAGCCGGTCGGGGTCGACGGGCTTGACCAGCCAGCCGTCCGCGAGCGCCGCGGTCTCCCGAGCGTCGGCCGGGGCCGTCCCCGACACCACGACGACCGGCAGCTGCGCCGTCGCCGCCGACCGCCGGAGGTGTCGGAGGATCTCCGTGCCACCGGTGCCGGGCATCGCCAGGTCGAGCACGATGGCCGCGGGGTGCTCGTCCTCGACGACGTCGACCGCCGCGCGGCCGTCGGTCACCCCCACCACGTCGTAGCCGCGCAGCTCGAGCACCTCGCGCAGCACCTCCACGACGTACGGGTCGTCGTCGACCACCACCACGCGCGTCGCCGGGCCGTCATCGTCCGGCGCGTCCGGCACGGCGGGCGCCGCCATGGCCGAGACGACGCGCGGCAGCGTGAGCCGGAAGCTGGAGCCGCGCCCCTCCCCCTCGCTCACGGCCCACATGCGGCCGCCGTGCCGCTCGACGATGCTGCGGGCGATCGCGAGGCCGAGGCCGGTACCGCCGCGCTCGCGCGCGTCGGAGGCGTCCACCTGCTCGAAGCGGCGGAACACCGCCTCGAGCTTGTCGGGCGGGATCCCCCGCCCCTCGTCGTCGACGCGCACCTCCGTCAGCTCGCCCACCGGGACGGCGGCCACCCGGACCGTGCCGCCCCGCGGGGAGAACTTCACGGCGTTGCTGAGCAGGTTCACGAGCGTCTGCACGACGCGCTCGCCGTCGACCCGCATGACGTCGTCGCTGCTCGCGGGCGCCAGCACCACCCCGGCCTCGTCGGCCTGGATGGACACCTGCTCCACGGCGGCCGCGACCAGGGCGTCGACCTGGTGGTCGGCCAGCTCGAGGGGCGTGGTCCCGGCGTCCATGCGCTCGACGTCGAGGATGTCGTCGACGAGCCGGCCGAGCCGCTCGCTGCTGGTCAGGGCGATGCGCACCATGCGCGCGGCCTGCTCGGACGACCGGTCGAGCACGCCGCTGTCGAGGAGTCCGAGCGCGCCGCGGATCGAGGTGAGCGGCGTGCGCAGCTCGTGGCTCACGACGGAGACGAACTCGTCCTTGATGCGCTCCACCTCGCGCCGCTCCGTGACGTCGCGGAAGACCACCACGGCCCCGGTCACCTCGCCGTCGGCGCGCAGGGGGCTCGCCGTGACCTCGACGGGGACGTCCTTGCCGTCCAGCCGCCGGTAGACGTCCTGCTCGGCCGTGGCCGTCACGCCGTCGCGCACCGCCTCGGTGATGTAGCACCGGTCGGACGGGTAGGGGGTGCCGTCGGCGGCGGGCGCGTGGAACGTCTCGTGGGCGTCGTGGCCGACGAGGTCGGCGGCGGTGACCCCCAGGGTCCGGGCGCCCGCGGCGTTGACGAACGTGACCCGGCCGGCGGTGTCGACGCCGTAGATGCCGTCGGCCACCGACTCGAGGGTGCGTTCCCGCTCGCTGGCCAGCGCGCGCAGCTGCGCGGTGCGCAGCTCCACGCGGCGCTCGAGGTCGTGCCGCAGCGACTCGTTGTCGACGACCACGAGGATCTGCCGGACGACGACCGCCACGAGGACCGCCGTCCAGAGCGCGTTCGCCACCCACGGGAACGCCTGCCCGGCCTGGCCGACCCGCACGAGGGCGGCGGCGAGGAAGATGCCGAACGTCACGACCGTGCCGAGCACCGCCGACCCCTTGGCGCGCTCGTCCGCCAACGGGCTGCCCGAGGCGGCGGGGTGGCGCGCGGCGACCGCGATCGCGAGGTAGCCGCCCACCCACGCGGCATCGATCGGGCTGCCGAACGTGAAGCCGCCCTGGGCCGTGAGGAGCGCGAACGACACGTCCGCCACGGCGTACAGGACGAACCCGCTGCCGACGAGGCCGAGCGGCACGCGCTCCGCGGCGCTGGACCGGTTGAGCACCAGCACCGCGAAGGTCGCGAGGAGGGCGTCGACCACGGGCAGCGCGTAGGCGGTGAGGGCCGGCGTCGAGGAGAAGGTGCGCCCCTCCAGCGCGACGGCGAACACCGCGATGTACAGCACCGAGCCGCCGACGACGATGCTGTCGAGCAGCATCCGCACGACCTCCTGGCCGCGGGGGCGCACCGTCGGGAACAGGGCCAGGCCGACGACGCCGAGCGCCAGCGCCGCGATGTACGCGACGTCCCCGGTGTCCGGGTCTCCTACGGCCACCGCGTAGACGTTGCCGAGCACGCCCACGACGCCGCCGACGGCCAGCAGCCCCCAGGCCCGCCGCCGGCGTCCGGCCGACCGCACGGCCCGCCACCCGCAGCTGAACGCCGCGACGACGCCCGCGGCGGCGATCGCCGTCCTCGAGAGCTCGGCCCGCGCCGCCTGGTCCATCGGTCCGGCCAGGACCACCACCAGCGCCAGCACCCCGACGCCTGCGGCCCAGCACCAGCGCACGAAGGTGCGGTGCCCCCGCGCCGTCGTCTGTCGCGCATCCCCCATGGGGCCGAGGTTAGGAGAGGTTGGCGTGCTCCGCTCTCCGCACGGGGCACGGGGGTTCGGGCGACGGAGAGCGCCGGAGGCCGCCGGGAGGTACGGTCGAGCGGACCGGGCAGGCGGACGAGGGGGAACAACACGTGGCGACGGGGGGCCGACGCGTGGTCGTCATCGACGACGACCCGTCGATCCGGGAGGTGGCCGCACTGGCGCTGTCGGCCGTCGGCGGGCACGAGGTGCACACGGCGGGCGACGGGACGGCGGGGCTGGAGGTCGCGCGGCGCGTGCGGCCGGACGCGATCCTCCTCGACGTCATGATGCCGGTGCACGACGGGCCCACGGTGCTGGGCCGCATCCGTGCCGTCCCGGAGCTGGTCGACGTGCCGGTCGTCTTCCTCACGGCGAAGGTCGGCACCCCGGAGATCTCGCGCCTCGACGGCCTGGGCGCCGTCGCCGTGCTCACCAAGCCGTTCGACCCGCTGCGGCTGTCGGACGAGCTCGCGGCCGCGCTGGGGTGGGACGCGTGACCTCCGCCGACCCGGAGGGCGGGCTCGGCGACGCCGTCGTGGTCCTCGCCCGCCGGGCCCGCGCGCGCAACGTCGGCCGTGCGCGGCGCATCCTGGAGCTCCTGGACGCACCGGGCGCCCCGCTCGACCGGGCCGCGCGGGAGGAGGCGGAGCACCTCTGCCACACCGTGACCGGGTCCGCGAGCACGTTCGGGGACCTGGAGCTCGCCGGGGCGACGCAGCGGCTGGAGGCCGCGCTGCACGACGGACGAGCCCAGGACGCCGCCGCCGCCCTCGACGCCGTCCGCACGGCGATCGCTCCCGCCGACGAGGCCCCCGGCTCCCCGGACACCGCCGGCCCCTAGGTGCTCACCCCTCCGGCACGTCCGGCAGCGCCCGCACGTCCGTGAGCGCACCCGCGAGCGCGACGGCGTCGTCGTCGGAGACCGCCGGCAGCGCCTCGAGCTCCGCGCGGAGCTCCCGCGCCTCGCTCCCCTCGCCGGCACGCACCGCCAGCTCCGCCAGATAGGCGAGCACCGGCGCGACCTCCGCCGTCGACGGGGCGTCCGCGCCCGTCCGCGCCCGTCGCAGGGCGCCGCCGAGCACCTTGCGGGCCTGGGCGACGTCCCCGTGCGAGTCGGCGACGACGACGGCGTTCTCGAGGGCCCTGGCGAGGGGGCCGCCGCCACCCGAGGTCCACGTCGTGGTGCCGCCCTCCCCGGCGACCACGGGCGCGTCGGGCGCGCGGGTCACGCGCACCCAGTTCCCCGCGGGGTCCACGAGGCTGAACCCGCTGAGGCCCCCGTTGTTCGCCCGCCGGCGCGGCCGGGTGATCCGTGGCACGCCGGCGAGGGGCAGCCGGCCCAGCAGCGTGCGCAGCCCCGCCGCGAAGGCGTCGTGCACGGGCTGCGTGTCCGGGACGACGAGCACGCACGACGAGTGGCTCTGCTCGGGGTCCCACCCCGGCATCCCGTAGTACTGCACCTGGATGCCGCCGCGGCCGAACGCGACGAACGGGTTCGGGCGGCGCTGCCGGTACGTCGTCTCCAGGCCGAGCGCGGTCCAGAACTCCACCAGGGCGTCGAGGTCGGACTCGTCGCCGCCGCACGGGAGCAGCGGCACCATGCTCGCCCGCGCGGCGGCGCGGTCGAACGCGCCGCCGTGCGGGTCCGCGGGACCGGCGCCCGGCACCGGGTCAGCCCTGCGCCGCGACCTGGCGCAGCAGCAGCGCCTCGGCCAGCACGACCTTGCGCAGCTCGCCCAGGTGCACCGACTCGTCGGCGCCGTGCGCGCGGGAGTCCGGGTCCTCGACGCCCGTGACCAGCACGGAGGCGTCGGGGAAGAACTCGAGCAGGTCGGCGATGAACGGGATGGAGCCGCCGACGCCGATGTCCACCGGGTCGGTGCCCCACGCGGCGGCGAACGCGGCCCGGGCGGCGCGCATCGCGGCGGAGTCGCCGGCGGCGTGGAACGCCCGCCCCTGCTCCCCCGGCCGCCAGGTGACGCGCGCGCCGAACGGCGCCGCCGCCTCCAGGTGGGCGCGCAGGGCGTCCTCCGCCGCCTGCGGCTCCTGGCCCGGCGGGATGCGCAGCGACAGCTTCGCCGCCGCGCGGGCGGCGATCGTGTTCGACGCGTGCGCGACGCTCGTGGCGTCGATGCCGATGACGGACAGCGCCGGCTTGGTCCACAACCGGCCCGCGATCGTGCCCTCGCCCGCGAGCTCCACGCCGTCGAGCACCGAGGAGTCGGCGCGGAACGCCGCCTCGTCGTAGTCGACCTCCGGCTCCGGGCCGCTCACCAGGCCGGGCACCGCGACGTTGCCCGCGTCGTCGTGCAGGGTGGCGATGAGGCGGGCCAGCAGGGTGTTCGCGTCGAGCACCGGGCCGCCGAACATGCCGGAGTGCACCGCGTGCCCGAGCACCTCGACCTCGACGACGCCGTCCACCAGGCCGCGCAGCGAGGTGGTCAGGGCCGGCACGCCGACCTTCCAGTTGGTGGAGTCGGCGACGACGATGACGTCGGCGGCGAGCAGCTCGCGGTGGTCGGCGAGGAACTGCCGGAAGCTCGGGGAGCCGGACTCCTCCTCGCCCTCGACGAAGACGGTGATGCCGACCGGCAGGTCCGCTCCGGTCTCGGCGGCGAGCGCGGTGAGCGCCCGCAGCGCGCCGACGTGCGCGACCAGCCCGGCCTTGTCGTCCGCGGCGCCGCGCCCGTAGAGGCGCTCGCCCACCTGGACGGGCACGAACGGGTCGGTGGCCCACGCCGCGGCGTCGCCGGGCGGCTGGACGTCGTGGTGGGCGTACAGCAGCACGGTGGGTCGGCCCTCGGGAGCAGGGCGGCGCGCGACCACGGCGGGCGCACCGGGCGTCCCGTCCGGGCGGGCCGAGCTCAGGATGCGCACGTCCGGCAGGCCCGCGTCGCTCAGCAGCGCGGCCACGGCGTCGGCGCTGGTGGCCACGTGGGTCTGGTCGAAGGCGGCCGCCGAGACGCTCGGTATGCGCACCAGGCGCTCCAGGTCGGCCTGGAGCTCGGGGAACTGCCGCTCGACGTGCGCGCGCAGGGTGGCGGCGGCGTCGTCGTGCGGCGGGGCGGCCGGGGAGGGGGCGGGGGTGTCGGTCACGCGGCTCACGCTACCCGCGCGCTCGACTACCCTGGGTGCGTGTTCTCTCGCCACAAGTCCGACGCGACGTCGTCGTCCCCCGACTCCACCGACCCCGTCGACGCGGCCGCCGAGATCGAGCAGTCCGGTGCGCCCGCCGGCAAGGGGCGCCCCACCCCCAAGCGCAGCGTGTCCGAGGCCGCGAACAAGCGGCCCCTGGTGCCGAACGACCGCAAGGCGGCGACCAAGGCGGCGCGGGAGAAGTCTCGCGAGCAGCGCAACCTCGAGTACAAGGCGATGCAGACCGGCGACGAGCGCCACCTGCCGCCTCGCGACAAGGGCCCGGTCAAGCGCTACGTGCGCGACTACGTGGACGCCCGCTGGAACCTCGGCGAGTTCTTCCTGCCCGTCGCGTTCCTCTTCATCATCCTGAACCTCATCTTCAGCCGGAACATCACCATCTCGGCCCTCGTGCTGATGCTGCTGTACGCCGTCGTGCTGCTGACCATCGCCGACGCGTTCCTGCTGTGGCGGGGGCTCAAGAAGCGCCTGCTGGCCAAGTTCCACGACGTCCCCAAGGGCACGATGATGTACGCCGTCATGCGGGCCTTCCAGATCCGCCGCTCGCGCCTGCCCAAGCCGACGTCGAAGAAGCACGGCGTCTACCCGGAGTGATCGACCGGCCGTGCGCCCGCCCTAGGGTGGGCGCATGGTCAACTACCGGTACCTCGGCAACAGCGGTCTGAAGATCTCCGAGATCACCTACGGCAACTGGCTCACCCACGGCTCGCAGGTCGAGAACGACGTCGCGACGCAGTGCGTGCGGGCCGCGCTCGACGCCGGCATCACGACGTTCGACACCGCCGACGTCTACGCGAACACCAAGGCCGAGCAGGTGCTCGGCGACGCGCTGGCGGGCGAGCGGCGCGAGTCGCTCGAGATCTTCACCAAGGTCTACTGGCCCACCGGCCCCGGCGGCCCCAACGACACCGGCCTGTCGCGCAAGCACGTCATGGAGTCGATCGACGGCTCCCTGACGCGGCTCGGCACGGACTACGTCGACCTGTACCAGGCGCACCGGTACGACACCGAGACGCCCCTCGAGGAGACGATGCAGGCGTTCGCCGACATCGTCCGCCAGGGCAAGGCGCTGTACATCGGCGTCTCCGAGTGGACCGCCGACCAGATCCGCGCCGGCGCCGCGCTCGCCAAGGACCTCGGGTTCCAGCTCATCTCCTCCCAGCCGCAGTACTCCATGCTTTGGCGGGTCATCGAGGAGGAGGTCGTACCCGCCTCGAAGGAGTGCGGCCTCTCGCAGATCGTCTGGTCGCCGATGGCGCAGGGCGTGCTGTCCGGCAAGTACCTGCCCGGCCAGCCGCTGCCCGCCGGCTCGCGCGCGACGGACACCAAGGGCGGCGCGCAGAGCATCCGGCGCTTCCTCGACGACGACGTCCTCACGCGGGTGCAGGGCCTGAGGCCCGTCGCGGACGAGCTCGGCCTGTCGATGGCGCAGCTCGCCGTCGCCTGGGTGCTCCAGAACGACAACGTCGCCGCCGCGCTGGTCGGCGCGTCCCGGCCCGAGCAGGTCGCGGAGAACGTCAAGGCGTCCGGCGTGACCATCCCCGCCGAGCTCATGGCGCGCATCGACGAGGTGCTCGGTGGCGTCGTCGAGCGCGACCCGGCGAAGACCGCCGAGAACGCGCCCCGGACCCGCGTGGCCTGACCCGCGGTCGACGTCGCGGTTCCTCCGGGTCTCGTCGCGGGACGCGGAGGAACCGCGACGTCGCCTCGCGCTACGGTGCCACCATGCCGCTGCCGACCGTCCGGCCCGCCCGGCCCGACGACGCCGCCGCGGTGTGGCCGCTCGCCCGCGACCTCGCCACCAGCTTCCGGCCCCGGCGCGAGGTCTTCGAGTCGTCCTTCGCCACGCTCGCGGCACGCGAGGACTCGCTGGTCGCCGTCGTCACCGACGCCGCCGTCGGCCCCGGGCCGCTGGGCTACCTGCTCGCCGGCGCGCACCTGACGTTCTTCGCCGACGGCCCGGTCTGCTGGGTCGAGGAGGTCATGGTCGACCCGGCGCACCGTGGCCTGCACGACGGGGGCGACGCCGAGCGCGTAGGCGAGCGTCGCCCTGCCGACCGTGACGCCGAGCAGGTCACCCTCCAGCACGTCGGCGACCTCGAGACCGGACC
>NZ_JBHVFQ010000019.1:0-82650 GCF_042801555.1 Isoptericola sp. NPDC057559
ATAGGAACCATCAAAGATTCCAAATAATTGGCATTGACTATCAAACACACTGTTGAGTTCTCAAACAACCGACGCACACCCACAAGACCAGAACCCTTCGATTCCGACCCCGCCGGGGCAACCCCTCAAACTTACCAGATTCTTTCCGGCCGTTCCAACCGCCTGTTTTCCAGGTTTCGGACCGTCCGACTTTCATCGGCAAGCCCCACGAACGATGTCCGGGGCGCACGAATGCTAACCCGTTCTCGTAGTGAGTTCCAACCCCGGTCGGCCACCCGAGCTGCCCGGTGTCCCGGTCATGCTCTTCGGTGTCCGTCTCCCTGTCGGGCTGACGTCGTAGAACATTACACGCTCCACGGCACCCGGCCAACTCCGTCCGCGGTGACGCGGCGCACACGCCCTCCGGGCGCGCGAGAATCGTCGCGTGACCACCCCGCCGACCGCCGTCCCGCGCCCCGCGTCCGTCCTCGTCCGCCCCGCCCGCGCCGCCGAGGCGGCCCACGTCGCATGGCTCGCCGCCCTCACGTTCCCGCTCGCCTGCCCGCCCGGGACGCCGGTCGCCACCATGGCCGCGCACGTCGCCGCGCACCTCGCGCCGGCCGACTTCCGTGCGTGGGCCGTGTCCGACCGCCACGCGCTCCTGGTGGCGGTCGACGAGGCGGGCGGCAGGAGGGGCGCGACCTCCGACGACGTACCCCCGCTGCTCGGCTACGCGCTCGTGGCGTTCGGCGAGCCCGCCGGTGCCGAGGAGCGCGCGGTGCTCCGCGCCGTCGCGGGCCCAGGCCCGTACGCGGAGCTGTCCAAGATCTACGTGCACCCCGAGGCGCTGGGCGGGGGCGTCGCGGCGCACCTGCTCGACGGGGCCGCCGCCGCGGCCGCCGAGCTCGGGTCCGCGGCCGGCGTCGCCGCCCCGCTGTGGCTCGGCACCAACGGCCAGAACGTGCGGGCCCAGGCGTTCTACCGCAAGCACGGCTTCGAGGTCGCGGGCACGCGCACGTACGACGTCGGGGGCGTGCAGCACGACGACGTCGTCATGCTGCGTGCCACGGGCGAGCCCGGCACGGGAGCGCGCCCCTCGGCGTGACCCGGGCCGCCGGCGCGCCCGACGCACGTCGGGCGACGGTGCCCACGGCGGAACCTGTCGACCGGACCCCACCATTCGACGGTACGAGATCCATCTTTTGATTGCGGACCGTCAGAAGCCTCGCTAGCGTGGCGGCCGTCGGGGGCAGAGGGGCCCTCGACGTGGTGCTCGGCGCCGAGCACCGCCGACCTCGGGGAGCGACGATGCACCACGCCACAGCGGACCACCACCACCCGACCGGACGTACGGGCCTCTGGCTCGTCGGCGCGCACGGCTCGGTCGCCACGACGGCCACCCTCGGGCTGGCGGCGCTCTCCGAGGGGCACGCCCCCGCGACGGGCTGCGTCACCGCGGGTGCCGGGTTCGAGGACGTCCCGATGCCCGCGTTCGGCGACCTCGTCGTGGGCGGGCACGACCTCTCCCCCACGACGATGACGAAGCGCGCCGAGGGCCTCGTCGAGGCGGGCATGATCCCGCCGCGGCTCCTGGCCGCCACCCACCACGCGCTCGAGGTCGCGGACGCCGACGTCCGCACCGGCTACGACCCGGCCGAGCACCGGGGCAGCCAGCAGGACGCCGCCGACCGGCTCGCCACCGACATCACCGGGTTCCGCGAGCGCCACGGCCTCGCGCGGGTGGTGGTCGTCGACGTCTCGGCGACCGAGCCCCCGGTCACGCCGACCCGCGAGCACGACGACGTGGCCGCGCTGCGCACCGCGCTGACCGACCCGGGCCGCGCCGTGCTGCCGGCGTCGTCCGTCTCCGCGTACGCGGCGGTGCTCGCCGGCGCCCCGTACGCCGCGTTCACGCCGTCGGCGGGGATGTCCCTGCCGGCCCTCACCCGGCTGGCCACGGAGGCCGGGCTCCCCGTCGCGGGGCAGGACGGCAAGACCGGGCAGACCTGGCTGCGCACCGTCCTGGCGCCGGCCTTCACCGCCCGGGGCCTGCGCGTGCTGTCGTGGGCCGGCACCAACCTGCTCGGCGGCGGCGACGGCGCGACCCTGGCCGACCCCGAGGCCGCGCGCAGCAAGCTCGCCACGAAGACCCGCGGCCTGCACGACCTCACCGGCAGCGACGTCACGCCCCTGCACATCGACAACGTGCCCGACCTCGGCGACACGAAGGTCGCGTGGGACCACGTGCACGTCGAGGGGTTCCTCGGCTCGCGCCTGACCCTGCAGACCACGTGGAGCGCCTACGACTCCATGCTGGCCGCCCCCATGGTGCTCGACCTCGCCCGGCTCCTCGCCCTCGCCCACGCCGCCGGCGTCGCCGGCCCCGTCCCGGAGCTCGGGTTCTTCTTCAAGGACCCGTGGGCGTCCTCGGTGCACGACGCCGCGTCGCAGGCCGCCGACCTCGCCGCGTGGGCGGTGCGCGCGGCGGACCAGGCGCGCCGGTGACGCCCCGCGACGCCGCGGAGCTCGTCCGCGCCCCCGCGGCGCTGACGGTGCTCGGCGACACGCTCGCCGGCATGGCGTCGTCGCCCGGGCGCGGCCCCGCCCGCCGCCGGGTGCTCCTGCCCGTGGCGTCGGCGTGCCTGTACCTGGGCGGCATGGCGCTCAACGACTACGCCGACCGCGACCTGGACGCCGTCGAGCGGCCGGAGCGGCCGATCCCCTCGGGCCGGGTCACCCCCGGGCAGGCCCTGGCGACGGGCGCCGCCCTCACCGGCGCCGGCGTGACCCTGGCCGCGCTCGGCGGCGGGCGGGCCGCGCTGACCGTCGCCGTGCCCCTGGCCGCCTGCGTCCTGACCTACGACCTGGTCGCGAAGGACAGCCGGTCGGGGCCGCTCGTCATGGCCGCGTGCCGCGGCCTCGACGTGCTGCTCGGCGCGGCGCCGACCGGCGTGCGGCCCGCCCTGCCCGCGGCGGCCGCGCTCGCGGTGCACACCCTCGGCGTCACCGTGCTCTCCCGCGGGGAGGTGCACGGCACGACGACGGCGGTCGGGACGTCCGCCGCCGTCACCACCGCGGTCGTCGCCGCCGGGACGGCCGCGGCGGCGCTCGCCCGCCCCGGGACCGCCCCCGCCAGGGGGTGGGCCCGCGGGGGCGCGGTCGCGGCGGCGGCCGCGTACGCGGCCGCGTGCCTCCCCGGCCAGCTCCGGGCCGCCCAGGACCGCTCCGCCGGCGCGGCGCGGTCGGCGACGAGGGCGGGGATCCAAGCGATGGTGCCCCTCCAGGCCGCCTGGGCGCTGCGGGGCGGGCGCGTCGAGGCGGTGGCGCTCGCGGGGGCCTCGGCGGCCGCCACCGCGCTCCTGCGCCGGCGGGGCCGGGTGAGCATCACGTGACCGCGCCGACGCCGTCCCCCGGCTCGTCCGCCGGCTCGTCCGCCGACCCGTCCGCCGACCCGGCGGCGCGGCCCGGGTTCCGCCTCGGGTACGGCACCAACGGCTTCGGCGACCACCCGCTGCCGGCGGCCCTCGACGTGCTGGACGAGGTCGGGTACGACGCCGTCGCGCTCACCCTGGGGTTCCCCCACCTCGACCCGTTCGCGCACGACGCCGACGCACAGGTGGCCCGCGTCGCCGCGCGCCTCGCGCGCATGCGGGACGGCGCCGGGGCCGCCGTCGTCGTCGAGACCGGCACCCGCTACCTGCTCGACCCGTGGGTCAAGCACCGCCCCACCCTCGTCGACGCCGACGCCGACGTGCGGCTGCGGTACCTGGAGCGGGCCGTCGACGTGGCGGCCGCCCTGGACGCCCGCTGCGTCTCGTTCTTCTCCGGGATCCTGCCCGCCGGGGACCGCGCCTCCGACGGGTGGGCGCGGCTGCACGACCGCCTCCCCCGCCTGCTCGAGCACGCCCGCGAGCGCGGGGTGCGGATGTCGCTGGAGCCCGAGCCCGGGATGCTCGTCGAGACGGTCGCGGACGCGCTGCGGCTGCGCGCCGAGCTCGGTGCGGCCGGGGACGACCTGGGCCTCACGGTCGACGTCGGCCACTGCCTCGTGGTCGAGCCCGACGGGGTCGTCGGCGCCCTGCGCGCCGCCGCGCCGCACCTGGCCAACGTGCAGCTGGACGACATGCCCTCCACCCACCACGAGCACCGCCCCTTCGGGGAGGGCGAGATCGACCTGCCCCTGGTGCTCGCCACGCTGGCGGACCTCGGCTACTCCGGCGTCGCCGCCGTCGAGCTCCCCCGGCACTCCCACGACGCACCGGACCTCGCCCGCCGGAGCCTGACGGCGCTGCACGACGCGTGGCGGACGGCGTCCACGCGCGAGACGTCCACGACCACGGAGGTCCGACCATGACACCCACCCCCACCAGCGCGGCGACCGCGTGGCTCGAGCAGGCCCACGCGGACGTCGCGCGCGACCCCGACGCGGTCACGCGGGCGTTCGCGCTCGTCCCCCGCCGGGTGGGCCGAGCACCGCTGCACCCCGACGCCGACCCCACCGGCGTCGTGCGCGGCACCGTCGACGACGCGGCCCGGGCCGAGCTCGTCGTCACGCTCGCGGCCTCCTCCGGCGACGGGCTCGGCGACCGGCTCGCCGCCCTCTACCGCGGCGGGGACGCGGCCGAGCGCCGCGGCGTGCTGCGCGGCCTCGACGCCCTCGCGGCGCGTGGCGCGCCGGCGGACGACGTCGTCGCGACCGGCGTCGAGCTCGCCGCTGACGCCCTGCGGTCCAACGACCAGGCGCTCGTCGCCGCCGCCACCGGGACCTTCGGCTCGCGGTACCTCGACCAGCACGCCTGGCGGCACGCCGTCCTCAAGCTCGTCTTCATGGGCGTGAGCCTCGACGCCGTCGCCGACCTGGAGTCCCGCGCGGACCCCGAGCTCGCCCGCATGGCCACCGACTTCGCCGCGGAACGGCGGGCGGCCGGCCGGATCGTCCCCCCGGACGTCGACCGGCTGATCCCCACGACCACCACCCAGGAGTGAGCATGCGCATCCTCGACCCCCACATCCACATGACGAGCCGCACCACGGACGACTACGAGGCCATGTACGCCGCCGGCGTGCGCGTCGTCGTCGAGCCGGCGTTCTGGCTCGGCCAGCCGCGCACCTCGGTCGGGTCCTTCTGCGACTACTTCGACGCCCTCCTCGGCTGGGAACGGTTCCGGGCCGCGCAGTTCGGCATCCGGCACCACGCGACCATCGCGCTGAACCCGAAGGAGGCGAACGACCCGCGCTGCCGGGCGGTGCTCGACGAGATCCCGCGCTACCTGCTCAAGGACGGCGTCGTCGCCGTCGGCGAGGTCGGGTACGACTCCATGACCCCCGCCGAGGACGAGGTGTTCGCCGCCCAGCTGCAGCTCGCCCTCGACGCGGACCTCCCCGTCCTCGTGCACACCCCGCACCGGGACAAGCTCGCCGGCACCCGCCGCACGCTGGACGTGGTGCGCGAGTCCGGGCTGCCGCCCGAGCGGGTGCTCGTCGACCACCTCAACGAGACGAACGTCGCGATGGTGCGCGACGCCGGCTGCTGGGCCGGGTTCTCGATCTACCCGGACACGAAGATGGACGAGGGCCGGATGGTCGCCCTGCTGCGCGAGCACGGCACCGAGCGGATGATCGTGAACTCCGCCGCGGACTGGGGCCGCTCGGACCCGCTGAAGACCGCACGGACCGGGCGCGCGATGCTGGCCGACGGGTACACGCACGGCGACGTCGACCAGGTGCTCTGGCGCAACCCCGTGGCGTTCTACGAGCAGTCCGGGAACCTCGTGCTCGACCCCGTCCCCGGCTTCGTCCCCGGCGAGGCCGCGAGCGCCACGTTCGAGGGCTCCTCCGTCCTTCGCGGCGCACGGGTCTGAGGGGCGCGCGATGCTGCTCTCCTACTGCACCAACGTCCACCCCGCCGAGGACCTCGACGGCGTGCTCGACCAGCTGGCGCGCACCGCCGGGCCGGTGCGCGAGGCCGCCGGGCTCAAGACGCTCGGCGTCGGCCTCTGGCTCCCCGCCGCGCTGGCGCACCGGCTCGACCGGTCCCCCGAGGACCGCGAGCGGCTGCGCCGCGTGCTCGCCGAGCACCGGCTCGTGGTCCACACGCTCAACGCCTTCCCGTACGGGGGGTTCCACGACGAGGTGGTCAAGCACGCCGTCTACTCGCCCACCTGGGCCGAGCGGGCGCGCCTCAACTACGTGCTCGCGTGCGCCCGGGTGCTCGCCGACCTCCTGCCCGAGGGCGTCGACGGCTCGATCTCCACCCTGCCGCTGGCGTGGCGCGCGCCGTGGACGCCCGCGGACGACGACGAGGCCACCCGCGCGTTCGCCACCCTCTCCCGCGGCCTGCGCGACCTCGCGGACCGCACGGGCCGGACGGTCCGCGTCGCCGTCGAGCCCGAGCCCGGCTGCGTCCTCGACACCGTGGACGACGTCGTCGCCTGGCTCGCGGCCCGCACCGCGACCGACCTGCCGGCCGAGCGCCGCATCGACCCGGAGCTCGTCGGGGTCTGCCTCGACACGTGCCACCTCGCGGTGTCGTTCGCGGACCCGGCCGCCGCCGTCGCGCGCATCACGGACGCGGGCCTGCGCGTGGTCAAGGTCCAGGCGTCCGCGGCGCTGCACGTCGACGACCCGGCCGACCCCGGCGCGCGGGAGGCCGTCGCGCGGTTCGCCGAGACCCGGTACCTGCACCAGGTCCGCGAGCGCGGGGCCGACGGGGCGGTCGCCGGTGCCGACGACCTGCCGGAGGCCCTGGCCGGCCGCCTCCCGGCGCACGGGCCGTGGCGCGTGCACTTCCACGTGCCGCTGCACCACGCGCCCGCCGCCCCGCTGGCGGCCACCACCGACGTGCTCCGGGCGGCCGTCGCCGCCGTCGCGGCGGCGCCGCACGGCGACCGGGCGCACCTGGACGTCGAGACGTACACGTGGTCGGTGCTCCCCGCCGACGTCCGCCCCGACGGCCCGGCCGAGCTGGTCGCGGGCATCGCGGCGGAGCTGCGCTGGGCGCGCGACCACCTCGGCGGCGGGGCCGCCGAGCCGAGCACCACCCCCCTGAACGCGAGGAGCGTCGCATGAAGCCCGTCCTGCTGCTCGACGTCGTCGGGCTGACCGCCCGCGCCCTGGCGCACATGCCGCGCCTGCGCCGCCTGGCCGCCGGCGGCTGGTCCTCCGAGCTCGCCACGGTGCTGCCGGCCGTGACCTGCAGCGTCCAGTCCACCCTCCTCACCGGCCTGATGCCGGCGCAGCACGGGGCCGTCGGCAACGGGTGGTACTTCCGCGGCCTCGGCGACGTCCACCTGTGGCGCCAGCACAACCGGCTGGTGGCCGGGGAGAAGCTCTGGGAGGCCGGCCGCGCGGCCGACCCCGAGTACTCCGCCGCGAACGTGTGCTGGTGGTACGCGATGGGGATGACCACCGAGGTCACCGTCACGCCCCGGCCGATCTACCACGCCGACGGCCGCAAGTCGCCCGACGCGTACGTGCGCCCGGCCGCGCTGCACGACGAGCTCGTGGGCCGGTTCGGCGAGTTCCCGCTGTTCACCTACTGGGGGCCGACGGCGTCGATCGACTCGAGCCGCTGGATCATCGGCGCCACGGGCCACGTGCTCTCCGAGCGCGCCGACGACCTCACCCTGGCGTACGTGCCGCACCTCGACTACGACCTGCAGCGGTTCGGCCCCGACTCGCCGCAGGCCGACGCCGCGGCGGCCGAGCTCGACGCCGCCCTCACCCCGCTCCTCGACCAGGCGGAGGCCGACGGCGTGACCGTCGTGGTCGTGTCGGAGTACGGGATCGCGGGCGCGGACCGGCCGGTGCACCTCAACCGGCTGCTGCGCCGCGAGGGGCTGCTCCAGGTCTACGTGCAGGACGGGCGCGAGCAGCTCGACCCGTGGGCGTCCCGCGCGTTCGCCGTCGCGGACCATCAGGTCGCGCACGTGTACGTCGCCGACGAGTCCGACGTCCCGCGGGTCGCCGACCTGCTGCGCTCCGTCCCGGGCGTCGACGAGGTGCTCGACCGCCAGGCGCAGGCCCGGTACGGGCTCGACCACGAGCGCTCCGGCGAGCTCGTCGTCGTCGCGGAGCCCGGGGCCTGGTTCACGTACTACTTCTGGCTCGACGACGCGCGGGCCCCGGAGTACGCGCGGGGCGTCGACATCCACCGCAAGCCGGGCTACGACCCCGCGGAGCTGTTCTTCGACCCGGCGGACCCGCTCGCCAAGGCGAAGGCGGGGCTGAACCTGGTGAAGAAGAAGCTGGGGCTGCGGTACGCGATGAGCACCGTGCCCCTCGACCCGTCCTGCGTGCGCGGCACGCACGGCCGGCTGCCGACCTCCTCGGCGAACACCCCGCTCATCCTCTGCTCGGACGACGCTGTGCCCGCGTCGGTCGCCGCGCTCGTGGCGGCGGACGACCGGCAGGTGCCCGCCACCGCGGTCAAGGACCTCGTGCTGGAGCTCCAGGGGCACGCCGCGCTCACGGCGCGGTAGCGAGGCGCGGCCACCGGCCCGGACAGCAGTGCGGGACGCCACCCGGAGGTGGCGTCCCGCAGTGCTGTCGGCCGTTGGTCGACCGAGGCGAGGGTCAGCCCTTGGCGCGCAGCGCCAGGAGCGCGTCCGCGCTGCGGCCCGCGTTGCCGAGCGAGTCGAGCGCGTGCGGCGGCTCGGCGACCTGGGCGGCGTTGTCCTGCTCCCAGATCCCGTGCTGGCGGCCCGAGCCGCCGAGCGCGCCGAGGAACGCCTGGTAGTCGATGTCGCCCGCGCCGAACTCGACCATGTCGTAGCCCGCGCCCGACGCCGGGTTCGCCTTGCCGTCCTTGAGGTGGAACATCGGGTAGCGGGACCGGTGCGCGAGCACGTAGTCGACCGGGTCGAACCCCGGGTACCGGTGCTGGCCCACGAACGCCCAGTACACGTCCATCTCGAGGTAGACCGCCGCCGGGTCGGTGTTCTCGAGGAAGACGTCGTACAGCCGCACCGACGGGTCGTCGGTGGCGAACCCGAACTCGCCGTCGTGGTTGTGCTGGTAGAACTTCAGGCCGCGCGCGGCCGCGGCCGCCCCGAACCCGTTGAACTGCTCGGCGGCGGCGAGGTAGCCGCCCACGGTCCGGTTCCCCGTGGGGGCGTCCGCCGTCCCGACGTGGGCCATGCCCAGGGTCTGGGCGATGTCGAGCTCGGCCTCCAGGTTCCTGCTGTAGTCGCCGATCCCGCGGTGCGAGCCGACGGCGACCAGGCCGTTGTCGTCGAGCAGCACCCGGATCTCCTCCGGCGTGATGGCGCCGACGGAGCCCTGCGTGTAGCCGGCGAACTCCACCTCGGCGTACCCCAGCGCGGAGAGCCGCTCGAACACCGTGCGGAAGCCGAGCGAGGACACCTTGTCGCGGATGGAGTACAGCTGGATGCCCAGCTTGCCCGGCGGCACCAGGCGTCGCCCGGGCGGCGGCGTCCCCGCCGCGAGCGCCGGCGCGGCGCCGCCGACCACGGCCGCCCCCACGGCGACGGTGGAGCCCGCGAGGCGGAGGAACGTCCTGCGGTCGACCTCGGAACGGATGCTCATGGTGATCTCCCTCGATCAGTGCGGCATGCGGTCTGTGCGGTCATGCGTCGTGCGGGGTCAGCGGTCGCGCACGGTCATCTCGTCGAGAACGCGGCGTCGAACGCTGCCTCGGGGGCGTCGAACGCGAGGCGCCGCACCAGCTCCAGCGCCTCGGGCGCGCCGACGAGCCGGTCCATGCCGGCGTCCTCCCACTCGATCGAGATGGGCCCGGCGTAGCCGATCGTGTTGAGCATCCGGAACGCGTCCTCCCAGGGCACGTCGCCGTGCCCCGTCGAGATGAAGTCCCACCCGCGCCGCGGGTCCGCCCACGGCAGGTGCGACGACAGGCGCCCGTTGCGGCCGTTGCCCATCCGCTTCTTCGTGTCCTTGCAGTCCACGTGGTAGATGCGGTCCTTGAAGTCCCACAGGAAGCTCACCGGGTCCAGGTCCTGCCACACCATGTGCGACGGGTCCCAGTTGAGGCCGAACGCCTCGCGGTGCCCGATCGCCTCGAGGGTGCGGACCGTGGTCCAGTAGTCGTAGGCGATCTCGCTGGGGTGCACCTCGTGCGCGAAGCGCACGCCCTCGTCGTCGAAGACGTCGAGGATCGGGTTCCAGCGGTCGGCGAAGTCCTGGTACCCGGCCTCGACCATGGCCTCCGACGCCGGCGGGAACATCGCCACGTACTTCCAGATCGACGACCCGGTGAAGCCGACGACGGTGTCGACGCCGAGCCGCCGCGCCAGGCGCGCGGTGTGCTTCATCTCCTCGGCGGCTCGCTGGCGCACGCCCTCCGGGTCGCCGTCGCCCCACACGACGTCCGGCAGGATGTCGCGGTGCCGCTCGTCGATCGGGTCGTCGCAGACGGCCTGGCCCTTGAGGTGGTTGGAGATGGCGTACACCTTCAACCCGTGCCGCTCCAGCAGGTCGAGCCGGGACTGGACGTACGCGTCGTCGTCCCACCGCCACGGGTCGAGGTGGTCACCCCAGCAGGCGAGCTCGAGGCCGTCGTAGCCCCAGCCCGACGCCAGCCGCGCCACCTCCTCCAGCGGCAGGTCGGCCCACTGGCCCGTGAACAGCGTGATCGGTCGTGCCATCGTGATTCCTCTCGATCTCAGCGAGCTCTCGGTCTCAGCGGGTCGGGGAGGTGCTACCGCCCGGACGGCGCCGGCGCCGCGGCGGGGGCGTCCTCCCCCAGGCGGACCCACCCGCCCTCGGCGGCGGAGCTGCGCTCGACGGCGTCGAGCACCCGCTGCACGGCGAGGCCGTCGGCGAACGACGGGGTCGGCTGGCGGCCGGCCGCGAGGTCCCCGACGAGGTCGACGACCTGGTGGGTGAACGCGTGCTCGTACCCGAGGCCGTGGCCCGGGGGCCACCAGTGCCCGCCGTACGGGTGGACGGGCTCGGTGACGACGATGCGGCGGAAGCCCGCCACCTCGGCGTCGTCCGAGGCGTCGAAGAAGTGCAGGAGGTTCATGTCCTCGAAGTCGAAGGCGAGCGAGCCGCGGGTGCCGTTCACCTCGAGCCGGATGGCGTTCTTGCGGCCCCAGGCGAAGCGCGTCGCCTCGAAGCTCGCGAGCCCCCCGCCCGCGAGCCGGCCGAAGAACACGGCCGCGTCGTCCACCGTCACCGGGCCGGTCCCCTCGCCCGCCTCCCCCGACAGGCCGGAGAACGACGCCGGCAGCGGCCGCTCGCGGACGAACGTCTCGAGCATCCCGGCCACGCCGACCAGCTGCTCCCCCGTGACGAACTGGGCGAGGTCGACGACGTGCGCCCCGATGTCGCCCAGCGCCCCCGAGCCGGCCTTCTCCTTGTCGAGCCGCCACGACAGGGGCGCCTCCGGGTCGGACAGCCAGTCCTGGAGGTACTGGGCGCGCACGTGCCGCACCTCGCCGATCCGACCCTCGGCGACGAGACGCCGCGCGAGCTGGATCGCGGGCACGCGGCGGTAGGTGAACCCCACCGCCGCGCGCACCCCGCGCTCGGCCGCCGCCTCGGCGGCCCGGACCATCTCCTCCGCCTCCGCCACCGAGTTGGCGAGCGGCTTCTCGCACAGCACGTGCTTGCCCGCCTCGAGCGCCGCGACGGCGATCTCGGCGTGCGTGTCGCCCGGCGTGCACACGTCGACGAGGTCGACGTCGTCGCGCGCCAGCAGCTCGCGCCAGTCCGTGACGGCGTCGTCCCAGCCGAGCCGGTCCGCCGCCTCCCGCACCCCGTCGGCGCTGCGGCCCGCCACGACCCGCATCCGCGGAGCGAGCGGGAGGTCGAAGAACCGCGGCGCCGTGCGCCACGCGTGCGAGTGCGCGGCCCCCATGAACGCGTACCCGACCATCCCGACTCCCAGCGTGGGCGTGCCCCCTGCCGTGGCGTGCTCGCTCATCGAGCGACCTCCTTACGTGGTGCGGATCGTGACGTGCCGGCAGGTCAGGAACGGAAGCCGATCGACTTGTACTGCTCGACGTTGTCCTTGGTGACGACGGGCGCGTACAGCTGCGTGGTGCGCGGCACGCCGGCCGAGACCAGGTCGCCCATGCTCTTGTCGTGCACCACGAGCCGGGCCAGCTTGATGCCGTCGGCGGCCTGCGTGGACGGGTAGACGACCGTGGCCTGGAGCACGGAGTCGCCGGCCTCGATGTGCTCCATGACGTCGAGCGAGCCCGCCCCGCCGACCATGAAGAACTCGTCGCGGTCCGCGTTCTCGATGGCGGCCAGGACGCCGACGCCCTGGTCGTCGTCGTGGTTCCAGATCGCGTCGATCTTCGGCTGCGCCTGGAGCAGGTTCGACGTGGCCGTCTCGCCGCCCTGGACGGTGAAGTCCGCGGCGACGCGGGCGTCGACGTCGAGGCCGCAGTCGGCCAGGGCGTCCTTGAACCCCTTGCTGCGGTCCTGGGTGAGCGGCAGCGAGTCGATGCCGGCGATCTCGGCGACGACGGCGTCGGGCTTGTCGCCGAGCTGCTCGCAGATGTAGGTGCCGGCGCTCACGCCCATGCCGTAGTTGTCGCCGAGCACGGTGGCACGGGCCGCGAACGGGCTGGAGAACTCACGGTCCACGTTGATCACGGGGATGCCCGCGTCCATCGCCTTCTTGGCGACCTCGGTGAGCGCCGCGCCGTCGAACGGCAGGAGCACGATCGCGTCGACCTTGTCGTTGATGAACTGCTCGACCTGGCTGATCTGGACGTTGACGTCGTTGGTGGCCTCGGCCTGGCGGAGCTCGACGTCCTCGTACTGCTCGGCGGTGTCGACCGCCGACTTGGTGATGGCGCCCATCCAGCCGTGGTCGGCGGCGGGGGCGGAGAAGCCGATGACGACCTTCTCCCCGGGCTCGTCGTTGCCCTCGGCGGCGACCTGCGGGGCGGCCGAGGTCGTGTCCTCGGGCGGCTCGTTGCTGGTGCAGCCGGCGGCGAGAAGGACGGCGGTGGTGGCCACGGCGGCGAGCGCGACGGTGCGCCCGCGGCGGTGGAGACGCCCCAGCTCGGTGCGTGCGGACATGTGATCATCCTCGATTCGGTCCGGCCCTGCCGGGCGGAGGGCCCGGTGCGGGTGGTGCGGGTGGTGCAGGGGGTGCGAGCGATGCAGGAGGTACGGGGGTGCGGCGGCCGCGGACGTCAGGTCGACGTCGAGCGCCTGGCGAAGCGCTGCTGGATCAGCACGGCGGCCACGATGATCGCGCCCTTGGCGACGTTCTGGGCGGAGATCGACAGGTTGTTGATCGTGAAGACGTTGGTGAGCGTCGCGAAGATGAGGACGCCGATCACGGTGCCGACGATCGTGCCGCGGCCGCCGATGAGGAGGGTGCCGCCGACGACCACCGCGGCGATCACCTCGAGCTCGTAGTACAGGCCGTTCGTCGAGCTTCCCGCGGTGGTGCGGCCGAGCATCATGACGCCCGCGATGCCGGAGGTCAGCCCAGACAGCCCGTAGAGGTACAGCAGGTGGCGCTGCACCTTGATGCCGGCGAGGCGCGACGCCTCGACGTTGCCGCCCACGGCCACGGTGCGACGCCCGAACGTGGTGCGGTTGAACAGGAACCAGCCCGCCACGGCGACGACGACGAACACCCAGACCAGCACGGGCACGCCGATGACGTCCGCGCGGAAGAAGTCGAGGAAGCCACCGACCTTCACGACCTGCGTCTGCCGGCCGGAGATCATCTCGGCGAGGCCGCGGGCGGCGATCATCATCGCGAGGGTGGCGATGAACGCCACCACCTTGCCGTACGCGATGATCACGCCGTTGATGAGGCCGGCCACCGTGCCCACCACGAGCGCCGTGAGGACCATGATCGACCAGTGCGTGTTCTCGGCCATCGTCTGCGTGGCGAGCGTGCTGGCCCACACGGAGGAGAGGCCGACAAGCGACCCCACGGAGAGGTCGATGCCGCCGGCCGTGATGACGAACGTCATCCCGATGGCCAGCACGCCGGTCACCGACGCGAGCCGGAGGATGGTCATGGTGTTGTCGATGCTGGCGAAGCGCTCGCCGCCCGTGATCACGCCGACGACGGCGAGGAGGACGAGGGCCACGACCAGCCCGATCGTGCGGCCGGCGGAGCCGGACAACCACGAGGTGCGCGACGCCTCCGCGGGCGGCGCTGCGGCCTGGGTGCTCATGCGGCGGTTCCTTCCATGACGAGGTCGAGCACGCGGTGCTCGTCGATGTCCTGCGCCGGTGCACGGTGCACGACGCGTCCTTCGGAGACCACGAGCACGTGGTCGGCGAGCCCCAGGACCTCCGGGATCTCGCTCGAGACGACGACCACCGCCGTCCCGGCGTCGGCGAGCCGGCGCACCAGGGCGTACAGCTCGGAGCGCGCGCCCACGTCGACGCCCCGGGTGGGCTCGTCGAGGAGGAGCACGTCGACGCCGTGCACCACCCAGCGGCCGAACATGGCCTTCTGCTGGTTGCCGCCGGACAGGGTGCGGATGGCCCGGTCGACGTCGGCGGGCCGCAGGTCGAGGGCCGCGACCTGCTCGCGCGCCGCCGCGCGCTCCGCGCGCTCGTCCAGCCAGCCGCCGTGGGCGAGGCGGGCGAACGTCGACAGGGTGACGTTCCGGTAGACCGGCTGGTCGAGCACGAGCCCCTGGCTCTTGCGCTCCTCGGGGCACAGGCCGATGCCGGCGTCCACCGCGGCGGCGACCGAGCCGGCCCGCAGGCGGCGCCCGTTGACCGTGACCGTGCCCGCGGTGCGCCGCCGGGCGCCGTAGAGCGTCTCGAGGATCTCCGAGCGGCCGGCGCCGACGAGCCCCGCGAGCCCGACGATCTCGCCGGCCCGCACCTGGAAGGACACGTCCTCGAACGTGCTGCCGAGGGCGAGACCCTCGACGTCGAGCACGACGGGGGCGTCGTCGGGGACGCCCGGCCGCTGCGGGAACGCGTACTCGACGGCGCGGCCGGTCATGAGGTGGATGAGCTCGGGGGTCGGCGTCGTGGCGGGGAGGTTGCGGCCCACCGTGCGCCCGTCCTTGAGGACCGTGATGCGGTCGCCGATCTCGCGGATCTCCTCCATCCGGTGCGAGATGTACACGACCGCGACGCCCTGCGCGGTGAGCTCGCGCACCACCCGGAAGAGGTTCTGCACCTCGCCCGCGTCGAGCACGGCGGACGGCTCGTCCATGACGATGACGCGCGCGTCGTGGGACAGCGCCCGCGCCATGGAGACCACCTGCTTGCCCGCCGCCGACAGCATGCCGACCTCGCGGTGCGGGGAGATCTCCGGGTGGCCGAGGCGGCGGAGCAGCTCGCGGGTGCGTCGCGTGACCTCGCGCCGCTGCGTGAACCCGCCGCTGGCGAGCTCGTGGCCGAGGAAGACGTTCTCCGCGACGGTGAGCCCGTCGACGACGTCGAGCTCCTGGTAGATCGTGGCGACGCCGAGCCGCAGGGCCGCGACGGGGTGCGGGATGACCGTCTCCTCGCCGTCGAGCACGATCCGGCCCGCGGTGGGCTGGTGGGCGCCGGCGAGCACCTTGATGAGGGTGGACTTGCCGGCTCCGTTCTGGCCGAGCAGGCAGTGCACCTCGCCGGCGACGATGTCGATGTCGACGCCGTCGAGCGCCTTCGCGCCCGGGAAGTGCTTGACGATGCCCTCCATGCGGAGCAGGGGGGCGTCGGGACTCGTGGACGGCGTGCCGGGAGCCGTGTCGGTGCCCGCGGTGTGGGCGGGCTCTCGGCGGGGCTGCGGTGCCTCTGGGGGGTCTGCGTCGACCATGTGCCACAACCTAGGGCGGCTTTTGCCGATCGTCAAGCAAAAGTAGTGGGTTAATCATCATGATTGACTGTGCCCATGGAGGAACTGCTGAAATTCGCGCCCCGACCGACGGGTGCGGGGCACATGTTTCAGATGCTGCGCGACCGCGAGCCGCGCACCCGAGCCGACCTGGCCGCCGCCACGGGGCAGGCACGATCGACGATCGCCGCGCGGATCGACCTCCTCATGGCGGCGGGCCTGATCGTGCCGGCCGGGGAGGCGACGTCCACCGGCGGGCGGCCCCCGGCGACCTTCGCCTTCAACCCCGCCGCCAAGGCGGTGCTCGCGGTCGACCTCGGGGCGACGCACGCCCGGATCGCGCTCACCGACCTCGCCGGCCAGATCCTGGCGGAGGCCGACGCCCCGCTGGCCATCGCCGAGGGCCCCGACGCCGTCCTGGGCTGGGTCGCCGAGCAGGGCGACGCCCTGCTCGCCTCCTCGGGGTGGGGCCACGACCGGCTCGCGGGGGTCGGCGTCGGCCTGCCCGGGCCGGTCGAGCACTCCACCGGTCACCCGATCATGCCGCCGATCATGCCGGCCTGGGACCACGTGGACGCCCCCGGGATCCTGCGCCGGCACTTCGACGCGCCCGTCCTCGTCGACAACGACGTCAACGTCATGGCCCTCGGCGAGCACCGCACGGCGTGGCCGAACGTCTCCGACCTCCTCTTCGTCAAGGTCGCGACCGGCATCGGCTCGGGCATCGTCGCGGACGGCACGCTGACCCGCGGCGCGCAGGGCGCGGCCGGCGACATCGGGCACATCGCGGTGATGGGCGCCGAGGAGGTGCCGTGCCGGTGCGGCAACTTCGGCTGCCTCGAGGCCATCGCGAGCGGTCAGGCGGTCGCGGACAAGCTCCGCGGCGAGGGCCTGGACGCGCACCGCGGCAGCGACGTCATCCACCTCGTGCGCTCCGGCAACCTCGCGGCCAGCGCCGCCGTGCGGCAGGCCGGGCGCGACATCGGGATCGTGCTCGCGGCGTGCGTGAGCATGCTCAACCCGTCCCTCATCGTCATCGGCGGCGTCCTCGCCGACGCCGGGGAGCACCTCATCGCCGGGATCCGCGAGGTCGTCTACCGGCGCTCGCTCCCCCTGGCGACGCAGCACCTGCGCATCGTGACGTCGGAGACCGGCGGCAAGGCCGGCGTGCTCGGGGCGAGCGCCATGGTGGTGGACCACGTGCTCTCGCCGGAGGCGATCGACGCCATCGCGGGGGCCGTCTGACCACAGGGTCGGTGGCCTGCCCGACCCCGCAGCGCGTGATGTTGACGGCGCCCCGCGGCCGGTGAAGCATGTGGGCGAGCGTGCGAGGGGACGGGTGCCCCGAGCACGTCGGGACCGTGCGTCGAGGAGGACACATGACCGAAGCGGGACGTCGCGCGCTGATCGTGCAGGGCGGATGGCCGGGGCACGCCCCGGCGGAGGCGACCGAGCTGTTCATCCCCTTCCTCAAGGAGGCGGGGTTCGACGTGTCCGTCGCCGAGAACCTCGAGGTGTACGCCGACGACGGGTTCATGGCGGACGTCGACCTGGTGGTCCAGTGCTGGACGATGGGCGAGATCCTCCCGGACGAGATCCGGGGGCTGCGCGCCGCCGTCGCCGCCGGCACCGGGCTCGCCGGATGGCACGGCGGCATCGTGGACTCGTTCCGCATGGCGACCGACTACCTCCAGATGACGGGCGGACAGTTCGCCGCGCACGCCCACGACCTCGTGCCGCACAGCGTGGAGGTCGTGGCCGAGCACGCCGACCACCCGATCGTCGCCGGCATCGAGCGGATCGACCTGGTCTCCGAGCAGTACTGGATCCTCACCGACCCGGCGTGCGAGGTGCTCGCCACCACCGAGATCGCCCGGCGCGACGGCGACCCGTGGCACGAGCCCGTCGTGTCCCCGGCCGTGTGGACCCGGCGCTGGGGCGCCGGGAAGGTCTTCGTCTGCACCCCGGGCCACCAGCTCGCCGACCTGGAGACGCCCGAGATCCGCACGATCATCGAGCGGGGCATGCTCTGGGCGAGCCGCTGACCGCGGCCCCTACGATGCGGCCATGACCTCGGCCTTCACCGGACTGCTCGCCTATCCGATCACCCCGCTCGGCGCCGGCGGGGACGTCGACCTGGACGCGCTCGAGGGCCTGGTCGGCCGCGCGGCGGCGGCCGGGGTGGACGGCGTCACCGTGCTCGCGACGTCGGGCGCGGGGGTGTCGTTCGACGACGCCGAGCGCGACGCCGTGGTGCGCGTGGCCGTCGCGGCGGCGGGGACCACGCCGGTGCACGTCGGCGTGGCCGGGGAGTCCGCGCACCGCGTGACCGGGCGGGCCCGGGCCGCCGTCGCGGCCGGGGCGGCGGGGCTGGTGCTGCCGCCGTTCTCCTACCTGCCGCTCGACGACGCGGAGGTCCGGGGGCTCTTCGCACGGGTAGGCGCCGCCGCGGCCGGCGCCCCGGCCTGCTTCTACAACAAGCCGGTGCAGCTCGGCCTCGACGTCTCCCCCGCGCTGCTCGCCGACCTCGCCGCGGACGGCTCGGTCGTCGCGGTCAAGGACCCCGCGTCGCTGCCGTCGCGGCCGGCCGGGCGTGTGGCCGAGCTGCGCGCCGCCGCGCCCGGCGTCGCCGTCGGGCTGAGCGGCGACCCCGCCCTGGCGGGCGGCACCGAGGCCGCCGACGCGTGGCACACCGGGCTCGCCGCCCTCGCCCCCGCGGAGTACGTCGCGGTCCGCGCGGCGCGGGTCGCCGGGCCTGAGGCCGGGGACGGCGGCGCGCAGGCCGCGGCCGCGTGGCTGCTCGACCTGGCGCGCGCCGTGGCCGCCACCGGCCGCGCCGTGACCGCGCTGCACGCCGTCGCCGTGCTCCTGGGTACCCCGACCGCGCCGCCGCGCGACGCGCTCGTGCCGCTCACCGCCGCGGACGAGGCCGCCCTGCGGGACGTCGTCGCGGGGCGCCCCGCGTCCTGACCGGACCCGGCAGGAGGGCGGCGGCGTCAGGCCGAGCGCTCGAGCACCGCGACGTGCAGGTCCAGCAGCGCCGCCGTGCGGTCGGACGGGCCGCGCCCGAAGCCGCACTCCGTCGCCACGCCGACCACGCGGTCGCCGAGCACCTGCGCGGCCGCGGCGAGCCGGCGGGTCGCGCCCTCGACGCCGTCCTCGTGGTGCAGCACGCCGAGGTACAGCTCGGTGGCCTCGTCGAGGGCGAGACCGGCCAGCGGCGCCACGTAGGCGACGTCGTCCCGGTCGATCGGGACCGGCAGGTGCACCCACGTGACCGGGCGCGGCAGGGCCGTCACCAGGGCGTTCGCCATCGCGACCAGGTGGCCGGTGTCCGCCGGCTCGACGAAGTGCTTCTCCGCGACGTCGCCGTAGCAGAGGTGGAACCCGAGCTGCACGCCCTCGGGCACGTGCGCCGCGAACCGCGCGGCCCGGCGGGCGCACCCCTCGACGACGCCCTCGTCCCCGCCCGCGCCGGAGTCGAACCAGGCGCGCGCGGCGCCGCCGCCCAGGTTCGCGCCCTCGACGAACGCGAACTCGGTGGCGAGGTCCACCTGCACGGCGAGGTCCTCGGCCGGCACGGCCGCGCAGATCTCCTCGAGCTCGCGCACGAGCGCCGCCTCGTACACCGGGTGGACGGCCGCGCGGTCGGCCGGGGCGACGAAGGTCGTGACCGCCGCGAGCGGCGACGGGAGGCACACCTGGAACCGCGTGCCCGGCGCGATCACGCCCGCGGCCCGCAGCGCGACGAAGTCGGCGTAGGAGGCGAGCGCCGCCGCCGCGTACCCGAGCGGCCCGAACCGCAGGTCCTCCGCCGGCACGGTGCCGTCGAGCACGTGCGGCCGCACGTCGAAGCCGGCCACGACGACGGGCGCGTCGCCCACGCGCGCCAGGCCGTCGACCGCCTCGAACCGCGAGCCCTGGAACAGGATCCAGTGGAACCGCTCGCCCACCTCGCCGTCGGGCACGCGGCGGGCGTGGGCGCCCAGCCCCGTCGCGACCGTGCGCAGCGTGTCGCGCGCGCTCGGCAGGTTCACCGAACCCACGAGGTGGGCACCGCGCAGGGTCAGGGTCGGGGCGGGGGGCTGGTTCGGGGTGAGGGTGTCCGGCACCCGCGCATCGTAGCCGCGGGCGTCAGTCGTCCCCGGGCTCGTCCGCGGCGACCTCCGCGTCCCCCTCGCCGCCGTCGGACCCGTCGCCCGCCCCGAGCGCGGCGGGGCCGCCCTCCAGCAGGCGCGTGAACGCGGCCTCGTCGAGGACGGGCAGGCCGAGCTCCTCCGCCTTGGCCGCCTTCGACCCGGCGTTCTCCCCCACCACCACGTAGTCCGTCTTCTTCGAGACCGACCCGGCCGCCTTGCCGCCCGCGGCGAGGACCGCCTCCTTGGCGCCGTCGCGGCTGTACCCCTCGAGCGAGCCGGTCACGACCACCGTCAGCCCGGCGAGCGGTCCCGTCGGGCCCTCGTCCGCCTGGGCGGCCATGGCCGCGGGCCCGGGGTGGTCCGGGATCCAGGTGCGGACGCCGGCAGCCTGCCAGCGGTCGACGATCTCGCGGTGCCACTCGACGTCGAACCAGGCCAGGAGCGCGTCGGCGATGATCGTGCCGACGCCCTCCACGGCCGCCAGCTCCTCGCGCGACGCCGCCCGGATCGCGTCGAGCGAGCCGAACCAGCCCGCGAGCGCCCGGGCCGCGACGGGCCCGACGTGGCGGATGTTGAGGCTGACCAGGATCCGCCAGAGGTCCTTGGTCTTGGCGAGCTCCAGCTCCTCGAGGAGCTTGGTGGCCGCGGCCGTCGGCTCGAGCTCGGGCAGGGGCTCCCCCGCCGCCTCGGCCTCGGCCCGCCGGGCCTTCGTGTACGTGACCTTCTTGCGGAACGGCGTCCGGCGCCGCGCGACGCCGTCGTCGTCCATCCTGGGCAGCCCCGTCTCGGCGTCGCGCACCACGACCTCGATGGGCAGCAGCTGCTCCAGCGTGAGGTCGAAGAGGCCGGCCTCGGTGCGCAGCGGCGGGACCTCCGGCACCTCGGGCTGGGTGAGCGCGGACGCCGTCACCTCGCCGAGCGCCTCGACGTCCAGGCCGCCGCGCGAGCCGATGTGCTCCACCCGGCCGCGCACCTGCGCCGGGCAGGTCTCGGCGTTGGGGCAGCGCAGGTCGACGTCGCCCTCCTTCATCGGCCGCAGCGGGGTGCCGCACTCCGGGCACACGGCGGGCATGACGAAGTCCTCGCGCGGGTAGCCGTCGTCGGCCAGCGCGGTGACCGGGCCGAGGATCTCGGGGATGACGTCGCCGGCCTTGCGCAGCACCACCATGTCGCCGATGCGCACGCCCTTGGCCCGCACCACGTCCTGGTTGTGCAGCGTGGCCTGCCGCACCGTGGAGCCGGCCACCAGGACCGGCTCCATCACCGCGTACGGCGTGGCGCGGCCCGTGCGGCCCACGCCCACCTGGATGGCCAGCAGGCGGGTGGTGACCTCCTCCGGCGGGTACTTGTAGGCGATGGCCCAGCGGGGCGCGCGGCTCGTGGCGCCGAGGCGGCGCTGGTCCTCGAGGGCGTCGACCTTGACGACGATGCCGTCGAGCTCGTGCTCGATGTCGTGGCGGTGGACGCCGAAGTGCTCGATCATCTCGACGACGCCGTCCACGCCCTCCACCACCCGGTTGTGCGGCGAGACGGGCAGGCCCCAGCGCGCGAAGTGCTCGTACGCCTCCGACTGCCGCGCCAGCTCGGTGTGCTCACCCGCCGTCCACTGCAGCGCGCCGATCCCGTGCACGTACAGGCGCAGCGACTCCACGCGGGCGACGCCCGCCTCGAGCTCCATGCCCTCCTTCTTGTCGAGCAGCTGGCGCAGGCCGCCCGCCGCCGCGTTGCGCGGGTTCGCGAACTGCGGGAAGCGGCGCAGCGCGGCGACGCGGGCGCGCTCCTCGTCGAACGGGCGCGCGGTCGTCGCGCGGCCGCCGTGCCGCTCGCGCGACTCCGCCACGACGCGGTCGCGCAGCTGCGCCTGCAGCTCGTTGAGGCGCTCGAACGCCGCGACGGGGATGAAGACCTCGCCCCGGACCTCGACGAGGTCCGGGTGGCCCTCGCCCTCGAGGCGCCGCGGGATGTCGGCGATCCGCAGGGCGTTCTGCGTGACGTCCTCGCCCGTGCGGCCGTCGCCGCGGGTGGCGGCGCGCACCAGGCGGCCCTTCTCGTACAGCAGGGCGATCGCCAGCCCGTCGATCTTCACCTCGGACAGGTAGCCCACGTGCTCGGCCGCCAGGTCGCGGGCCACGCGCGCGTCCCACGCCCGCAGCTCCTCGGTGGAGAACACGTTGTCGAGGCTCAGCATGCGCTCGACGTGCTCCACGGTGGCGAAGCCGCCCGCGGCCGCGCCGCCCACCCGCTGCGTCGGGGACTCGGGCGTGACGAGCGCCGGGTGCGCGGCCTCGATGGCCTCCAGCTCGTGCATCCGCGCGTCGTACTCGGCGTCGGACACCCGCGGGGCGTCGTCCTCGTAGTAGGCGCGCTGGTCGGCCTCCACCAGCGCGACCAGCTCCGCCCAGCGGCGCTGGGCCGCGGCCTCGTCGAGCAGGGTGTCCGGCGCGGTGTTCTCGGTGTCCGTCACGGGCCCATCTTGCCGCGTGCCGCCGACACCGGCCGGATCGGGCGCCATGCACGGCCCGACCTGCGAGAAGGCCTGTCCCCGACGCTGTCCGAACCGCTACGATTCTGGCGATTTGGCCCGCTCGACCGATCCCCACCCGACCGACAGCAAGGACGCTCATGAAGATCGCCGTCGTCGGCGCCGGCTTCGCCGGCCTGGCCAGTACCAAGGTGCTCCGCGAGTTCGGGCACGACGTGACCGTGTTCGACAAGACCCCCGACGTCGGCGGCGTCTGGAGCGCCAGCCGCCGCTACTCCGGGCTCACCACCCAGAACAACAAGGGCTCGTACGCCTTCTCGGACCTGCCCATGCCGAAGGACTACCCGGAGTGGCCCAGCGGCGAGCAGGTCCAGGCGTACCTCGAGCGGTACGTGGACCTGCACGACCTGCGCCCCACCCTGCGCCTGTCCACCGAGGTGGTGCGCGCCGAGCTCACGGCCGCCGAGGACGGCTGGCTGGTCACCGCCCGGCGCTCGGGCGAGCCCGTGGGCGACCCCGAGCCGTTCGACCACGTGGTCGTCGCGAACGGCATCTTCTCCGACCCCGTGATCCCCCGCTTCGAGGGCCTGGCGCAGCTCATGCGCGCCGGCGGCAAGGTCGTCGCCGCGAGCCAGCTCACGTCGCTCGAGGACGCGCGCGACAAGCACGTCGTCGTCGTCGGCTACGGCAAGTCGGCCTGCGACGTCGCCGCCGAGATCGGCCCGGTCGCGGCGAGCACCCACGTCGTCGCCCGGCACCTGCTGTGGAAGCTGCCCAAGAAGATCGCCAACGCGCTCAACTACAAGTACCTGCTGCTCACCCGCATGGGCGAGGGCCTGTTCCGCTACCAGACGGTGGCCGGCGGCATGGAGCGGTTCCTGCACGGCCCCGGCGACGGCGTCCGCAGGTCGATGCTGTCCAGCGTGGGCTCGGTCTCCACCAAGCAGCTGCACCTCAAGGAGCTGGGCCTCGTGCCCCGCGGCGAGTTCGCCGACATCGCCCGCTCCACCGTGTCGCTCGCCACGGACGGCTTCTTCGACCAGGTCGCCGACGGCACCGTCCGCGTGCACCGCGACGCCGAGATCGAGCGCCTGGCGACCGACGACGACGGCGCGCCCGTCGCCGTCCTCGACGACGGCACCACCGTGCCCGCGGACCTCGTCGTGTGCGGCACCGGCTTCCACCAGCGCGTGCCGTTCCTCGACGACGACCTGCAGGCCCGCCTGCTCGACGACCGCGGCAACTTCCAGCTCTACCGCCAGGTGCTCCCGCACGACGTGCCGCACCTGACGTTCGCCGGGTACAACTCCTCGCTGTTCAGCCCGCTGTCGGCCGAGGTCGCCGCCCTGTGGACCGCCGCCCACCTGGCCGGCGCGGTGCGGGTGCCGCCGATCCAGGTGCGCCGCGAGCACGTGACGAACCGCGTCGACTGGATGGAGAAGCGCACCGAGGGCAAGCACGCCCGCGGCACCAACGTCATCCCGTTCTCGCTGCACCAGATCGACGAGATGCTCGACGACCTGGACCTGCGCCTCCCCGCCGCCACCCGCGCCGGCCAGTGGCTGCTGCCGGTGGACCCGAAGGCGTACCGGAGCCTGTCGGACAAGCTCCGCCGCCGGGTCGGGCAGGGCGCCTGACCCGCCGCGCGGGCCCCCGGCCGCTCCGCACGCCGCCGTCGGCCGACGGCGGACGGGTCAGACGAAGCGGACCGGGAGCTCGCGCGGGTGGCGCACCCACGCCGAGCGCACCGGCACGACGTCGGCCGGGGGCACCGTCAGCTCCATGTCGGCGACCCGGGCGAGGAAGTGCCCGACCACGGCCCGCGTGATCAGGGGCGCGGTGCGGTGCGCCGGGCAGGCGTGCGCGCCGGTGCCCCAGGTGAGGTGGAACCGGGCGTCGACCTGCTCCCACGGGTCGGCCGCCCGCACCGCGCGGTCCGCGTTGGCCGCGGCGACCGCGGGCACGACGGCGTCGCCCGCCGCGATGGCCTGCCCGCCCAGCTCGCAGTCCGCGAGGGCGTAGCGGGGTCGCAGGTGCGGCAGCGGCGGCGCGTCGCGGGCGACCTCGTCGAGCGCGTCGTCCAGGGAGATGCGCCCGCCGTGCAGCCGCGCCGCGAAGCCCGGGTCCGCGAGCAGGCGCTGCAGGGCGGTGGCGATCCACGCGATCTCCGCGTCGTGGGCCGTGGCGAAGACCAGGCCGACGGCGCCCATCACCTCGAGGTCGTTCTCGTGGGCCGGGTGCGCCAGCAGCGCGGAGGTGAGGTCGTCGCTCGGCTCGGCCCGCCGGGCGGCCACGAACCCCGCCAGCAGGTCCTCGACCTCGACCGACGCGGCGAACGAGTCCGCGGTGCCGGAGCGCTGGACGACGGTGAGCTGGTGCAGGCGGCGCGCGTCGGCGAGCGTCATGCCCAGCAGGTCGGCGAGCACCCGCACCGGGACGTCGACGGCGTACTCGGCCACCATGTCGGCGGTGCCGCGAGCGGCCAGCCGGTCCAGGACGGAGGTGCAGGCGACGTCGACGGTCCGCACCACCCGCTTCTCCTCGACCGCGTCGAGGGCGTCGGCCAGCGGGGTGCGCAGGCGGCGGTGCTCGGCGCCGTCGCGGTCGTGCGCGCTGTCGCGCTGGGCCAGCACCGCGCGCGTGGGCGAGCGCCAGGCGACCTTGCGCTCGGCCTCGTAGCGCCAGCGCCGCGCGTCGCGCGTGAACAGCGCCTCGTTGCGCAGCACGGCGGACACCTCGGCGTGCCCCAGCGCCAGCCACGCCGGCACCCCGGGCTCGAGGTCGACGGGCGCGAGCGAGCCCCAGCGCGAGCGCAGGGCCTCGTACCGCTCGGCCGGGTCGGGCGCGCCCGCCAGGTCGGCCAGGAGCGGCCGGTCGGCGACCTCCTCCAGCGGCACGACGCGCACGGCGCCCGTGAGGCTCACGCGGCCGCGCTCCCGCCCGCGAGCCGCACCGCGTGCGCGACCAGGGCCTTGAGCGCCTCCACGGCCTGGCGCCGCTCGCGCAGGTCGCCCGCCACCACCGGCGTGCCCGGCGGCAGGTCGAGCGCCGCGCGCACGGCGTCCGTCGAGTGCTGCGGGGCGCCGGGGAACTCGTTGACGACGACGGCCACGGGCAGCGCCGTGTGCTCCTCGAGCTGGTCCAGCACCTCGAAGCTGTCCTCCAGGCGGCGGGTGTCCACGACGACGAGCGCCCCGACCGCGCCGTCCGCCAGCCCCACCCACAGGTCCCAGAAGCGCTTCTGGCCCGGCGTGCCGAACAGGTAGAGCGCCGTCGTGCCGCCCACGGTCACGCGGCCGAAGTCCATCGCCACCGTGGTGGTCGACTTCGCGCCGAGGCGGGGGTCGACGCCCACGCTGGCGGCCGTGATCGTCTCCTCGGTGGTGAGCACGGGGATCTCGCTCACCGCGCCGATGAGGGTCGTCTTGCCGACGCCGTAGGCGCCCACGACGAGCACCTTCACCGACCGCTCGACGGTGGCCGCCAGGTGCAGCGCCGCGCCGTCCGCCGCGCCCCGCTCAGAAGCGTCGGAGCCCATCGAGGACCTCCTCCAGCAGGTCGAGGCCGAGCGCGTTCTGCGGCGAGCGGACCGCGAGGTAGCCGGCGTCGAGCAGGTCGGAGGCCAGCACCGCGACAAGGCTCGTGGGCAGCCGCAGGTACGCGGCGAGCTCCGCGAGGGACAGCGTGCCGCGGCACGTCGCGAGGAGCGCGCGCTCGTGCCGGCCGGCCCCGCGCGGCAGCTCGCGCCCGTCGTCCACGGCGCACAGCAGCGTCTCGGGCCGCAGCGTGTTGCGGCTGGGGTGCGCGCGCCCGCCCGTGAGGACGTAGGTGCGCACCGGGTGGTCGCGGAAGCCGTCCGCGGGGGTCTGCGCGGGCATGGTGTGCTCCTCAGCTCTCGGCGTCGGTGGCGGCGCCGGCGGCAGGGCCGGCTCCGGAGGGGCGCAGCACGTCGGTGCCGAGGGTCCGCTCGCCGATCATGAGGACCTGCGCCTGCATCTGCTGCGCCACGAGCCCGGGGTCCACGGTCGCGTCGGTGACGACGGCGAGGCGCGACCCGTCTCCGGCCCGGCGCACGAACAGGAAGCCGCCCTCGAACTCCACCAGCACCTGGCGCAGCCGGTCCCCCGCGCCGAACTCGCGGCCCATGCTCATGCCGAGCGCGACGAGGCCGGCGCACGCGGCGGCGACCTTGTCGGCCGTGTCCGGGTCCGTGACGTCCGTGCGGACCTTGACCAGGCCGTCGGAGCTGAGCACCACGGCGTGCCGCACCCCGCGCACCCCGGCCACCAGGTCGAGCATCCAGCTGTCCGGATGCGCGGCCGGGGTCGGCGTCGTGCCGGTGGTCTGGGTGGTCATGAGTCCTCCGGGTTCGCGTCCGCCGTGGCGGACGACGGCGTGTCGTGGGCGGGGGTGTCAGGGGTGGTCGGTGCCGCGCCGCTCGTCGCGGCGGCGACGGGCTCGTGGTCCGCGCGGTCCGCGGCGAAGAACGCGCCGATCCAGGCGCCGGCCTCCTCGGCCGACTGGTCGGACGCCGGGTCGGGGGCCTGGCCGGGCAGCTCGCCTGCGGCGCCCGGGGCGGCCGGACCGCCCGACGCGACGACGCGCTGCGCGCCGGTGGCCGCGTCGCCGCGGCGCGCGCGCCGCTGCGGGAGCGTGGGCGCGCCGTCCGCGGGGCTCGCCACCCCGGGCGCGACGGCACCGGGTGCGGCGGCGGGCGGGCCGGGCAGGACGTCGCGCGGCCGCTCCGGCCAGGCGTCGTCCACGCTCGGGGCGAGGGTGTCGGGCGCCGCCGCCACGGCGGTGGTCAGCTCGCCGGGCACCATGACGACGGCACGCAGGCCGCCGTAGACGGACTCCATGAGGTCGACGCGCAGGTCGAGCGCGCGGGCGTACGACCCGACCACCGCGAGGCCGGTCTGCGGCACCTCCCCGAGGTCGGCGATCCCGACCGGCCGAGCGCCGGACACCACCGCCCGCACGCGCTCCAGCTCGCGGGTCACCATGCCCACGCCGCAGTCGTCGACCTCGATGACGGCGCCGCGCTGCACCTGCCGGACCGCGACGAGCACCTGCGTGTTCGGCGGGGAGCACTGCGTGGCGTTGGCGAGCAGCTCGGCCACCACGTGCACGATCGGCTCGACGGCGCGGCCGACCACCGCCAGGCCCGGGTCGCCCGAGACCTCGACGCGCTGGAACGCGGTGATGCGGCCCGCGGCGGCGCGGACGACGTCGGGCAGCGGGAGCGGGTCGTCCCAGGTCTGCCCGGGGCGGCGCCCGCACAGCGCGACGAGGTTCTGCGCCTGCCGCGCGTGCTGGGCGGCGGCGTGGTCGATCCGCATCGCCGTCTGCAGCACGTCCGGGTCGGCCGCGTGCCGCTGCACCGTGCGGGCCGCCTCCTCCTGGATGCGGTGCGCCGACGCCTGCACCTTGCGGCCCAGCGCGACGACGGCGGTCTCGACGGCGGAGCGCTCGTCGTCGCGGGCCGCACGCGTGCGGGCCAGCTCGGCCGTCGCGTCCTCCAGGGCGCGGGCCGACGCGGCGAGGTCGGCGGCCAGGACGACGCCCTCGGCCTGCAGGCCCCGCCGCGCCGCCTCGGTACGCCGGGCGGCGCCCGCCAGCAGGGCGGTCGCGAGGACCACCAGGAGGGCGGCCGCGCCGGCCAGTCCCCAGGTCCCCGCGGGGGTCAGCCGGTCGCCGAGCACCGGCCCGGCGACGATGCACGCCACGGCCAGCGCGGCGCAGAGCAGGGCCGGGACGCGCGTCGTGCGCGTACCGGCGGTGGTCGTCGTGCTCACCGCACCCCCGGGGGTGGAAAGGGACGGGTCTCTCGGAACGTCCATACCGGATTTACTGCTCTGACCAGGAGTTTCTACCACGGGCGCCCGGCGGGTGAAAGAGGCCGTGCCGCCCGCGTGGCGGGTCGACGGCCGGGCTGCCGCCGTCGCGCCGGTGTCCCCCGGTCGGGCGGCGGCTAGGGTGCCGAGCATGACCGCCGAGCGCACCACGACCGCACCGACCGACGCCCCGCCGACCCCGCTCGACCCGGCCGCGCCGGACCCGTTCGGGTGGCTCGAGGAGGTCGAGGGCGAGGCCGCGCTGGCGTGGGTGCGCGAGCGCAACGACCACGCGCACGCGACGGTCGGCGCCGCCCCCGGTTTCGGGGCCACGCAGGCCGCCGTCCGCGAGGTGCTGGACTCCGACGACCGCATCCCCGACGTGTCGCGGATCGGCGACCACCTGTACAACTTCTGGCGGGACGCCGCGCACGAGCGGGGCCTGTGGCGCCGCACCACCCCCGACTCCTACCGCACCGACGCGCCCGACTGGGAGACCGTGCTCGACCTCGACGCCCTCGCCGAGGCCGAGGGCGAGAGCTGGGTGTGGCACGGCGCGTCCCTGCTGCGCCCCACGCCCGGGCAGCTCGCGGCCGGCGAGCCGTGGCGCCGTGCCCTGGTGGACCTCTCCCCCGGCGGGTCCGACGCCGACGTCACGCGCGAGTTCGACCTCGTCGCCAAGCGGTTCGTGCCGGCGGCCGACGGCGGCTTCGAGCGCGACACCGCGCGGGCCGACGGCCGCACCGGCGCCAAGGGAGGGCTGGCCTGGGTCGACGAGGACACCGTGTACGTGTTCACCGACTTCGGTCCCGGCACGACCACGCCGTCCGGCTACCCCCGCATCGCCCGGCTCTGGCGGCGCGGCACCCCGCTCGAGGACGCCGCGCTCGTCTACGAGGGCACGGACGAGGACATGTACATCTCCGCCCGCCGGTCGCGTACCCCCGGCTTCGAGCGGGACGTCGTGAGCCGGTCGATCGCGTTCTACCGGTCGGAGACCTACCTCGTCGAGGCCGTCGGGACGCCGGACCAGCGCCTGGTCAGGGTCGAGGTGCCCGAGTCCGCCGAGGTCGGCTTCCACCGCGAGTGGCTGCTGGTCGAGCTGCGCGACGACTGGACCGTGCCGTCCGACGGGGCCGGCCCGGAGCGCAGCTACGCCGCCGGCTCCCTGCTCGCCGCGCCCGCCGACGCGTTCCTCGCCGGCTCCCGCGACCTCACCGTGCTCTTCGCGCCCACGGGGTCGACCTCGCTGGTCGGCGCGGCCTGGACGCGCCACCACCTCGTCGTCAACGTCCTCGACGACGTGAAGAACGCGGTGCACGTGCTCACCCCGCCCGCCGACGCGGCGCCCGGCGTGCCGTGGACCCGCTCCGAGCTGCCGCTGGGCGGCGGGCTGCTGACGGTCGGGGTGCGCGCCGTGGACGCCGTCGACAGCGACGACGTGTGGGTCACGACCACCGGCTACCTCACGCCGTCCACCCTGGCCCTCACGACCGTCGCCGGGCCGGGCGCCGAGCCCGCGGAGCCCGAGGTGCTCAAGTCGGCGCCCGCGTTCTTCGACGCCGCGGGCATGGTGGCGGACCAGCACTTCGCCACGTCCGAGGACGGCACGCGCGTGCCGTACTTCGTCGTGGGCCGCGAGGACCTGGTGCGGCCCGCGGACCCGGCCGCCGGGGGCACCGCGCCGACGCTGCTGTACGGCTACGGCGGCTTCGAGATCCCGCTGCTGCCCGGGTACTCCGGCACGGTCGGCCGAGCCTGGCTCGCCGACGGCGGCGTCTACGTGGTCGCGAACATCCGCGGCGGCGGCGAGTACGGCCCGGCGTGGCACCAGGCGGCGCTGAAGGAGCACCGCCACCGGGCGTACGAGGACTTCGCCGCCGTCGCGCGCGACCTCGTGTCCCGCGGCATCACCACGCCGGCCCACCTCGGCGCGCAGGGCGGCTCGAACGGCGGGCTGCTGGCGGGCAACATGCTCACCCGGTACCCCGACCTGTTCGGCGCCGTCGTGGTGCAGGTGCCGCTGCTCGACATGAAGCGGTACTCGCACCTGCTCGCCGGCGCGTCGTGGATGGCCGAGTACGGCGACCCCGACACCGACGACTGGGAGTTCGTCCGCACCTTCTCGCCGTACCACCTGTTCGACGCCGGCCGCGCCTACCCTCCGGTGCTGTTCACGACGTCCACCAAGGACGACCGCGTGCACCCGGGCCACGCGCGCAAGCTGGCCGCGCTGATGCTCGCGGCGGGCGCCGACGTCACGTCCTACGAGAACGTCGAGGGCGGGCACGGCGGCGCGGCGAACAACGCGCAGGCCGCGCACATGGCCGCGCTCGCCTGGACCTTCCTGCGCGAGCGCCTCGCCTGACGGCGTGGGCGCGTCCTCGGCGTCCTCCGGTCACGACCGGGGGCCGAGGACGCGCCCACCACGCTCCGCGCGGTCAGGGGCGCGCGCCGCGCGCCGCGCCGAGCTCCGTCCCGAGTTCCGTCCCGAGTTCCGTCCCGCGCTCCGTCCCGAGCGCCGCCCGCACCGAGGTCCACGACGCGAGCCGCGCGCGCACGTCCTCCCGCGCCTCCGTGGCCAGCGCCTCGGCGTGGGCCCGCTCGAGGACGTCGTCCACGAGCACCCGCTCCCCCGACGTCGCGGACGCGACGGCCGCCTCGACCATCGCGAGGCTGAGCACGTTCTCGTGCACCTCGCCGCGCGGCACCGGCCCGCCGTCGAGCGCCGCGAGGAAGGCCGTCAGCGCCCCCGCGATGCCCTCGCCGGTGCTCTCGCCCCCGGCCGCCCCGCCCCGCGCCTCCTCGCCGGCCGGCGCGGGCGCGCGCTCCACCTCGGGGTCGTGGTCGCCGTCCCAGGACGCGGTGCCGTGCTCGCCCGACAGCCGCCACGCGCCGTTCCACGAGGTCTCGCGCCACGGGCTGCACCAGCTGCCCGTGTACGCGTACCGCACGCCGCCGGTCATCTCGAAGACGGCGCTCGCCGCGGCGTCGCCGGAGTACCAGCTCCACGGCGGGTTGAACGACTCGCAGTACACCGAGACCGGCTCGGCGTCGAGCAGGTACCGCGCGGTGTCGAAGGGGTGGATGGCCATGTCCACGAGCAGCGGGTGGGCCATCTCCTCGCGGAAGCCGCCGAAGCGCGGGGCCCGGAAGAACTCCGTGGTGAGCAGGCCCGGCCGCCCGAGCGTGCCGGCCTGCCGCCGGAACGCGGCGAGCTGCGGGTTGTAGCGGCGCGACTGGCTGACCATGAACAGCTGCCCGGTGACCTCGGCGGCCGCGACGAGCGAGAGGGTCTCCGCGACCGTCGCCGCCGCGGGCTTCTCCCCCAGCACCGGCAGCCCCGCGAACAGGGCCGCCGTCGTCACGGGGTGGTGGGCCGCCGGGACGGTGACGTCGACGACGGCGCGCGCCCCGGTCGCCCGGGCCAGGTCCACCGCGTCGGTGCCCACCGGGACCCCGGGGAGCCCGGCGTCGGCGAGCGCCCGGCGCGCCGCGTCGACGTCGAGGTCGACGACGCCGGCGAGCTCGGCCCCCGCCTCCGCCCCGACGGCCGCCAGCCAGGCGCGGCCCATGCCGCCCGCGCCGACGAGGACCAGCGGGACGCTCACAGCCCGGCCTCCGTCGCGGCGGCGCGGGCCTCGTCGCTCAGCGCGCCGCCGTAGCCCTGGCCCCCGTAGAAGTCCTCGGTGTCGTACCGCAGCAGCGTGGGGGCGGTGCGCTCCGGGCGCACGGTGACGGCCCACCCGACGGCGTTGGCGATGACCCGGCGGACACCGTCGTGGAAGTACGTCGGGTACTCCTGGTCGCCGGGGCGGAAGTAGAAGATCTTGCCGTAGCCGCGGCGGTACGTGATGCCCGACCGGAAGACCTCCCCGCCCGAGAACGTGCTGAGGAAGACGGTCTCGTCCGGGGCGGGGACGTCGAAGAACTCCCCGTACATCTCGTCCTCCTCGATGATCATCGGGTGCGGGATCCCCCGGGCGATGGGGTGCGTCGGGTCGACGGTCCACACCAGCTCCCGGTCGTGCTCCGCGCGCCACCGCAGGGTGCACGAGGTCCCCATGAGCTTCATGAAGATCTTGGACCAGTGCCCCGAGTGCAGGACGACGAGCCCCATCCCCTCCAGCACGTGCCGGTGGACGCGCTCGACCACCTCGTCGGAGACCTCGCCGTGCGCGGCGTGCCCCCACCACGTGAGCACGTCGGTGTCCCGCAGGACCTCCTCGGTGAGCCCGTGCTCGGGGTCGTCGAGGGTGGCCGTGCGCACCCGCGCGCCGGCGCCGAGGTGGGCCTCGATGCCCTGGGCGACGGCGCCGTGCATGCCGTCGGGGTACCGGGCGGCGACCGACGGCTCGAGCTGCTCGTGCCGGTTCTCGCCCCAGACGGTGACGCGGATCGGTGCGGTCATGGTGTCTCCTTCACTCGGGTGGCTGGTGATCGGGTGGCCGGTTCTCGGATGCGTGCTTCTCGTGGGTGCGTCTCGTAGGTGCTTCTCGGTATCGATGCGCATCGACGTCCTGCGGGGCTCCGCCGCGCCGGCCCTCGGCCGGGTGGCGGTCGGGCCGGGCTAGCCGGCCGCCGGCGCGGTGCGCGTCGACGCGCGCCGCACCAGTACCGCGGGCGCGAGCTCCTGCCCCCCGCCGCGCGGTGCGTCGCCGTCGAGCAGGGCGAAGACGCGCTCCATCACGCGCCGGGAGACGTCGCGCGGCCGCGGCGACGTGGCGGTGAGACCGTGCGGCTCCGCCTCGGCGTCGAGGGCCAGGCCGACGACGTCGACGTCTGCGCCCGGCCGGCGACCCCGGTCGGCCAGCGCGCGCAGCGCCTCGGGGATCGCGGTCGCCAGCACGAGGCCGGGCACCCCGCCGGACGCGAGGGCGCCGTCGACCGCCCGCCGCACGTCCGGCTCCCCGGCCGGCCGGTGCCAGTGCAGCTCGACGCCGCGCGCCGCGGCCGCCGCGCACGCGCCGCGCTCGAACCGCGGCACGAAGTTGATGCCCTGCGCGGTGACGTCCGGCCCCCAGCCCAGCACGTCCACCGTCCGGTGGCCCAGGTCGGCCAGCTCGGCCACGAGCAGGCCGCCCGCGGCCTCGAAGTCGAAGTCGAGGCAGTCGAGCCCCGCGGCGTCGTCGGGGATCCCGATGAACACGACGGGCAGCGGCAGCTCCCGCGCCACGTCGACGCGGTCGTCGTCGGTGCCGACCCCCATGACGACGAGGGCGTCGCACAGCGAGCGTCCCGCGACCCGGCGCAGCCCGGCGGGGCCCTCGTCGGCGGTCACGAGGAGCACGTCGTGGTCGCGCCGACGCGCGGCCAGCAGGATCTCCTCGACGAACACCATGAGGCGCTGCGCGCTGGAGTCCGGGTCGACCGGCACCACGACGGCGACGGTGCTGGTGCGGTGCCCCGCCAGGGCCCGCGCCCCGGCGTGCGGCTCGTAGGTCAGGCGGTCGATGGCCTCCTGGACGCGCCGCCTCGTCCCCGGGGAGATCGGGCGCTTGCCGCTCATGACGTAGGAGACCGTCGACTGCGACACCCCGGCCTCGCGCGCGACGTCGGCGCTGGTCGGCCCCTTCGGCACGTCGTCTCCCGTCGTCGGCGGACGTCGCCGGGTCCCGGCGGCGATCATCGATGCGCATCGACGCACCTGGTCGACGACAGTAGCGATCGCGTCGCGGGGCGGCAAGGGTGCCGGCGAGACCTGCGGGGCGAGCCCGTCGGGACGGCGGTCCCGACGGGCTCGCCCGGCGGCTCAGGAGTGCGGCACCGTCGCGGTGATGAGCGTGCCGTCGTCGCGCCGGTTGCCGGACAGCGCGCGCAGGCTCGGGCGGCCCGGCCGCACCGGTCCCTGCCCGTCGAGGGGGACGCGCACGGACTCGCCCGGCCCGACCTTCACCTGCTCACCGCGCACGGCGACCTGCGCGCCCTCGCCCGTCTCGGCCGTGAGCTCGAGCTCCTCGGCGCGCACGGAGACGCGCAGCCGCGAGCCGTGCCACATGACGCGGAACGTCAGCTCGTCCCAGCCCTGCGGCAGGCGCGGGTCGAAGGTCAGCTCGCCGTCGTGGTCGCGCATGCCGCCGAACCCGAACGCCAGCGCCGACCACGTGCCGCCCGCCGACGCGACGTGCACGCCGTCCGAGGCGTTGTCGTGCAGGTTCGCCAGGTCCACCAGGAGCGACGAGACGAAGTACTCCAGCGCCAGCTCGTGGTAGCCCACCTCGGCCGCGACGATCGACTGCACCACGCCCGACAGCGTCGAGTCCCCCGTGGTCAGCGGGTCGTAGTACTCGAAGTCGGCGAGCTTCTCCTCCGGCGTGAAGTGCTGGCCCTGGAGGAAGAGCGCCAGCACCACGTCCGCCTGCTTGAGCACCTGGTACCGGTAGATGACCAGCGGGTGGTAGTGCAGCAGCAGCGGCCGCTTGGTGACCGGCGTCGCCGCGAGGTCCCAGATCTCCCGCTCGAGGAAGTGCGAGTCCTGGGGGTGGATGCCGATGCTCTCGGCGTACGGGATGGACATGTGGTCGGCGGCGCGCCGCCACTCGGTGGTCTCGTGCACGCCGAGCGAGAGCCGGTCGGCGAGGCGCTCGTAGTCCTCCGGGTGGTCCTCGCGCATCCGCTCGACGACGAACGCCGCCGCGCGCAGGTTGAAGCGCGCCATGACGTTGGTGAAGAGGTTGTCGTTGACGACCGTCGTGTACTCGTCCGGGCCGGTGACGCCGTGGATGTGGAAGTTGTCGTCGCCGTTGGCGCGCCAGAAGCCGAGGTCCTCCCACATGCGCGCGGTCTCGACCAGCAGGTCGGCGGCCTCACGGCGCAGGAAGTCGGTGTCGCCGGTCGCCCGCACGTACTGCACCAGCGCGAAGCTGATGTCCGCGTCGATGTGGTACTGCGCCGTGCCCGCCGCGTAGTAGGCCGAGGCCTCCTCGCCGTTGATGGTGCGCCACGGGAACAGGGCGCCCTTCTGCGACAGCTCCTGCGCGCGACGCCGGGCGGCGTCGAGCATCTGGTAGCGGAAGCGCAGCGCGTTGCGGGCGTACCGAGGGCTCGTGTACGTGAGGAACGGGAGCACGTAGATCTCCGTGTCCCAGAAGTAGTGCCCCGAGTAGCCGCTGCCCGTCAGCCCCTTCGCGGGGACGCCGGAGCCCTCGGCGCGCGCCGTCGCCTGCGCGAGCTGGAAGAGGTTCCACCGCACCGCCTGCTGGATCTCCGGGCGCCCGGCGATCTCGACGTCGGACCGGGTCCAGAAGTCGTCCAGCCACTCGCGCTGGTGGTCGAACTGGGCCTGCACCCCGCCCGCGCGGACGCGGTCCAGCGTGCGGCGGCAGCGGTCGACGAGCTCGCGCGTGGGGACGCCGCGGGACGTGTGGTAGGTGACCACCTTGGTGAGGCGGATCCGGTGGCCGGCCTTCGCGTCCACGCGGAACACGTGCTTGGCGAGGTCGTCGTCCACCTGCGTGCGCACGTCCCACTCGTCCTCGGTCTCGAGGCGGTGGTCGGCGGCGACGGCGAGCGTCATGCCCGAGTTGGTGCTCCGGTAGGACAGCACGAGGCGCTCGTCGTCGCCCCAGCGGGTCTGCGGCTGCAGCACCCGGCCCGCGAACGCCTCCGCCTTGCGCGGGTCGAACCCCTCGCCGAGGGACGCGGCCGGCACGTGGTACTCGTCCTGGCCGTCCTGGCGGTTGAGGATCTGCGAGGAGATCGCGACCGGGGCGTCGGAGTCGAGCAGCGTGACCTCGAACGTCATCACGGCCAGGTGCCGCTCGACGAACGACACCATGCGCTCGGAGCTGACGCGCACCCGCTTGCCCGACGGCGTGCGCCACAGGATCTCGCGACGCAGCACGCCGTCGCGCAGGTCGAGGGCGCGCTCGTAGTCGATGAGGTCCGCGACGGGCAGGAGCAGGGGCTCGTCGTCGACGTACAGCCGGATCACCTTGGTGTCCGGGGCGTTGACGATCGTCTGGCCCACCTTGGCGAAGCCGTACGCCTCCTCGGCGTGGTGGATCGGCCAGGTCTCGTGGAACCCGTTGACGAACGTGCCGTGGGCGTGGGACTCGCGCCCCTCCTCGACGTTGCCGCGCATCCCGAGGTAGCCGTTGGCCACCGCGAAGAGCGACTCGGTGACGCCCAGGTCCTCCGCGGAGAACTCCGCCTCGACGAGTCGCCACGGCTCGGCCGGGAAGCGCATGCGGTCCACGGACCGCTGCTCGTCGGCGGTGCGCTTGATCATGCCTGCTCCCCCAGCTCGTGGTGCTCGTCGGCCCGGGCGGCGGGCGCGTCGAGGACGGACGCGTCCAGCTCGCCCAGGTCGCCGACCACGCGGTCCGCGCCGTGCGCGACGAGGGCCTGCGCGCCGACGCCGCGGTCGACGCCGAGCACGAGGCCGAACGGGCCCGCGGCGCCGGCCTGCACGCCGGACAGCGCGTCCTCCACGACGACGGACTGCTCCGCCGGGACGCCGAGGAGCGCGGCGGCGCGCAGGTACGTGTCCGGGGCGGGCTTGCCGGCCAGGTGCTCACGGGCCGCGACGTTGCCGTCCACGACCACGTCGAAGCGGTCCGCGAGCCCGGACGCGGCGAGCACGGCGGGGGTGTTGCGCGACGACGAGACCACGGCCACCTGCGCGCCCGCCGCCGTCACGGCGTCGAGGAAGCGCACCGAGCCGGGGTACGGCGCGATCCCCTCCTCGTCGAACATCCGGTTGACGATCGCGTCCTTGCGGTTGCCGAGCGCGCTCACGGTGTCCTCGCCGGGCGCGTCCTCGGCCGTGCCGCGCGGCAGCTCGACGCCGCGCGACGCGAGGAACGCGGCCACGCCGTCGTAGCGGGGCTTGCCGTCGATGTGCGCGAAGTAGTCCGCGGACGTGTACGGCGCGAGGCCACGCTCCTGGCAGTAGGGCGCGAACAGGCGCTCCCACGCCCGCATGTGCACCTCGGCGGTCGGGGTGAGCACGCCGTCGAGGTCGAACAGCACGGCTCGGAGGCTGGTCACGAGGGTCCTTCGCAGGTCGGGGTCAGGTCGCGGGCACCGCACCCCTCGGGCCGACGCCGTGGTTCAGCCTACGCAGTCGGGGGGCACGTCCGGGAGCCCGACGGGCACCTCGACGAGATCTCCCTCGATCGGGCCCCGGTCGGTCCCCGGTCAGGCCGTGGCGCGCTCGGCGATCGCCTCCGCCACCCGGCCGAGGTTCGCGAGCTCGGCGCGGTGCGTGTCGACGTCCGCCGGCCGGCGGCGCGGCGCCGCGAGCAGCGTGACGTCGGCGAGCCCGGACGCCGGCAGCCCCACGCGCCGCCACGGCTCCGCGACCATCCGCACCAGCTCCCCGAGCTGCGGCCCGGCGCACTGCGAGACCGTGGCGGGCGGCAGCCCCGCCCACAGCCCGACGCCCCGCTCCGTGGCACGGGCGAGCAGCTCCCAGGCCCGCTCGTTCCAGCCGTCCGGGCCCACGTCGGCCAGGGCCAGCCCGACGGCGTCGGCCCCCGCGAGCGCCACGGGCGGCACCCCGACCCACGTGGCGCCGAGATGCACCACCACCCGCGCGCCGGCGTCGTGCGCCGCCTCGATCACGGGACGCAGGCCCTCCACGACGTCGGGCCCGGGCACCGCGCGCAGCCGGGAGTAGCCCGAGAAGCTGGGCAGCACCCCGGCGTGCACCTGGCCGAGCAGCGGCTCGGTGAGCTGCACGACCGGCGCCGCGCCCGGCACCTGCGCGCGCACATCGGCGAGGTGGGTGCGCACGGCTTCGGCCAGGGCGAGGGAGAGGTCGCGTCGCGCCCCGACGTCGGCGAGCACGCGGTCCCCGCGCGCCGACCAGAGCTCCGCGGCGAGCGTCCACGGCCCCACCAGCTCGACGGCGAGCGGGCCGTCGTGCCCGACGGCGGCGACGGCGAGGGCGGACAGGTCCTCGCGCAGCAGCGCGTCGGCGCGCCGCAGGTCGACGCCCGGATGGTCGGTCAGCTTCCAGCCGTGCGCGCCGAGCTCCACCGGCATCCCGGCGAGCAGCGCCGCCGTGCGGCCCACCGGGTCCGCGCCGGGGCCGCGCCCGGTCAGCTGCGCGAGGAACGGCACCGGGTCGACGCCGGTCGGCAGGGACGCCAGGTCGTCGAGGACGGTCTGCTGCGCCACGAGCTCGTCGCGCGCGCCGCCGGGCCACGGGCCGTGCCCGGAGACCGCCGTCACGACGCCGCCCCGCGGGTCGTCGCGAGTTTCACCACCACGTCACCTCCCCCGCCGCGTCACGTCGCGGCGGCTCGCTGCTCTCGAAGATAGAGCGGCCGTCGTCGGCGCTCACCGGGAGCACCGTAACGGCCGGACGAAGGAGTCCCGATGTCCGTCATCCTCGACCAGGCGCCCGCGTCGCCCGCGGGCACGGTCCCTGCGCACCCCCTGACGGGCCCGGACCACCTGCCGTCCACCGCCCGCGCCGTGGCCACGCGCGTCCACGCCAACGCGATGCCGTCCGGTGCCGAGGCGGTGCTGCGCCGCCAGCTGGCGCCGGGCTTCCGCAACCACGACGTGCTGCCCGGCTGCACCGGCGGCCCCGACGCGCTGGTCGCCACGATGCAGTGGTTCCACGACGCGTTCGACGAGCAGCGCGTCGAGGTGCTGCACGCCATCTGCGAGGGCGAGCTCGTGGCCCTGCACGTGGCGTTCAGCGCGCTGCACGCCGGGTTCTTCCTCGGGGTGCCGCCGTCGCACCGCCGCTTCACCGTGCGCGAGATGCACCTCGCGCGCGTGACCGACGGGCTCGAGGTGGAGCACTGGGTGACGCGCGACCAGGTGTGGTGGGAGCACGAGCTGCGACGGTGATCCCCGCGCCGGGCGACGCCCGGAGCCCCCGCGCCGTCGTGGGAGACTGCCGCCATGCGGATCACCGTGCGCAACGCCCGTTTCCAGCAGCTGCAGACGTTGCTCACCAACCGCACCAAGCGCGGCCGCGCCGGCGAGTTCCTGGTGCAGGGCGTGCGGCCCATCACGATGGCCGTCGAGCACGGCTGGCAGGTGCGCACCCTGCTGCACGAGACCGACCGCCGGCTGTCGTCGTGGGCGCAGGACCTGCTGCAGGCCACCGGCGCCGAGACCATCGCGATGTCGCCCGACCTGCTCGCCGAGCTCTCCGAGAAGGACGCCGGGGCCTCGGAGCTGCTCGCCGTCGTCGCCATGCCCGCCGACGACCTGGGCCGGGTCCCCGTGGGGCCGTCGTTCCTCGGCGTCGTCTTCGACCGCCCCACCCAGCCGGGCAACATCGGCGCGGTCGTGCGGTCCGCGGACGCGTTCGGCGCGGACGGGCTCGTCGTGACCGGGCACGCCGCCGACCCCTACGACCCGAAGTCGGTGCGCGCCTCCACGGGCTCCCTCTTCGCGCTGCCCGTGGTGCGCGCGGCGTCCCACCACGAGGTCCTCGACTGGGTGGGAGCGCGGCGTGCCGCGGGCACGCCCGTCACCGTCGTCGCGACCGACGAGGACGGCGACGCCGCGCCCGCCGACGTCGACCTCACCGGCCCGGTGCTCCTGGCCGTCGGCAACGAGACCGCCGGCCTGTCGAAGGGGTGGCGCGAGGCCGCCGACGTCACGCTCGCCATCCCCATGGCCGGGTCGGCGAGCTCGCTCAACGCGTCCAACGCCGCCTCGATCGTGCTCTACGAGGCGCACCGGCAGCGGCTCGCGCGGGGCTGACACCCTCGGACCCGCGGGGGGACGGCGTCAGGCGCGGACGACCGCCCGGCAGCTGCGCAGGAACGAGGCGGCGACCCGGGCGGGGTCGCCGAGGTAGCCCGCGACCATGACGCCGTCGCGCAGCAGCATCAGGTCCTCGGCGACCGCGGCCGGGTCGGCGGGCGCGAGCGGCGCGACGAGCCGCTCGAACGCGCTCGCCCACCACCGCCGGTGCGCGTCGACGGTCGCGCGGACCGCGCTGTCGGCGTCGGGGTACTCGGCGGCGGCGTTGATGAACGGGCAGCCGCGGAACCCGGGGCTGCACGCGAGGGCCCCGGTGCCGTCGGCGACGAGGCGCAGCGTGGCGTCGACGTCGCCCGCCCCCGCGGCGAGGGCCGCCTCGACGCCGTCGCGCTCCAGCGCCGCCCGGCGCTCGAGGTACGCGACCACGAGGTCGTCCTTGCTCTTGAAGTGCCGGTAGAAGGTCACCTTGGTGGTCCCGGCCCGGTCGATGACCTTGTCGACGCTCACGGCGCGCAGCCCGCGGCTGTAGAACAGCTCGCTCGCCGCCTCGACCAGGCGCTCTCCCACCGACCCCTGCACGGTCGCGATCATACGTGTCCTCCTGCCCCTCCCGGCCGGCCGCCGGGGCGGTCCCTCTTGCGCGGGACGACCGGCCGTGTGTACGGTCACGCTCGGTAGAGTGACTAGTCAGTCTACCTCCGTCCCCACCCAGGAGAGAGCCCCGTGACCACCACCGTCGAACCATCCACCGCCACCGCCTCGGCGCTGCGGAACCTCTACCTCGTCCGCTTCGGCTTCGCCGTCGTCTGGGCCGTGCTGCTGTTCCTCACGGCGGCGACCGTCGGCCCGGTGAGCGCGACGCTGCTCGTGCTGTATCCGCTGTTCGACGTCGCCGCAGCGGTCGTCGACCTGCGCGCCTCGAAGGCCGCCCGCCCCGCCGTCGGGCTCCGGGTCAACGTCGTCCTCAGCCTGCTGGCCGCCGTCGGCCTGGGCGTCGCCGTCACGTCGGGGATCCCCGCAGTGCTGCGCGTCTGGGGGGCCTGGGCGATCGCCGCCGGGCTCGTGCAGCTCGTCGTGGCCGTCCGGCGCCGCGGGCTCGGCGGCCAGTGGGCCATGATCCTCAGCGGCGGCATCTCCGTGCTCGCCGGCGGCGGGTTCGTCATGATGGCCGGCGGCCCGGACGCGGCGCTGACCCCGCTCGCCGGGTACGCCACCCTCGGCGGCATCTTCTTCCTCGTCTCCGCGCTGCGGCTGCACCGCGTCGTGCAGGGCGCCGCGCGATGACCCGCACCGTCGTCGACGTCGTGGTCGTGGGCGCCGGCCCGGTCGGGGAGAACGTCGCCGACCGCGTGGTGCGGGGCGGCCTCACGGCAGCCGTCGTGTAGCGCGAGCTCGTGGGCGGGGAGTGCTCCTACTGGGCTTGCATGCCCATGAAGGCCCTGCTGCGCGACGCCGCCGCGCTGCGCGCCGCCCGGAGCCTGCCCGGCGCCCGCGCCGCCGTGACCGGCGAGCTCGACGCCGCGGCCGTCCTGCGCCGTCGGGACGGCTTCGCCGCCCACTGGGAGGACGACGGCCAGGTCGCCTGGCTGGAGGGCGCCGGGATCACGCTGGTCCGCGGCACCGGGCGGATCCGCGACGCACGCACCGTCGAGGTGACGGGTGCCGACGGGTCCACGACCGCGCTCGAGGCGCGGCACGCCGTGGTGGTCGCCACGGGCAGCGGCGCGCGCCTGCCGGAGGTCGCGGGCCTGGCCGACGCCGCCCCGTGGACCAGCAGGGAGGCGGCCTCCGCCCCGGCGGTGCCGCGCCGCCTCGTCGTGGTCGGCGGCGGCGTCGTCGGCGCCGAGTCGGCCACCGCGTACGCGGGCCTCGGAGCGCGCGTGACCCTGGTCGCCCGCGGCCGCCTGCTCCCCGCCGTCGAGCCGTTCGCCGCCGCGCTCGTCGCCGACTCCCTCAAGTCGGCCGGCGTCGAGCTGCGCGAGGGCACCGAACCCGTCGCCGTCCGCCGCGACCGCCACGGGGTCCGGGTCGACCTCGCGGACGGCACCGCCCTCGGGGCCGACGAGATCCTCGTCGCCACCGGGCGGCGCCCGCACACGGACGACGTCGGCCTGGAGCGGCTCGGGCTCACCCCGGGCGACTGGTTGCGGGTGGACGACTCCCTGCGGGTCCTCGGGCCCGACGGCCGCCCGGTCGGCGACGGCCGGGTCTACGCCGCCGGCGACGTCAACCGGCGCGCCCTCCTGACCCACCAGGGCAAGTACCAGGCCCGCGCCGTCGGCGACACGATCGTCGCGCGGGCGCGGGGCGCCGCCGTCGACCTCTCCCCCTGGGGCCGGCACGCCACCACGGCCGACCAGAGGGCCGTGCCGCAGGTGGTCTTCACCGACCCGGAGGTCGCGACCGTCGGGCACACCGCCGCCTCCGCCGCGGCGGCCGGGCTCCGCGTGCGGACCGTCGAGCACGACCTCGGGTCCGTCGCCGGCGCCGCCCTGCGCGCCGACGGGTACACGGGGCGGGCCGGCATGGTCGTCGACGAGGACCGGCAGGTGGTCGTCGGCTTCACCGCCGTCGGCCCGGACGTCGGCGAGCTGCTGCACGCCGCGACGATCGCCGTCGCCGCGGAGGTGCCGCTCGACCGGCTGTGGCACGCGGTCCCGGCCTACCCGACCGTCAGCGAGGTCTGGCTGCGGCTCCTCGAGGCGTACGGGCGGGACGCGGCCTCGGCGGCCTAGCCGCGCCAGGCGTCGGCCACGGTCGCCTGGCCGAGCACCTGGGTGCCGCGGTAGACGACGGCGGACTGCCCGGCGGCGACGCCCCGCAGAGGGGTGCCCGTGAGCCGCAGCTCCATGCCGGGCGCGCCGTCGTCGCCCACCGACCCGTCCCGCGCCGGCGTGCCGGTCGTCGCGCGCACCCGCGCGGGGACCGGCGCGCCGTGGGCGCGGATCTGCAGCTCGGCGTCGACCCAGCCCTGCGGCGCCGGCGCGAACCACACGGCCCGCCCCGCGGCGACGCGGTCCACGCTGAGCAGCTCGGCAGGGCCCACGACGACCGTGTTGGACGACGCCTGCACGTCCACCACGTACCGCGCGCGGCCGTCGGCGGCGGGGCGACCGAGGCCGAGCCCCTTGCGCTGGCCCACCGTGAACGCGTACGCGCCGTCGTGCTCGCCGACGACGTTCCCGGCGGTGTCCACGACCTCGCCCGGCCGGGAGCCGAGCCGGTCGCGCAGGAAGCCGCGGGTGTCGCCGTCGGCCACGAAGCAGATGTCGTAGGAGTCGGGCTTGGCGCTCACCGACAGGCCGCGCCGCTCGGCCTCAGCGCGCACCTCGGCCTTGGTGGCGAACCCGCCGAGCGGGAACATCGCGCGCGCCAGGCGGTCCGGCCCCATGACCGCGAGCACGTACGACTGGTCCTTCTCGTCGTTCGGGGACCGGTGCAGCTCGCGCGACACCGTCCCGTCCTCGGCCTCGTGCGTGACGACGCGGGCGTAGTGCCCGGTCGCCACGGCGTCGAACCCGAGCGCCGTCGCCTTGTCCAGCAGCGCCTCGAACTTGATGTGCTCGTTGCAGCGCACGCACGGGTTCGGGGTGCGGCCCGCCTCGTACTCCGACAGGAAGTCGGCGACGACGGTCTCCTCGAACCGCTCGGACAGGTCCCACACGTAGTACGGGATGCCGAGCACGTCCGCGGCCCGGCGTGCGTCGCCGGCGTCCTCGATGGAGCAGCAGCCGCGCGAGCCCGTGCGGAACTGGTCCCGGTTGCGGCTCAGGGCCATGTGCACGCCCACCACGTCGTGCCCCGCCTCGACGGCGAGCGCCGCGGCGACGGCCGAGTCCACGCCGCCCGACATGGCGGCCAGGACCCTCACGCCGTACCTCCCGACCGCGCGGACACGAGGCCCGCCGCGCGCGCCCGCTGCACCACCTGGGGCAGGGCCGCGACGAGCCGCTCGACGTCGTCGTCGGACGACGTCGCGCCGAGCGTGAAGCGCAGCGCGCCGCGCGCCTCCAGCTCGGGCACACCCATCGCGAGCAGCACGTGCGACGGCTGCGGCACGCCCGCCTGGCACGCCGACCCCGTCGACGCCTGCACGCCCGCCGAGTCCAGCAGGTACAGCAGCGAGTCGCCCTCCGCGCCCGGGAACGTGAAGTGGGCGTTGCCGGGCAGCCGCGCCGCGGCGCCGTCGTCGGACGCCGGGTCGGGGCCGCGGAGCACGGCCTCGGGGTCCGCGGCGCGCACGCCCGCGACGAGGGTGTCGCGCAGCGCCGCCAGGCGCGCCGCGCGCTCCCGCCGGCCGCCGACCGCCTCCGCCAGCGCGACGGCGAACGAGCGGATCGCGGGCACGTCCAGCGTGCCCGAGCGGACGCCGCGCTCCTGGCCGCCGCCGTGCAGCACCGCCTCCAGCGGCAGGTCCCGGCGGGCGAGCAGCGCGCCCACGCCCAGCGGGCCGCCCAGCTTGTGGGCCGTGACCGTCAGCGCGTCCACGCCCGACGCCGCGAAGTCGACCTCGACCTGCCCCACCGCCTGCACCGCGTCCGTGTGCACGGGCACCCCGTGCTGGTGCGCGAGCCGCACCACGTCGCGCACCGGCTGCAGCGTGCCCACCTCGTTGTTGGCCCACATCACCGAGACGAGGGCCACCTCGTGGGCGTGCTCGGCCAGCTCCGCGCGCAGCGCCGCCAGGTCGATCCGGCCGTCGCCGTCCACCGGCAGCAGCACGATCTCCGCGCCCGCGTGCCCCGCCAGCCAGAACGCCGGGTCCAGCACGGCGTGGTGCTCCACGGCGGACACCAGCACCCGGGTGCGGCGCGGGTCCTGCCGGCGCCGGCCCCAGAAGATCCCCTTGATGGCGAGGTTGTCCGCCTCCGTGCCGCCCGCGGTGAAGATCACCTCGCTGGGCCGCGCGCCGAGCGACGCCGCCACCGACTCGCGCGACTCCTCCACCGCCCGCCGGGCCCCGCGCCCCGCCGAGTGCAGCGAGCTCGCGTTGCCGGTGTGGCCCGCCTCCGCCACGTACGCCTCGAGCGCCGCCCGCGACATGGGAGTCGTGGCGGCGTGGTCGAGGTAGGCGCCCGCGGGCGCCTCGGGGGTGGTCACGGTTCCCCAGTCTACGAACTCCGCCGGCAGGCAACGAGCGTGCTGATTTCGTCCTCGAACGGGCGGTACGAGGACGAAGCCAGCACGCTCGATGCGTCAGCCGGGGTCAGCCGGGCGTCAGCGGTGGCGGGGCCAGGGGAACGGGCCCGGGCCGTCCCAGCCGTCACCCTTGCCGTGACCGTGCCCGTTCCCGTGGCCGTTCCCGTGGCCGTTCCCGTGGCCCGGGTGCTCGCCGCGGCCGGTCCGGTAGACCTGGACGGTCGACGGGCGCGGGCCGCGCCAGGCGCCGGCGGGGGCGCGCTCGCCCTCACCGAGGTAGTCCGGGAAGTACGAGTGCTGGTCGGCCGTGCTGCCGTTCTCGCCCGGGTGCTGCACGTTGACGTAGACCATCTGGTCGCGCGAGTCCACGACCGGGCCGCAGGTCTCCGCCTCGCGCGGCACCGACAGGAACTGCTCCACCCGCCCGCGCTGGCGGCCCGTGAGGGTCACCTTGAACAGGCCGTCGCACTTCTGGATGGTCGACGGGGCGCCGTCCGTGGAGATCCACAGGTTGCCGTCCGCGTCGAACGCGAGGTTGTCCGGGCAGGAGATCGGCGAGACCTGGTCGGCCGGGAAGCCGGAGAAGTAGGTCGAGTCGTTCACCGACGGGTCGCCCGCCACGAGGAGCAGGTTCCAGGTGAACGTCGTGGCGGTCTGGTCGCCGCGGTCCTCGATGATCTCGACGACGTGACCGTCGCGGTTGGTGTTCCGCGGGTTCGGCTCGGTGGCGCCCTCCTTGCCCGCCTTGCCGCGGTCGGTGTTGTTGGTGCACGCCACGTAGATGCGGCCGGTGAGCGGGTTCGGCTCCACGTCCTCCGGGCGGTCCATCTTGGTGGCGCCCACGGCGTCGGCCGCGAGGCGCGTGAAGACGAGCACCTCCTCGACGGTCATGCCGGGCACCCGCGACGCGCCGTCCTGCACCAGCGGCACCCACTCGCCCGTGCCGTCGAAGGCACCGTCGGAGGGCACCACGCCCGTCCCGTCGATCTCGGCGGCCGGGGAGTCGCCGGCGAACCGCGCCACGTACAGGTCGCCCTCGGACAGCAGCGTCTTGTTGTGGCGGCGCGCGGCGCGGCTCGCGCCCTCGCGGAACCGCTCCTTCGACACGTACTTGTAGACGTAGTCGAACCGCTCGTCGTCGCCCATGTACGCCACCGCGTGCCCGCGCTTCGACAGGATGACGTTGGCGCCCTCGTGCTTGAAGCGGCCCATCGCCGTGTGCTTGACCGGCGCCTCGTCGGGCTCGTACGGGTCCACCTCGACGATCCAGCCGAAGCGGTGGTTCTCGTACTCGTAGCCGGGGTTGTTGCCGTCGAAGCGGGGGTCGTCGAGCTCCCAGCCGTAGCTCGTCGCCTTGTCGGCGAGGCCGTAGCGCGCGTCGCGCGGGTCCTTGCCGTTGACGCGCAGGTTGGCGTTGAAGTTCTCCTCGCCGGAGACGACGGTGCCCCACGGCGTGGTGCCGCCCGCGCAGTTGTTGAGCGTGCCGCGCACGCGGGTGCCGCTCGGGTCCGCGACGGTGCGCAGGAGGTACGACCCGGCCGCCGGGCCGTCCACCCGGAACTCGGTGTCCACCGTGATGCGGCGGTTGAAGCGGCTGAGACGCGAGTACGTCCACGGCGAGCCCTCGCGGTCGCGGCGCACCTCGACCACGGACATGCCCCACGCCGCCCGCTCGATGGCGCGGCGGGTGGCGGCGTCGTACGACGCGTCGAACATGATGCCCGCGTTGGTGTACTCGTGGTTGCTCACGAGCAGGCCGCGACGGCCGCGCTTCGTCTTCCCCTGCGGGCGGACGTCGCCCGGGTCGGCGGGGAGGATGTCGAGGTAGTCGACGTTGTAGCCGAACTGCTTGGCCTGCTGCTCCGGCGTCTGGCGCGACGCGTCGAACGCGCGGCCGCCGGGCAGGATCGGGTCGCCCCAGCGGATGATGGGCGACCACTCGTAGCCCTCGGGGACGACGAAGGCGTCGACGCCCGCGTCCTGGGGGGCGATCGCGCCGAAGGCGAGGCCCTTGCCGGTGCCGCGGCCCGTGGCCGCGCCGGCCGACGTGGCGGCCGAGGCGACGGGCGCGCCGGCCACCTGGGCGCCGACGACGACGGTGGCGGCCGCGGCGGCGAGGCCGCCCAGCATGACGCGGCGGGACAGCGCCCGGGCGGCGACGTCGCGGAAGTACTCGTTGGCGGACTCGTTGGGTGCCGGGTGCGAGCACGCGTCCGCGCACTTCAGCCGACAGGTGACCGCGCTGCGCTTGCCGCGCGCGTAGTGGGGGCCGTGAGGCGTGGTCGCGAGCTCCAGCATCGGGCGCGACTCGGGGGCGATCGTCATCGGGGGCTCTCCTGAGGTAGGGCGGTGACGAGACCGGGGGTGACGCGCCCGACGCTAGGGAGCACCGGTGGCCGCCTGTCGTCGTGACCCCGACCCTCAGGTGAACAGCAGGTGACCCCCAGGGTGCGCCCGCCCGGCGGCCCTCAGCCCAGCGAGGCCACCCACTCGGACGTGCCGTCGGAGAAGCCCTGCTCCTTCCAGATCGGCACCTCGGCCTTGAGCTCCTCGACCAGGTCCGACGCCGCGGCGAACGCGGCCTGCCGGTGCCCGGCGGCGACGGCCGCCACCACGGCGACGTCCCCGATGCCGAGGTCGCCGGTGCGGTGCACGACGGCGGCCCGCACGCGGTCCCCGGTCGCCGCGGCCGTGCGGCGCGCGACCCGCTCGGCCACCGCCCGCAGCACCGCGGCCGCGTCCGGGTGCGCCTCGTAGTGCAGGCGCGCGACGCGACGTTCATGACCGGGCGCGCCGTCGTGGTCGCGCACGTATCCGGTGAACGTCGCCACGGCCCCGCACGCGTCGTCGCGCACCAACGCGCTCAGCTCGGCGACCAGCGGGTCGAGCGGAGTGTCGACGACGTCCGCGCGCAGGACGGTCGCCGATGCCGAGGTCGAGCCGGAGGCGTCCCGGTCGGGCCCCGCGCGCTCGACCTCGGCACCGGAGGTTCGACCTCGCGGCACGGGGGGCGCCGGATGATCACCACCGGCGAGCTGGTCGACGGCGTGCGCGAGCACGTCGGCGAGCGCGTCGAGCCCGTCGACGACCCCGCCGACGGAGCCCGGCAGGTTCACGACCAGCGTGCGCCCGGCCACCCCGGCCACGCCGCGGGACAGGGCCGCCGCCGGGACGGCCCGCTTCGCGGGATCCGTGGGTGCGAGCGACCGGGCGCGCACCAGCTCCGCGATCCCCGGCACCTCCCGGTCCAGGACGGCGCGCGTGGCCTCCGGCGTGCGGTCGCGCGGCCCGAGGCCGGTGCCGCCGCTGGTGACGACCAGGTGCGGCACGTCCTCGGGCGCTGCCACGAGCAGCGCGGCGATCGCCTCGCGCACCGGGTCGCCGTCGGGCACCACGACGGGCGCGGTCGTGCGCCACCCGCGTTCCGCGAACCATGCGACGGCCGCCGGGCCGGAGCGGTCCTCGTACTCCCCCGCCGCGGCCCGGTCCGACGCGACGACGACGGCGACGCGGCGCTCCGGCCGCTGGCCTCCGTCGTGCCCGTGACCCTGCTGGTGCTGGTGCGGCGAACCGTGCGCGTGCGCGCTCATGCGCCCTCCCCGTCCGCCGCGGTGGCCGACGCCGCCCGCGTCCAGTCGCCCGACTTCCCGCCCGACTTCGCCACGACCTGCACGTCCGTGAGCACGGCCGCCTTGTCGACGGCCTTGATCATGTCGTAGAGCGTCAGCCCGGCCACGGTCACGGCGGTGAGCGCCTCCATCTCGACGCCCGTGCGGCCGGTGGTGCGCACCGTGGCGCGGATCTCGACGGTCCCGGCGCCGCCCGGGCCGGAGCCGTCGGACGGGACGACGTCGATCTCGACGCCCGAGATCGGCAGCGGGTGGCACAGCGGCACGAGGTCGGGCGTGCGCTTGGCGCCCATGATTCCCGCGACGCGCGCGGTGGCGATCGCCTCCCCCTTGGGCAGGTCGCCCGACGCGATGCGCGCGACGACGTCCCGCCGCGTGCGCAGCACGGCCGTGGCGGTCGCCTCGCGGCGGGTCACGTCCTTGGCCGACACGTCGACCATGTGCGCGGCGCCGTCGGCGCGGTAGTGGGACAGGCCCACGTCCGGGTCGGTCGTCGGGTCGGTCGTGGGGTCGGGCTGGTCGGGCTGGTCGGTCAACGGAGCTCCTGGTAGTCGACGAGGTCGCCGGCCTCGAGGCGCGCGACGCCGGGCGGCACGGCCACGTGCCCGAACCAGGCGTCGGTGAGGGTCTGGCGCACCACCTCGTACGCCCCGGCGGACACGCCCCCGGTCGTCACGACGAGCGCGACGTCGTGCGGGGCGTCCGCGAGCACCTGGCGCAGCGCGTCGGGGCGGTCCGGCGCGACGCGGGTCGTGACGCGCGCGCCGGCCTGCGCCAGCGCGGCGGTGAGGGCGGCGCCGTTGGCGTCGTGCACCTGGGCGGGGCCGAGAGCCGCCCCGGCGGGCGCGAGCTCCGAGCCGGTGGAGACGAGCAGCACGTGCGGCGGCGCCGCGACGTCGACGGCGGTGACGCCGGCCGCCACGAGGGCACCGAGCTGCGGCGGGCCCAGCGGCGTGCCGGCCGCCAGGAGCAGACGGCCCTGCGCGACGTCGGAGCCCGCGGCGCGCACGAAGGTGCCCGGCGCGACGGGGGCGGCGAACCGCACCGCCGCCGCGGTCCGCGGGTCCGGGAAGCGCGGCGGGTCGGCGTCCTCGACCCGCACCACGGCATCGGCCCCGACGGGCACCGGCGCCCCGGTCATCACCGGCGCCGCGGTGCCCGGCGCGAGCGGCGGCGGCCGCGTGCCGGCGGGGACCGGCGCCGCGACGGGCAGCGTGACCGGGTCCCGCGCCGTCGCCGCGGCGAGGTCGGCCGCGCGCACCGCGTACCCGTCCATCTGGGAGTTGTCGAAGCCGGGCAGCGCCACCGCGGCCACCGCGTCGCGGGCCAGCACCCGCGGCGCCAGCGCGGCCCCCGCCGCGACCTGCGTCAGGAGCGTCGCGAGGTCGACCCTGGCCGCGCCGCGCCCGCGCGCCGCCGTCAGGGCGGGCTCGACCAGGCCGGCCACCGCGGCCGTGTGGTCGACCACAGGTCTGCGGCCGTGCGTCACGTCGTCATGCACGGGCGTCAGCCTATGTTCTCCGCCGCCCGCGGTCCCCGGCGGGGCACGCCCCGCCCGCGCTGCCTCGTGCGCCGGCGGGCGAGGGGGTCCACGTCCCCCCACCGGGCACGAGGGCGCCGGGATCGGTCGAAGCGGCGAGATCAGCCTCCCGGTCCCGCAGGTGCGGGGATATGCTCCTGCTCGTGCCGCACATGCGAGTTTCGGAAGCGTCCGTCTACCTCGGCGTCAGCGACGACACGGTGCGCCGCTGGATCGACCGCGGCCTGCTCGGGTCCACCACGGACGCGGCGGGGCGCAAGGTCGTGGACGGGTACGAGGTGGCGATGGTGGCGCGCGAGCACGCCACGCCCCCGGCGCTGCCGGGCGGGATGAAGAGCTCGGCGCGCAACCGCTTCGTCGGGCTCGTCACGGACCTGCAGGTGGACACCGTGATGGCGCAGGTGGAGCTGCAGTGCGGGCCGTTCCGCGTGGTGTCGCTCATGAGCAGCGAGGCCGTGCGCGACCTCGGGCTCGAGCGCGGCTCCGTCGCGGTGGCGGTGATCAAGTCGACGACCGTGGTGATCGAGGCCGAGGCGTGATCGGCCCAGGACAGAGGAGACGCATGAGGAAGCACATCGCCGCCGCCGGGGTGGCGGCCCTGGCCGTGACCGCGCTGGCGGGCTGCAGCACGTCGGGCGGGGACGACGAGGCCGCCGGGACCGACGGCGGGACGACGACGCTCACCGTGTTCGCGGCGGCGTCGCTCAAGGGCTCGTTCGAGGACCTCGCCCAGCAGTTCGAGGCCGCGCACGACGGCGTGGACGTGCAGCTCAGCTTCGCCGGGTCGTCCGACCTGGTGGCGCAGATCCAGCAGGGTGCGCCGGCCGACGTGTTCGCCTCGGCCGACACGGCCAACATGGACAAGCTGACGGCCGACGACCTGGTGGGCGAGCCGCAGGACTTCGCGACCAACACGCTCGAGATCGCCGTCCCGCCGGGCAACCCGGCCGGCGTCGAGACGCTCCAGGACCTCGCGGACCCGGACGTCGCCCTCGTGACCTGCGCGCCCGAGGTGCCGTGCGGGGCCGCGTCCGCCAAGGTCGCCGACGCCGCGGGCCTCGACCTGAAGCCCGTGAGCGAGGAGCAGAGCGTCACCGACGTGCTCGGCAAGGTGATCGCGGGCGAGGCGGACGCCGGGCTCGTGTACGTCACCGACGTCGCCGCCGCGGGCGACGACGTCGAGGGGGTCGAGTTCCCCGAGGCGTCCGAGGCGGTCAACACCTACCCGATCGCGCCCGTCGCCGACGCGAAGCAGGCGGACCTCGCCCAGCAGTTCGTCGACCTCGTGCTCTCCGACGACGGGCAGCAGACGCTGGCCGGGTTCGGCTTCGCGGCGCCGTGACCCCGTCGCTCCCGTGACCTGCCCATGACCACGACCCGTACCGACGACCGCCTCCGCCCCAGCCCGGAGGCGGCCGTCGGCCTGCCGCGGTGGGCCTTCGTGCCCGCCGCGCTGGGCGGGCTGTTCGTGGTGCTGCCGCTGGTCGCGATGGCCACGCGGGTCGACTGGTCCAGCTACTGGTCGCTGATCACCAGCGAGTCGGCGCGCGCGGCGCTGGTGCTGAGCCTGCAGACGTCGGCCGCCAGCACCGTGGCGTGCCTGGTCCTCGGGATCCCGATGGCGCTGGTGCTCGCCCGCTGCCGCTTCCCCGGGATCGACCTGCTGCGCTCCCTGGTGATGGTGCCGCTGGTGCTGCCGCCCGTGGTGGGCGGCATCGCGCTGCTGTACACGTTCGGGCGGCGCGGCCTGCTCGGGGAGACGCTGGAGGTCGCGGGCCTGCAGGTCGCGTTCTCCACGACGGCGGTGGTGCTCGCGCAGACGTTCGTCGCGCTGCCGTTCCTCGTCATGAGCCTGGAGGGCGCGCTGCGCACCGCGGGCGCCCGCTACGAGGTGGTCGCGGCGTCCCTCGGCGCCCGCCCCACCACCGTGCTGCGTCGTGTCACCCTGCCGCTGGTGTGGCCGGGGCTGCTGGCGGGGGCCGTGCTGTCGTTCGCCCGCGCCCTCGGCGAGTTCGGCGCGACGATCACGTTCGCCGGCAGCCTGCAGGGCGTCACGCGCACCCTGCCGCTGGAGATCTACCTGCAGCGCGAGTCCGACCCCGACGCCGCGGTGGCCCTGTCCCTGCTGCTCGTGGTGGTCGCCGTGCTCGTCATCGCCGTCACCCGGCGGGACCGGGGCGTCCTGTGACCCTCACCCTCGCCGCCACGCTGCCCGCCCGCGGGTTCGACGTCGAGCTCGACGTCGCCGAGGGGCGCACCCTCGCGCTGCTCGGCCCGAACGGCGCCGGCAAGTCCACCGCGCTCGGTCTCGCGGCCGGGACGCTGCGCCCGCACGACGGGCACGTCACCCTCGACGGCCGGACGCTGGTCCGCGCGGAGGCCGGCCGTACCCGCACCTGGGTGCCCCCGCACGCCCGGCAGGTCGCGCTCCTCGCGCAGGAGGCCCTGCTGTTCCCGCACCTGTCCGTCCGGCAGAACGTCGCCTTCGGCCCGCGCTCCCAGGGCGTGCAGCGGCGGGACGCGGACGACGCCGCCCTGCGCTGGCTGGAGCAGATCGGGCTCGCGCACCTCGCCGACCGTCCGCCCGCGACCCTGTCCGGCGGGCAGGCGCAGCGGGTCGCCGTCGCCCGCGCGCTCGCCGCCGAGCCCCGGCTGCTGCTGCTCGACGAGCCCATGGCCGCCCTCGACGTCGACGTCACGCCCGCGCTGCGCCAGGCGCTCAAGCGGCTCCTCGCCGACCAGACCGCGATCATCACGACCCACGACGTCCTCGACGCCCTGCTCCTGGCCGACGAGGTCGCCGTCGTCGAGGGCGGGCGCGTCGTCGAGCGGGGCCCGACGGCGCAGGTGCTGGCCCGCCCGCGCAGCGCGTTCGCGGCACGCATCGCCGGGCTCAACCTGCTCACCGGCTCGTGGACCGGCGACGGCGTCCGCACGCCCGCCGGAGAGGTGGTGCACGGCCACGCGCCGGGCGACGGCCTGGCCGGCGGCGCACCCATGACCGCCGTCTTCCGCCCCGCCGCCGTCTCCGTCTACCTCGACGAACGGCACGGCTCCCCCCGCAACACCTTCCGCGGCACGGTGACCTCGCTGGAGCCGCGCGGCGACCTCGTGCGCGTGCGCACCGACCACCTCGCCGCCGACGTCACGCCGCAGGCCGCCGCCGAGCTCGCGCTCGCGCCGGGCACGCCCGTGTGGCTGTCCGTCAAGGCGGCAGAGGTGGACGTCTACCTGGCGTGACGCCTCGCGGAGACGAGGATCCAGGTCTCCTCCTCCTCGGACGTGACCGCGACCGTCACGTCCCGGCCCACGTTCGTGGCGACGAGGTCCGGTTCGCCATCGTGCGGCCCGAGATCGAGAACCCGGGCATCAGCACCAGCCCGCACACGAAGCCACGCTGCGTCGTGAGTACCGGTCGCGCTGACGCTGAGGAGGAACTCGCCCGTCGACGACACCAGGCCGGTCGAGGCGACGACCCGAGTCCACGCGGTCTCGACAGCCGACGGATCGGGGTCGTCGTCGGCGATGCGGACGGTCGGGACCGCTGAGGCTGATGAGAATTCCCGCCAGACGTCACGCACCTCGTCGACGGTGCCCTCCGTCCCGAGAACCTCGAAGCCCGCACGTCGAACGATCTCGTCGGGGGCGGTCATGACGTCGGTCCTTCCTGCGCGCGGCCCGGTGGTCAGGAGGGCGACCCGGGCGTCGTGCCGTAGAAGGGGCGGACGACCCGACCGAGCTTGCGCTGGATCGTGCGCAGGAGCCGGATCGTATCGTCGTCGTCCATGCCGGTCGTGGTGCGCCAGTCCGTCCCGGAGCCGACGAGGTCGCTGGCGAAGACGATCTCCACGGCGAGGAGGACTCGCGCCCAGTCCGCCGCCTCGAGAGGGACGTCCTGCTTCAGCTCCGCACCGAGCGCGGCGCACCGCTGCACCAGCGTGCGGCCATCGGCGAACCCCATCCCTTGCGCGAGGAGGTCGCTGGCGTGAGCAGGACCGCCCCACTCGACCAACGCTCGCGACAGGAGCGCGATCTCGTGCGGGTCGAGCAGGCTGCTCGGGCGCTCGTCGTGCAGAGCCGTCATGTGAGGTTGTTCTCCCAGTAGTCGTCTATAGAGGTCGGATCGCGCCGGAACACGGTACCCACGTCCTCGTGCATCGGGTCGTGGATGACGATCGTCGAGCCGTCCTTGCCCTGGTACGCCCGGCGGAGCCGAGACAGGTCCTTCGCTCGTGCAGGGTCCGACATGACGCTCGACGTGTGACGGGTGAGGTCGTCGACCGACATGCCGGGGAAGTCGCCGGCGTGCTTCGACCCAGCGTGCCCTGCCGCGATGTCCGCAGCGTCCGCGATCCGGTCGGCCTCGGGGATACCGCCGTGCCCGGCGGCGTTGTGGACCAGGACGGGCAGGTCGCCGGCCAGGACGTAGTAGTTGTGGTGGGTCTCGACGTGGACGTTGTAGACGGTGACCGGGTCGGCGGGGTCGCGGTGCTCGATGTCGATCCGGTCCAGGGTGACCGTCCCGTCAGGCGTCACCAGGATGTCGCCGGGCTGCAGGTCGCGGACGAGGATCCAGCCCATGTTGGCGACCATGAACGGGTGCTCGTCCGTGGTCGTGACGGTGTGCCCGGCGATGGTCAGGTGGAACAGCGTGGTGGTGGTGCGGACGAAGGTCTCCATGACGAGCTGCAGCTCGTCGGCCCCGGTGGCCAGGTCGTGGGCGTAGACCTTGTCCCCGGCCCGGATCTCTTCGATGGGCTTGTCGCCGTCGACGGTGCGGACCAGGGTGCCGGCGGTGAAGCAGGTGCCGAACCCGACCTTGCACCACGCCTTCTTCGCCCCCGACTTCAGCCCGGACTTCATGCCCTGCTTGAACGCGGCCTTCGACAAGCCCGTGGCGGCCTTCGCCGCACCACCCAGCCCGATCACCGACAGGGCCGCGCCGGCGATCGCGATGCCCGCCTCCGCCCACGAGCGTTCCCCCGTGGCCGCGAGCGTGATGTTCGCCAGCGCGGACACGATGGCCGCGACCGCGGCGACCACGATCAACACCCCCGCCAGCGCCGTCCCGACCACGGGGATGAACGCGACCACGATCGCGAGCAACCCGGCGATCGTGGAGATCATGTCCGCGATGTCCGCGATCGCGGCCACGACCTTCGAGCCCCAGTCGTCCCACCACGAGTCGTTCAGGTCATCACCGGAGGTGATGTCCTCGATCCGGGACACCGCATCGCTGGCGGCCCGGTCCCGGTCGGCGACCGACCCCTCGATGTCCGAGCGGGCCGCCGCGGCCTGACCGTTCGCGTCGTCCGCGTTCCCGCCCGCGGCATCCGCCTGCTGCTGGTACTCCCGCTTCTCCTCCACGTCCGTGGCCTGGTCCGCGAGGTCCTGGTACCGGTCCCGCGACCCGGCCGCGGAGTCCGCCGCGTCCCGCGCCGACCTGGCCTTCTCCAACGCCGCCAGCGTCTCGGCCTGCACCCGGTCCAACGTCCGCGCGTAGTCCACCAACGCCTCACCCGTGGCCTGGTACCGCGAGTGCGCGCGCCGGATCTCCGAGACCGTGTCTTCCTTGGTCTCCATCAACGCGTCCACCGCCTGGGAGACCGTGCCCGCCACGTCCAACCGCGACATCGCGCCCGCCGCGTCGTCGATCGACCCCGCGACCTCCAGATAGTCCTGACCGCCCGCCAGCACCAGCACCGGATCCCCCGGCGTCGGGTCCGAGTCCAGACCCACCGGCGACCAGTCCGACGGCCTCACGCTCTCGCCTCGACCTTGTGCACGATCACGTCCAGGTCCCCCCGCAGGTCAGCCACCGGTTCTCACCCTCTGTCGCCACGAAGAGAGTAACGAGAGGGGCCCCTGATGCACCACGGGGAGAACTGCCCGTCGCCGCTGGTCGGCGACTACGCGAGGGGCGCGAGCTCCAGCCGGTAGCCGCGCTTGACGACGGTCCTGACCAGGTCACGACGGCCCGTGGCCTCGCGCAGGCGTGCGACGGCGACCTCGACGGCGTGCGGGTCGCGGGACGTGCCGGGCAGCACGTCGAGCACGCGCTCGCGCGGCACGACGTCCCCGCCCGCGGACGCGAGCAGCCGCAGCACCTCGACGCCCGTCGGCGACAGCGGCAGCACCTGCTGGTCCAGGACGGCGACGCGGGCCCGGATGACGAGCGGCCCCGCGACGGTGGCCAGCGCCACGGACTCCAGGTGCTCGTAGTGCCCGACGATCGTGCGCACCAGGGCGCCGAGCCGGCCGCGCTCGGGCTGGAGGGTGGGGACGCCCCGCGCCTCCAGGGGCCGCGCCGTCACCGGCCCGACGGCGGCCGCCACCATCGACCCGTCTACGAAGCGGGCCACGACGTCGTCGCGCAGGTCCTGCGCCTCGACCGCGCGCAGCCACGCCTCGGCGCCGGGCGCGGACGTGAACGCGACCGCGTCGATCTCCCCCGCCGCCGCGGCGCGCACCGACGCCTCGACGGCGGCCAGGTCGGGCGGCGGGCCCCAGCGGTACACGACCAGCGCGGACACCCGCGCACCCGCCTTCTCGAACACGACGTCCAGCCCGTCGGCGCCCGCGCCGTGGTGCTGGATCGCGACGTGCAGGCCGCCCACGCCCTCGCTGAGCAGTACCTCGGCGACCTCGGCCGACGTCTCGGACTCCGCGACCCAGTCGGCCTGCAGCCCCGCCGCCTGGATGGCGCCCCGCGCCTTCGGCCCGCGCGCGACGAGCCGCGAGCGGCCGAGGACGGCGAGGAGGTCGTCGGCCAGCCCGTGGGCGTCGGCCGCCTCGATCCAGGCGCGGAAGCCGACGCCGGTGGTCGCGACCACGACGTCGGGCGGGTCGGCGACGAGCGCGCGGGTGGCGGCGATCAGCGCGTCGTCGTCCACGTGCGGGATCATGCTCAGCGCGGGCGCGTGCCGGACGGCGGCCCCGCGGCGCTCCAGCGCGGCGGCCAGCTCCCCCGACCGGCGGTCGGCGGTGACCAGCACGGTGCAGCCGGCCATCACCTGGCCCAGCGCGGGCCTGGGCTGATGCGGCGCGGCGGCCTCAGCCACCTGCCCGTCCTGCGGCCTCTCCTGCGTCACCCATGACCTCCAGCAGCTGCTCGTCCGCCACGTCGCCGATCACGACCACGGCCGGGGCGCGGACCCCGACCTCCTCGGCGCGCTTGGCGGCGAGGTCGAGGGCGGCCCGCGTGACCCGCTGGTCGGGCAGCGAACCTCGCTCCACGATAGCGACGGGCGTGCCCGGCTCGGCACCCGCGTCCAGCAGCCGGGCGACGATCGCGGGCAGAGCGGCCACCCCCATCAGGACGACGAGCGTCGCCGCGCGGGACGTCACGCAGGCCACCGACACGTCGTCGAGCACCGCATCGCCGGCCAGGGCTCCGTCGCGCGTGTGACCGGTGACGACGTGGAACGCCGTCGTCGTGCCCCGGTGCGTGAGCGGCACCCCGGCCAGGGCGGGCGCCGCGAGCGCGGACGACACCCCGGGCACCACCTCGACCGGCACCCCGGCGGCCCGGCAGGCCGCGACCTCCTCGCCGCCCCGCCCGAAGACGAACGGGTCGCCGCCCTTGAGCCGCACCACGCGCTGCCCCGCGAGCGCCCGCGCGACGAGCAGCGCGTCGATCTCCGGCTGCGGCAGCGTGTGCCGGCCGGGGGTCTTGCCGACGTCGACGACCTCGACGCGGGTATCCAGGTCGTCGAGCACCTCCCGCGGCACCAGCCGGTCGGTGACCACGACGTCGGCCGTGGCCAGCGCGCGCCACGCGCGGTAGGTGAGCAGGTCCGCGGCGCCCGGACCGGCACCGACGAGGGTGACGCGCCCGGTGGCGGGGCGGTCCGTCGTCATCCGATCCCCACGTGCACGACGCCGCCGGTGACGACCACCGGGTACGACGCGAGGTCGGCCGCCAGCCCGGTCCGCGGCTCCTTGCCCGCCGCGTCGAGGCAGCGCCCGGTGTGCAGCTCGAAGACCTGCTTGTACACCGGCGACGCCACCGTGGGCGTGCCGCCGCGCGTGCCGACGATGCCGCGCGCCATGACGTGCGCGCCCGAGTAGGGGTCGAGCTGCTGCACGGCGCACACCGTGCCGTCGAGCAGGCGGAACAGCGCGACCTGCAGCTCCTCGCCGTCGGAGCCGGTGACCAGGGCGGCGGCCCCCCGCTCGGGGGCCAGCGCGGCCAGCGGGCAGACGGCGGTCCAGCCGGGGCCGTCGACGACGGACGGCGGGCCGGGAACCACGGCCGGGACGGGGGTCAGGGCGGTCATGCGCGCACCTCCAGGGTGGGGCCGGCGACGAGGACGGGGCTGCTGAGGGCGGGGACGAGGCCGGGGTCGGCGAGTCCGGAGCGGACCTCGTCCGCGGTGGCGGGCCGCTTCTGCCCGCGCTCGGGCACGTACGCGAGCGCCGGGTCCGGCGTCGTCGGCGCGTTGACGAACGAGCCGAAGCGCGCCAGCTTCTCCGGGTCCTCCAGCACGGCCCGCCACTCGTCCTCGTACCCCTCGACGTGCCGCGCCATCGCGGCGTCGAGGTCCGCCCCGATGCCGAGGGAGTCCTCCACCACGACCCGCCGGATCGCCTCGAGGCCGCCCTCGTACTCCTCCACCCAGGGGGCGGTGCGCTGCAGCCGGTCGGCCGTGCGGACGTACAGCATGAGGAAGCGGTCGATGGTGCGGACGAGCTCGTCGGAGGTCAGGTCCTCGGCGAGGAGCTGCGCGTGCCGCGGCGTCTGCCCGCCGTTGCCGCCCACGTAGACGTTCCACCCCTTCTCGGTGGCGATGACGCCGACGTCCTTGCCCCGCGCCTCGGCGCACTCGCGGGCGCAGCCGGAGACGCCCAGCTTGAGCTTGTGCGGCGAGCGCAGGCCGCGGTAGCGCAGCTCCAGCTCGACGGCCATGCCCACCGAGTCCTGCACGCCGTACCGGCACCACGTGGACCCGACGCAGGACTTCACCGTGCGCAGCGACTTGCCGTACGCGTGCCCGGACTCGAACCCCGCGTCCACGAGCCGCCGCCAGATCTCCGGGAGCTGGTCCGCGCGGGCGCCGAACATGTCGATCCGCTGGCCGCCGGTGATCTTCGTGTAGAGGCCGAAGTCCTTCGCCACCTGCCCGACGACGATGAGCCCCTCGGGGGTCACCTCGCCGCCCGGCATCCGCGGGACCACGGAGTAGCTCCCGTCCTTCTGGAGGTTGGCGAGCAGGTGGTCGTTGGTGTCCTGCAGGGCGGCCTGCTCGCCCGCGAGGATGTGCCCGTTGCCGAGGCTCGCGAGGACCGACGCGACGGTGGGCCGGCAGATGTCGCAGCCGCGGCCGGCGTCCGTCGCGCCGTCGGGCACGCGGCCGAAGCGGGCGACGACCTCGCTGAACGTGTGCAGGTCGGCCACGCGCACGGCGTCGAAGAGCTGGGCGCGGGAGAGGTCGAAGTGCTCGCACAGCGCGTTGCTGACCGCGACGCCGGCCTTCGCGAGCTCGGTCCTGGTGAGCTTGGTGACCAGGGGCAGGCAGGCCCCGCACGTCGTGCCGGCCCGGGTGCACGCCTTGACGCCCGCGACGTCGGTGCACGCGTGGTCGGTGACCGCGCCGCGGATCGTGCCCGCGGAGACGCTGTTGCAGGAGCAGACGTTCGCGTCGTCGGGAAGCTCGAGGGCGGGGGCCCCGCCGCCCTCGGGCAGCAGGAACGCGCTCGGGTCGCCGGGGAGCTCGGCGCCCAGCATCGGCCGCAGCGAGGCGTAGGGCGTGGCGTCGCCGACGAAGACGCCGCCCAGCAGGGTACGCGCGTCGTCGGCCATGACGAGCTTGCTGTAGACGCCCCGCAGCGGGTCGGCCCAGACGATCTCCACGGACTTCTCCGTGCGGCCGTGCGCGTCGCCGAAGCTCGCGACGTCGACGCCCGAGAGCTTGAGCTTCGTGGCCGTGTCCGCGCCGGGGAACGTGGCCTCGCCGCCCAGCAGCCGGTCCGCCACGACCTCCGCCATCGTGTTGCCGGGCGCCACCAGGCCGAGGCAGCGGCCCTCGATGCACGCGACCTCGCCGATCGCCCACACGTGCTCGTCCGCCGTGCGGCAGGCCAGGTCGACGGCGGCGCCGCCGCGCGGCCCGACCTCCAGCCCGGCGGCGCGGGCGAGCTCGTCGCGCGGCCGCACGCCCGTGGCCATGACGAGCACGTCGACGTCGAGGCGGCCGCCGTCCGCGAACTCCATCCGGCCCACGTGCCCGGTGCGCCGGTGCGGGCGGATCGCCGTCGTCGCCGTGTCCGTGCGGACGGAGATGCCCTTGTCGTTGATGAGCCGCTTGAGCGCGTGGCCGCCGCCCAGGTCGATCTGCACGTCCATGAGGTGCGTGCCGAACTGGATCACCGTGGCCTGCGCGCCGAGCGCCCTGAGCGCGCCCGCGGCCTCCAGGCCCAGCAGGCCGCCGCCGACCACCGCGCCGCGCACCGGGCGCTCGACCACCCCGCCGCGCGTCTCGACGCGGCCGGCCTCCCGCTTGGCCTCGACCCACCCGCGCAGGGCGGCGACGTCGTCGATGGTGCGGTACACGAACACGCCGGGCAGGTCGTTGCCGTCGATCGGCGGCATCGCGGCGCTGGAGCCCGTGGCGAGCACGAGCTCGTCGTAGGCGTGCACCCGGCCCAGCCGGTCGGTGACGGTGCGCGCCGCGCGGTCGATCGACGTGACCGCGCAGTCGCGGCGCAGGTCGACCAGGGGGTCGTCCCACAGCGCCGGGTCGCCGAGGGTGAGCTCCTCGGCGTCGCGCACCTCGAAGTAGCGGGTCAGGCCCACGCGGTCGTACGGCGTGCGCGGCTCCTCGGCGAAGACCGTCACCCGCCAGGCGCCGGCGGCGTCCCGGGCCCGCAGCGCCTCGACGAAGCGCTGGGCGACCATGCCGCCGCCGACGACGACGACGTGCCGCCGGGTGCTGCCTGGGGTGGGGGGCTCGCTGCTCATGACCCGACGGTAGAAAGGCGGCGTGTCGCCGCCGTCAGCCCCCGGTTACCTCACGGGAACATCTGCCTCACGCACGACACACGCCCGGCGAGAGGACCGTCCGCCCGGGGGTCAGGCGCCGGGGACGACCTGGAGCGGGCCCTCGTCCGGGGTCGGGACCTCGAAGCCGTCGTGGAAGGCGGCGGCGACCTCCGGCGTCAGGACGACGTCGTGCGGATGTGCGGCGGCGCGGGCGGCCACCCGCGCGAGCGCCACGTCGCGCGGGGTGTCGACGTAGACGACCAGGACGTCGGCACCGTGCGCGCCCCCGAGGGCCCGGTAGTCGTCCCGCGACGCGCGCGACCAGAACGACGAGTCCACGACGACGTCGCGTCCCCGGGCGAGCAGCTCCTCGACGCGGGAGCGCAGCGCGTCCGCCACCCGCCGGGCCGCGTCGTCGGGCAGAGGGTGCACGGCCGGGTGCCCTGCCGCCCACGCGAGCTCGTCGACGGACGCCACCGCGTACCCGGCCGCGCCGTACCGCCGCGCGTGCGTCGACTTGCCCGCCCCGGCGGGCCCGCACAGCAGCACGAGGTGGGCGTTCCCGCGGTCCGGCATGGCCGTGACGCTACCCTCGCTGCCCATGCCCCGGTCACCGTTCGATCCCCGCACGACGACGAGCTCCCTGGTCCGTGCCGGCGGCCGCTGGCTCGGCCGCGTCAACGCGCGGCACCCGTGGAACCACAACGACCACTTCCACGGCTGGGTCCTGCGGCGGCTGCCGCGCCGGCGGCGGCGCGCGCTGGACGTCGGGTGCGGCACCGGCACCCTCGTGCATCGCCTGCGGCGCGCCGGCACCACGGTGGTCGGCCTCGACGCCGACGGCCCGATGGCCGCGGCCACGGCCGCCCGGTTCGCCGGCGACCCGGGGGTCACGACCCGCCACGCCCGGTTCGAGGACGTCCCCGCCGACGGCTCGTTCGACGTCGTGACGATGGTCGCCTCCCTGCACCACATGGACCTCGAGCCCGCGCTGCGGCACGCCGCCGGGGTCCTCGCACCGGGCGGGCGGCTGCTGGTGGTCGGGCTGGCGCGGATCGGCGCGCCGCGCGACCTCGCCGTCGACCTGGTCTCGTCGTTCGCCAACCCCGTGGTCGGCATGGTCAGGCACCCGCGGCGGGCCGACGTCACGCCCGGCGCCGACGGCCGGCCCGTCGTGCCCGTGCGCGACGCGCGCGAGACGTACGGCGAGGTCCGCGAGACCGCGCGGCGCGTGCTGCCCGGCGCGCGGTTCCGGCGGCGCCTGTTCTTCCGCTACACGCTGGAGTGGACCTCCCCCGCCACCTGACGCGCGGCGACCAGCCAGTCCACCAGCCCGCACACGGCGTCGCGACAGCTGCCGCACCCGGTCGTCGCGCGGGTCGCGCGCACGACGTCGTCCGCGGTCGTGTCGCCCTCCGCGACGCACGCCGCGACGTCGTGCTTGGTGACGCCGTTGCACCGGCAGACGGTCGCGTCGTCGGGCATGTGCTCGGGGCTGGACGCCGGCGCCACGGCGGGCGCGACGGGCGTGAGCAGCAGGAACGCGGGGTCCGCGGGCACCGGCGTGCGGCGGGTGTAGGCGGCGGTGAGGTCGGCGGCCACGCGCGCGTCGCCGACGCACGTGGCGCCGACGAGCACCCCGCCGGCCACGACGGCCTCGACGTAGCGCCCCGCGGCCGGGTCGCCGAGCCGCACCACCCGCTCCCCCGGCGCGGTGGCCCGCCCGGAGCCGCAGCGGCCCATCGCGACCACGCTCAGCGGGCCCGCCTTCACCTTGACGACGTCGGTGCCGCGCGTGTCGACGGCGGCCGGGCCTGCCGCCGCACCCGGCGCGCGGGAGGAGAGCAGCGTGCCCAGCCGCACCGCCATCGACGGCCCCGCGCCGTCCGACGGCAGGCGCAGGTGCTCCCGCGCCTCGGCCGCCGCGGGGGCGGGGCGCGGCTCGGCCGCGACGGCCACCAGCGCCTCGGCCAGCCGGCGGGCCTGGTCCCAGCCCTCGGCGACGAGCCCGCGGGAGCCCTCGGGCGGCTGCGCGCAGTCGCCGACCGCGAACACGCGCGGGTCGGTGACGCTCGCCAGGTCCGGCCCGACGACGACGCCCCGGTCGACGGCGAGACCGGCCCGCCGCGCGAGGGTCGTCTCCGGCGCTGTGCCGCACGCGAGGACCACCAGCCCGGCGCCGAGCGTCTCCCCCGGGTCCCGGACCGCATCCCGGACCGCACCGGCCAGCCGCACCCCGACGGCGCGCCCGCCCACGACCAGCACCTCGCGGGGCCGCACGCCGGTACGCACCACCACCCCCGCCGCCTCGAGCGCGGCCCGCAGCACGGCGCCGGCCTCGTCGTCGAGCTGTCGGTCCATCGGGGCGCCCGCACCGTGCACGAGCGTGGTCGACAGGCCGCGGCCGGCCAGCCCGAGTGCCACCTCCACGCCCAGCACCCCGCCGCCCACCACCACCGCGCGCGGCGCGTTCACCGTGGCGGCGACGATCTCGCGGGCGTCGTCGAGCGTGCGCAGCGCGTGCACGCCGGCGGGCAGCGCGCCGGGGTCGGTGCCCAGCCCGGGCACGTCGGGCAGGCGGGCGGCGGCGCCCGTGGCGAGCACCAGGTCGTCGTAGGGGTGGCGGCCGCCGTCGTCGGCGAGCACCACGCGCGCGTCCCGGTCGACGGCGACGGCCGCCGTGCCGCGCCGGACGAGCGCGCGCCCGTCGTCGGCCGCCGGCAGGGAGATCGCGGCCACGTCCGTGCGGCCCGCGACCACGTCGGACAGCAGCACCCGGTTGTACGGCTCGTAGGGCTCCGCGCCGAGGACGGTGACGTCGAGGGCGCCGTCCGCGTCGCGCCGGGCGAGCTCGTCGGCCAGCCGCGCGCCGACCATCCCGTGCCCCACGACGACCACGCGGCGCGGCACGCGCAAGGGTTCCTGGCTCATGCGGGCACCACCACCTCGGCGACGTCTCGGGCGTCGACCGCCGTCACGGACACCGCACAGACCTTGAACTCGGGCATGGCGGAGACCGGGTCGACGGCGTCGGTCGTGAGGCGGTTGACGCTGTGGGCGCCGCCCCAGTGGAACGGCACGAAGACGGTGTCGGGGCGGACGGCGTCGGTCCAGCGCGCGATGAGTTCGACGGTGCCGCGCGACGACGCGAGCCGCACCAGCGCTCCGTCCCCGACGCCGACCCGCGTGGCGAGCAGCGGGTGCAGCTCGGCGTACGGCTCGGGCACCAGCCGCTCCAGCTCGGGCACGCGGTGGGTCTGCGCGCCGGACTGGTAGTGCTGCAGCACGCGCCCGGTGACGAGGTAGGTCGGCGCGTCCGGGCGGACGTCGTCGACGGGGCCGGCGTGGTCCACCGCCACCATCCGTGCCCGCCCGTCCGGCGTCGCGAACGCGTCGAGGAACACGCGCGGCGTCCCGGGGTGCTCCCCCCGCGCGCCGGCGACGGGGGCGGCGGGGCAGGGCCAGTACAGCCCGGCGCCGCCGGCGGCCTCGTGCGCGTCGAGGCGGGCGTGGCTGAGGCCGGAGTAGTCGGCGACGCCGCCCGCGGACGCGCGCGCCAGCTCGTCGAAGACCGCGTCGGGCGCGGTGGGGAACGCCACTCCCGAGCCGAGCCGGCGGGCCAGCTCGGCCAGGATCCACAGCTCGGAGCGGGCCTCGCCCGGCGGGTCGACGGCGCGCCGGCGGCGGATGACGCGGCCCTCGAGGTTCGTCATCGTGCCCTCCTCCTCGGCCCACTGGGTGGTGGGCAGCACGACGTCGGCCAGCAGCGCCGTCTCGGACGGCACGACGTCGCACACCACCAGCAGGTCGAGGGCGGCCAGCCGCTCGCGGACCCGGTCGACGTCGGGCGCGGACACGACGACGTTCGACCCGTGCACGAGCAGGGCGCGCGGACCGCCCGGGGTGCCGAGCGACGCGAGCAGCGCGACGGCGGGACGGCCGGGCCCGGGCAGCGTGCCGGGGTCGACGCCCCACACGCCCGCGACGTGCGCGCGGGCCGCCGGGTCGTCGATCCTGCGGTAGCCGGGCAGCTGGTCGCACTTCTGCCCGTGCTCGCGCCCGCCCTGCCCGTTGCCCTGCCCGGTGAGGCAGCCGTACCCCGAGCCCGGCCGCCCGACGAGGCCGAGGGCGAGGGCCAGGTTGATCGCCGCGGTCACGGTGGCCGTGCCCTGCGCGGACTGCTCGACGCCGCGCCCCGTGAGCACGTAGGCGCCCCGCCCGCCGCGCGCCGGCGACGCCGCGGCCAGCAGGCGCGCCACGCGGCGCAGCTCCTCGGCCGGCACGCCGCAGACCGTCTCAGCCCGCTCCGGCCACCAGGCCGCGACCGACCGGGCGACGTCGTCGGCCCCGGTCGTGCGCTCGTCGAGGTAGCCCCGGTCCACGAGTCGCTCGGCGAGCAGGACGTGCAGCAGGGCCAGCAGCACCACCAGGTCCGTGCCGGGCACGGGCTGCAGGTGCACCCCCTCGCCCGGCTCGGCGAGCCGCGCGGTGGCCGAGCGCCGCGGGTCGACGACCACCAGGCCGCCCGCCGCGCGCGCCCCCGCGAGGTGCTGCACGAACGGCGGCATCGTCTCGGCCACGTTGGAGCCGAGCAGCAGGATCGCGTCGGCCCCGGCGAGGTCGGTCACGGGGAACGGCAGGCCGCGGTCGAGGCCGAACGCCCGGTTCCCGGCGGCCGCCGCCGACGACATGCAGAAGCGGCCGTTGTAGTCGATGTGCGGGGTACGCAGCACGGCGCGCGCGAACTTGCCGAGCGTGTACGCCTTCTCGTTGGTCAGGCCCCCGCCGCCGAAGACCGCGACCGCCCCCGGCCCGTCGTCGGCCGCCAGCGCCGCGAGCCGCCCGGCGACGAGGTCGAGCGCGTCGTCCCACGACGCGGGGGCGAGCGCGCCGTCCGCCCCGCGCACCAGGGGCGTCGTGAGCCGGTCCGGCGCGCGCAGCACGGCGGCGGCGGTCCAGCCCTTCTGGCACAGCCCGCCGCCGTTGGTCGGGAACCGGCGCGGCGTCACGGCGACGGGAGACGCCGAGCCCGTCGGGGTGGGCGCGAGGTCCGTGCCGCACTGCAGCGCGCAGTACGGGCAGTGCGTCGCGACCGCCGTCATACCCGCGCCGCCCGCATGGCCGTCCCCCGCCGCGCGTACACGGCCCAGGTCACGACCGCCATCACCGCGTACGCCCCGACGAACACCCACAGCGCCGCGACCAGGGACCCGGTCATCGACGTCGAGACGGCGAAGCCGCGGGGCACGAGGAACCCGCCGAACGCCCCCACGGCCCCGGCGATCCCGATGCAGCCGGCGGCGGCGCGCGCCCTGGCGGTGGCGTCGCGGCCGGCGCCGGCGACACGGAAGGCGGCCGGGATCATCCGGTACACGGACCCGTTGCCCACCCCGGTCGCGACGAACAGCACGAGGAACGACGCGAAGAAGAGGCCGAACCGGTGGCTGCCGAGCGCGGTGATGGCGCCCACGGCGCCGGCGATCATCACGACGTAGCAGCCGACCGTCACGAGGGCCCCGCCCACGCGGTCCGCGAGGATGCCGCCGAGCGGCCGGGCCACGGACCCGACGAGCGCGCCGAGGAACGCCAGCGACACGCTCACCTCCGGGAACTGGCCGGCCAGCAGCGTCGGGAAGGCGCCGGAGAACCCGATGAACGACCCGAACGTCCCGATGTACAGGAACGCGATCACCCAGGTGTGCGGCTCGCGCACGGCCACCACGAAGGAGCGGGGGTCGGCCTTCGCCGCCGACAGGTTGTCCATGAACCGCCAGGCGAGGAATGCCGCCAGCACGACGAACGGCACGAAGACCAGGCCGGCACGCTCGAGCGCGATTCCCGCGCCCGTGACGACGACGAGCGGGACCACGAGCTGCACCACCGCGGTGCCGAGGTTGCCGCCCGCGGCGTTCCAGCCCAGCGCCGCACCCTTCTCCCGCTCGGGGAAGAAGAACGAGATGTTCGCCATCGACGACGCGAAGTTGCCGCCGCCGAGGCCCGCGAGCGCCGCGACGGCCACGAGCGTGCCGAACGACGTCTCCGGCCGCTGCACGACGAACGCGAGCGACAGGGTGGGGATCAGCAGCAGCGACGCCGAGACGACCGTCCAGGTGCGGCCGCCGAACACCGGCACGGCGAGCGTGTACGGGATGCGCAGCGTCGCGCCCACCAGGGCCGGCACGGCGATGAGCCAGAACATCTGGTCGGTGGTGAGGTCGAAGCCGGCGGCGGGCAGCTGCGGCACGACGACCGACCAGAGCGCCCACACGCAGAAGCCGAGGAGCTCCGCGAACACGGACAGCACGAGGTTGCGCCGCGCGACGCGCCGGCCGCCGCCGGCCCAGAACCCCGGGTCCTCCGGGCGCCAGTCGTCGATCCAGCGGCCCGGGCGGGAGTGGGCGCCCGGGGCGGGCGCCGGGGGCGCGCCGGTCGGGGTCGGTGCAGCCGTCGTCGGAGCCACCATCGCGTGTCCTCCTGTGCGCGGGCCCGACGCCGACGCCGGGCGGTCGAGCCCGCCGGGCGGGTGCCGGGCGGACGGGACGAGCCGCCGGCTCGTCGTCGCGCCGGTGCACCCGACGCTAGGCACGGGGTGTTTCGCGGCCGGGCGTCGAGGCGTGAAATGCGCGTGAGCACGAACGCACAGGCCGCGCGGACGGCCTGTGAGCCTCAGTGCACCGGGGTGACCGGCCGGGAGCCGGCCGCGTGGACGCGCGGCACCAGGTCGTCCCCGCCCGCGAGGATGCGTCGCTCGAGGTCGCGCAGCTCGGGCCCGGGTTCCACGCCGAGCTCGTCGACCAGCGTGCGCCGGACCGTCCGGTAGACCGCGAGCGCGTCCGCCTGCCGCCCGCTGCGGCAGAGCGCCGTCATGAGCAGGGCGTGCAGGTGCTCGCGCAGGGGGTGCCGGCGCACCAGGGCCGCGAGGTCCGCGACGGCGGTCTCGTGCCGGCCGCAGTCGAGCTCGGCGGCGTAGAGCTGTTCGCACGCCGCGTCCCGGCGCTCCGTGAGCCGCTCGGCGTCCCCGGCCAGGGGGCACAGGTCCAACCCCTGGTAGGCCTCGCCGCGCCACAGCCGCAGCGCGCCGCGCAGGAGGGGCGCCCGCCGGCACGGGTCCTGGGTGCGCTCGGCCTGCTCCAGGGCGTCGTCGAAGAGCTGTGCGTCCAGCTCGTCCGGCGCCACCCGCAGCACGTAGCCGCCGGGGCCCAGCACCAGCCGCTCGGGCTCGCCCAGGGCGCGGCGCAGGCGGTGCACGGTCAGGTGCAGCCGCTGCGGGTCGGGAGCGTCCGCAGTGTCCCACAGCGCGTCGAGCAGCGTCTCCGCCGGCACCGGGGCGTTGGCGTGCGCGAGCAGCAGCCCCAGGAGGCCGAGGCGCACGGCTCCGGAGACGGGCGCGACGTCGTCCTCGCGCGTCACGCGCACCGGTCCCAGCACCTCGAAGCGCATCGTCTCCCCCTCCTCCCGGCGGGCCGCCCCGGGGCGCCCACTCCCCTCAAGAGGTGATCGGGGCGACGAAAAGTACGCGGCGCCGGCGAGAAAGCCGGAGGGAAGCGCGAGGGAAGAACGAGGAAAGCGGCGGTCGGCACGGTGGGGCGTCGGCCGTCGCACGGCGGCGACCACCACACCACGGAGGGAACCATGAGACACCGCACGAGAACGACGCTGGCCGCCGCGGCGGTCGGCGCGGCGGGCCTCGGCCTGCTGAGCACGACGGCGGCTGCGGCCGCTCCCGCCACGACGCCGGTCACGTCCCCGAGGGCCACGGCCGCCACCTGGCACGACTCGGGCGCCTCCTGGAACGACCCGAACGACAAGGGCGGCATCTCGGTCTACGAGAAGACGTCCAAGTCCTCCACCGGCGAGGACGTGATGGCGCAGTTCATCGCGAACGGGGAGCACCTCACGATCTGGGACCACCACGACAACGACCGCAAGGCGATCGTCAAGCTCTGGGTCGGCACGAGCGGCCCGGCGGTCTTCTACGCCAGGGGCGACGACACGGAGACGAGGTTCAACCTCTCCTACGACGAGGGCCAGACCGTGAAGATCCAGGTCTGCACGTCGACGTCGCCGAACGCCCAGTGCTCGTCCGGCACCCACCGGGGCCGGTCCTGAGGAAGGGATGATCATGCGACTCCGCACCACGACGGCGGCCACGGCCGCCGCGCTCGTCACGGCCGGAGCGGCCCTGCTCGCCCCCGCCGCCACCGCCGCACCCGCGCCGGACCCGGCCGGGCAGGCCACGACGGAACGCTCCACCGCGGCCGCCGGCTGGTCCATGGACACGGACGCCTGGGGGAACGACGGCGACGTCGGCGGCGTCAGCGTCTACGAGCAGGCCATCAAGAACGGGACGTCCCAGTACGTCATGGGCATGTTCGAGGCCAAGGGCGAGCACCTGACGGTCTGGGACCACCACCCCAACGGCCGCAAGGCGATCGTCAAGCTCTGGGTCGGCGGCAGCGGTCCTGCCGTCTTCTACGCCTCGGGCGACGGCACGAAGAAGGAGTTCAACCTGTCCTACGACGAGGGCCAGCGGGTGTACCTGCAGGCCTGCACGTCGACGTCCGTGAACGCCGTCTGCACTCCCCAGCGGGAGAAGGGCGTCTCCTGAGGAGGAACCATGCGACTTCGCACGATGACAGCAGCGGCCGCGGCGCTCTCCGTCGCCGCCGTGGGGATGGTGGGCGGCGCGGCCGGGGCCGCACCCGCCGAGGCGGCCGCGCAGTCCGACTGGGGCTACGACTACTACGCCTGGAACGACCCCGAGGACGCCGGCGGCGTCTCCGTGGCCGAGATGGCGTACAAGACCACCAGCGACGAGTACGTCCACGGCCGGTTCCGCGCCTACGGCGAGGTCCTGTCGATCTGGGACTACCACGACAACGACCGCAGGTCGGTCGTCAGGCTCTGGGTCGGCGGCAGCGGGCCCGCCGTCTTCTACTCGAAGGGCGACAACACCTATCGCGAGGTGAACCTGTCGTACGACGAGGGGCAGACCGTGTACATCCAGACGTGCACGTCCGACGGGTCCGGGGCGGTGTGCACCGAGAAGAAGCGGGTGCCCGGCAAGTCCTGACCGGCGGGTGCTCCGGCGGGTGCCTCGACATGCGCTGCCCCAGGTCCGGGCCCATGATGCGAAGCAGTGACTCTTCGGTACCCCAGCCCCAGGAGTGCGCATGTCGACCACCCGCCCGCCCGTCAACGTCGACGTCGGGTCGGCACCACCGACCGGGGCGGCCGACGCGCTGCTGCGGCTCGGCAAGCACCTGCGCAAGGGGGAGGTGTCGGACGACCTGCGCCAGCTGTTCCTCAAGGGCGGGCGTGAGGGCGACGTCTTCTACCGGGACCGCTGGTCGCACGACAAGGTGGTGCGCTCGACGCACGGCGTGAACTGCACGGGCTCCTGCTCGTGGAAGGTGTACGTCAAGGACGGCATCATCACCTGGGAGACGCAGCAGACGGACTACCCGTCCGTCGGGCCCGACTCCCCGGAGTACGAGCCGCGGGGCTGCCCCCGCGGCGCGGCGTTCTCCTGGTACACCTACTCGCCCACGCGGGTGCGGTACCCGTACGTGCGCGGCGTGCTGCTGCAGGCGTACCGCGACGCGAAGGCGGCCGTCGGCGGGGACCCGGTGCTCGCCTGGGAGCGGCTGACCTCCGACCCGGCGACGGCGCGGGCGTACAAGTCGGCGCGCGGCAAGGGCGGCCTGGTGCGGGCCACGTGGGACGAGGCGGCGGAGATCGTCGCGGCGGCGCACGTCCACACGATCAAGGCGCACGGCCCCGACCGGATCGCGGGCTTCTCCCCCATCCCGGCGATGTCGATGGTGTCGCACGGCGTCGGGGCGCGGTTCGTGCAGATGCTGGGCGGCACGATGCTGTCGTTCTACGACTGGTACGCGGACCTGCCGGTCGCGTCCCCGCAGGTCTTCGGCGACCAGACGGACGTGCCGGAGTCGGCGGACTGGTGGAACTCGTCCTACCTCATCATGTGGGGCTCGAACATCCCGGTGACCCGCACCCCGGACGCGCACTTCATGGCGGAGTCGCGCTACCGCGGCACCAAGGTCGTGTCGGTCTCCCCCGACTACGCGGACAACACGAAGTTCGCCGACCAGTGGCTGGCCCCGCAGCCGGGCACGGACGGCGCGCTGGCCCTGGCGATGGGGCACGTCATCATGCGCGAGTTCCTCGTGGACCGGCGCACCCCGCGGTTCGCGGACTACCTCAAGCGGTACGCCGACGCGCCCTTCCTGGTGCGCCTGGACGAGCGCGACGGCGCGTACGTGCCCGGCAAGTTCCTCACCGCGGCCGACGTGGACGACGCGACCCTGCCGGGCGCGTCGACGGCGGCGAACGCGCACTTCCGCACCCTGCTGCTCGACGCCGACGGCGCCCTCGTCGCCCCGAACGGCACGCTCGCCGACCGGTACGGCGAGGCGGGCGAGGGGAGGTGGAACCTCGACCTGGGGGACGTCGACCCGCTGCTGTCGGTGGCGGACGCGCCCGGCTGGGCGGACCAGGGCGGCGGCCCCGACGAGCGGGGCACCGCGGCGGTGCTGCTGCCCCGGTTCGACGTCGTCCCCGACGCCTCCGGCGACCCGGCGAGCGACGCGGCGGCGCACGCCGCCCACCTCGGCGGCGCGGGCGTGCTGACCCGCGGGGTGCCGACGCGCCGCGTGGGCGGGCACCTGGTGACGACCGTCTTCGACCTGCTGCTGGCGCAGTACGGCGTCGAGCGGCGGGACCTGGGGCTGCCGGGCGAGTGGCCCACGGGTTACGACGACGCCGCCGGCCCCGGCACCCCGGCGTGGCAGGAGGAGATCACGGGCGTGCGGGCCGCGGACGCCGCGCAGATCGGGCGGGAGTTCGCGCAGAACGCGGAGGACTCCGACGGCCGCTCGATGATCATCATGGGCGCCGGCGCGAACCACTGGTTCCACTCCGACACGATCTACCGCGCGTTCCTCACCCTCACGACGATCACGGGCTGCCAGGGGGTCAACGGCGGCGGGTGGGCGCACTACGTGGGCCAGGAGAAGTGCCGGCCGATCACGGGGTGGGCGCAGTACGCGGGCGGCCTGGACTGGGTGCGCCCGCCGCGCCAGATGATCGGCACGGGCTGGTTCTACCTCGCCACGGACCAGTGGCGGTACGACGGGATGCCGGCCGACGCGCTCTCCTCGCCCCTGGCCCCCGGACGGCTCAAGGGCCGCACGACCGCGGACTCGCTGGTCGAGTCGGCGCAGCGCGGCTGGATGCCGAGCTACCCGACCTTCGACCGCAACCCGCTGGACCTGGTCGACGAGGCGCGCGCGGCGGGCAAGGAGCCCGAGGCGCACGTCGTGGACGAGCTCCGGTCGGGCCGGCTGCGGTTCGCCTGCGAGGACCCGGACGACCCGGCGAACTTCCCGCGCGTGCTCACGGTGTGGCGGGCCAACATCCTCGGCTCCTCCGGCAAGGGCAACGAGTACTTCCTCAAGCACCTGCTGGGCACGGACTCCGCGGTGTTCGCGGAGGAGAGCGGGCCCGACCGCCGCCCGCGCTCGATGACGTGGCGCGACGAGGCGCCCCGCGGCAAGCTCGACCTGCTGGTCACGATGGACTTCCGCATGACCAGCACCACCCTGTACTCCGACGTCGTGCTGCCGGCGGCCACCTGGTACGAGAAGCACGACCTGTCGAGCACGGACATGCACCCGTTCGTGCACTCGTTCAACCCGGCGATCGCCCCGCCGTGGCAGACGCGCACCGACTTCGACACCTTCCACACGCTGGCGCGCCGGGTGTCCGAGCTGGCCGGGACCCACCTCGGGGTGCGCGAGGACCTGGTCGCGACGCCGCTGCTGCACGACACCCCCGACGAGCTGGCGGTGCCCCACGGCACCCTCACCGACGCGGGGTCGCCCGTCACCGAGCGCGAGCTCGTGCCCGGCGTGACCATGCCTCGGCTGCAGGTGGTGCGGCGCGACTACCCCGCGTTCGCCGCGCGGATGGCCGCCCTCGGCCCGCTCGCGGAGACCATGGGCATGGTCACCAAGGGGGTGACCTTCCGGCCGGACGAGGAGGTGCGGCGCCTCGGGGAGCGCAACGGCCTCGTGCCGGACGGCCCCACCGCGGGCCGCCCGCGCCTGGACCAGGACACGCACGCGTGCGAGACGATCCTCGCGCTGTCGGGCACCACCAACGGCCGCCTGGCCGTGCAGGGCTTCCAGGACCTGGAGAAGCGCACCGGGCAGCGGCTCGCCGACCTCGCGATGGACGAGCAGGCCAAGCGCGTCACGTTCCCCGACGTGCAGTCGCGCCCGACGCCGGTCGTGACGTCGCCGGAGTGGTCCGGGTCGGAGCACGGCGGGCGCCGGTACACGGCCTTCGCGATCAACGTGGAGCGGCTCAAGCCCTGGCACACCCTCACCGGGCGCCAGCACTTCTACCTCGACCACGACTGGATGATCGAGCTCGGCGAGCAGCTGCCCGTCTACCGGCCGCCGCTGGACCTGCACCGCCTGTACGGCGACTCCCCCGTGCCGGGCAGCACCGCGGACGGCACCAGCACGGGCGGCAGCGCCGACCAGGTCGCGGTCGCCGTGCGGTACCTGACGCCGCATTCCAAGTGGTCGATCCACTCGGAGTACCAGGACAACCTGTTCATGCTGTCGCTCTCGCGCGGCGGCCCCAACGTGTGGATGAGCCCGCAGGACGCCGAGAAGATCGGCGTCAAGGACAACGAGTGGATCGAGGCCGTGAACCGCAACGGCGTCGTGGTCGCCCGCGCCGTCGTCTCCCACCGCATGCCCGAGGGCACCGTGTACATGCACCACGCCACCGACCGCACCGTCGACGTGCCGCTCTCCGAGACGTCCGGGCTGCGCGGCGGCATCCACAACTCCCTGACGCGGATCCTGCTCAAGCCCACCCACCTGGCCGGCGGGTACGGGCAGTTCACCTTCGCGTTCAACTACCTCGGCCCCACCGGCAACCAGCGCGACGAGGTGACCGTCATCCGGCGCCGTTCCCAGGAGGTGCGTTACTCGTGAAGGTCATGGCGCAGATGTCGATGGTGATGAACCTCGACAAGTGCATCGGCTGCCACACCTGCTCGGTCACCTGCAAGCAGGCGTGGACGAACCGCACCGGCACCGAGTACGTCTGGTTCAACAACGTCGAGACCCGCCCGGGCCTCGGCTACCCCCGCACCTACGAGGACCAGGAGACCTGGCAGGGCGGCTGGGTGCGCACCAAGCGAGGCAAGCTCAAGCTCCGCGCGGGCGGCCGGGCCAAGAAGCTCGCGTCGATCTTCCACAACCCGAAGCTGCCGTCGATCCACGACTACTACGAGCCGTGGACCTACGAGTACGACATGCTGCTCAACGCGCCGCAGGGCCCGAACACCCCGGTGGCGAAGCCGAAGTCGCTGCTCACCGGCGACGACATGAGCATCCAGTGGTCGGCCAACTGGGACGACGACCTCGGCGGCTCCACGGCGACCATGCAGGACGACCCGATCCTCAAGCACATGAGCGAGCACGTCGCCGAGGAGCTCGAGCAGACGTTCATGTTCTACCTGCCGCGCATCTGCGAGCACTGCCTCAACCCGTCGTGCGTCGCCTCCTGCCCGTCGGGCGCGATGTACAAGCGGGTGGAGGACGGCATCGTGCTGGTGGACCAGGACCAGTGCCGCGGCTGGCGCATGTGCGTCACCGGCTGCCCGTACAAGAAGGTCTACTTCAACCACAAGACCGGCAAGGCCGAGAAGTGCACGCTGTGCTACCCGCGCATCGAGGTCGGGCTGCCCACCGTCTGCTCCGAGACCTGCGTGGGCCGCCTGCGCTACCTCGGCCTCGTGCTGTACGACGCGGACAAGGTCGGCGCGGCCGCCGCCATCGAGGACGAGCACGACCTCCTGGCCGCCCAGCGCTCCGTCTTCCTCGACCCGGACGACCCCGAGGTGATCGCCGCGGCGCGGCGCGAGGGCATCCCGGACGACTGGATCGACGCCGCGCAGCGCTCCCCCATCTGGAAGCTCATCCACGACTACGAGGTGGCGCTGCCCCTGCACCCGGAGTACCGGACGCTGCCGATGGTCTGGTACATCCCGCCGCTGTCGCCCGTGGTCGACGTGGTCGCCAGCTCCGGCAACGACGGCGAGGACGGACGCACCCTGTTCGCCGCGATCTCCCAGCTGCGGATCCCGCTGGAGTACCTCGCGGGGCTGTTCACCGCGGGCGACACCGGGCCCGTCGAACGGGTGCTGCGCAAGCTCGCCGCCATGCGCTCCGGCATGCGCGAGGTCAACCTGGGCCGGGAGTTCCCCGAGGAGAACGCCGCCGCCGTCGGCATGACCGGCAGCCAGGTGCAGGAGATGTACCGGCTGCTGGCCATCGCGAAGTACGAGGAGCGGTACGTCATCCCCACCGCGCACACCGAGGTGGCGCGCGAGCTGGAGGAGATGGCCTGCTCGCTCGACTTCGAGGGCGGGCCCGGCATGGGCGGAGCCGGGCCGTTCGGCTCGTCGTCGGGCCAGTCCGTGCCCGTGGCCGTGGAGAACTTCCACGCCCTGGCCGCCCGCCAGACGGCGGACTCCCCCTACGGGCCGTCGACCCCCGGGCGCGTCAACCTCCTCAACTGGGACGGCAACGGCCGCCCGTCGGGGCTGTTCCCGCCCGGGGACGAACCGGGCCGGCCCGACGGCCGGCGAGGGGACCAGCAGGGGGACCAGCAGGGGGACCAGCGATGATCCTCGCCTTCCTGCCCCGGCCGGGGGTGCGCGCCAAGCGGCTCGACCCGCTCGCCCCGGTGCCGCTGCGCGACGCCGACCGCGCCGTCGCGCACATGGCCGCCTCGCTCCTGCTGGCCTACCCGGACGCCGCGACCCGGGAGGCCGCCGGCACCGTCCGCGACGCCGTCGCGGGGCTGCCCGCGCCGGTCCGCGACCGGCTCGCGGGCCTGGCCACGACCCTGCTCGACGGCGACCCCGACACCCTGCAGGCCGACTACGTCGCCACGTTCGACCTCAAGCGCCGGTGCGCGATGTACCTGTCGTACTACGCGGCCGGCGACACGCGGAGGCGCGGCCTCGCGCTGGTCCGCTTCGTCGAGGCGTACCGCGCGGCCGGGTTCGAGACCACCGGCGAGGAGCTGCCGGACTACCTGCCCACCGTGCTCGAGCTGTCCGCCCGCGGCGGCCCGGACGGCGCCCGGATCGCCGGCGCGCTGCTGGCCGCCCACCGGGACGGCATCGAGGTGCTGCGCTCCGCGCTCGCCGCCCAGCACTCGCCCTGGACGGCCGCGGTCGAGGCCGTCTGCCTCACCCTGCCGCCCGTCGACGCCGCGACCGCCGAGCGGGTCGCCGACCTCGTGGCGGCGGGCCCGCCGGCCGAGCTGGTCGGGCTGAGCGGCTACGGGGACAGCGGGCACGGGGACGAGGGAAGGGACCTGCCATGGGCCTGACGGAGGCTTCCGCCGACCAGATCATCCTGTGGGTCGTGGTGCCCTACGTGACCTTCGCCGTGCTGGTGGTCGGGTCGGTCTGGCGCTACCGCTACGACAAGTTCGGCTGGACCACCCGCTCCAGCGAGCTGTACGAGAAGCGGCTGCTGCGGTACGGCTCCCCGCTCTTCCACTTCGGGCTGCTGTTCGTGATCCTCGGGCACTTCCTCGGCCTCGTGATCCCGAAGACGTGGACCGAGGCCGTGGGCGTCTCCGAGGCCCAGTACCACTTCGTGGCGACGTCGATGGGCTCGCTCGCGGCGCTCGTCGCCGTCGCCGGGCTGCTCATCCTCATCTACCGCCGGCGCTCCACCGGCCCCGTCTTCCTCGCGACCACCCGCATGGACAAGACCATGTACGTGTTCCTCGCGGGCTCCCTCCTGTCGGGCGCGTGGGCGACCGTGCAGACCCAGCTGCTGTCCCCCGGGCACGGCTACGACTACCGGGAGACCATCTCGCCCTGGTTCCGGTCGCTCTGGTACCTGCAGCCCGAGCCGGCGCTCATGGCGGGCGTGCCCGCCGCGTTCCAGGTCCACATCACGCTGGCGATGCTGCTGTTCGCCCTGTGGCCGTTCACGCGGCTCGTGCACGCGTTCTCCGCCCCCGTGCAGTACCCCTTCCGTCCGTACGTGGTCTACCGCTCGCGCGAGGCGTCCGTGTCGTCGCGAGCGCCGCGCCGCGGCTGGGACCAGCCCGGCACCCCGCCCCGCTGACCCCGCACGCACCGACCGATCCGTCCGCCTCGAAGGAGGACCCATGACCTCGGCAGCAACCCCCGGCCCGACCTCGGCGTCGAGCACCACGGCCGTGCAGGGCAACACGACCCAGCTCGCCCTCGCGACGGCCGGCTTCGCGATCTGCTTCTGGGCGTGGGCCCTGCTCGGCCCCCTGGGCAACAGCTACGGGCAGCTGTACCACCTGTCCGACTTCGAGGTGTCGGTGCTGGTCGCGGTCCCGGTGATCGTCGGCTCGCTGGGCCGGATCCCGATCGGCGCCCTCACCGACCGGTTCGGCGCCAAGGTGATGTTCCCGCTGTGCAGCGCGCTGACGATCGTGCCCGTGCTGTTCATCGGGTTCGTCGCGAACAGCCTGGTCTGGCTGCTGATCGGCGGGTTCTTCCTCGGCCTCGGCGGCACGACCTTCGCGATCGGCGTCCCGTTCGTCAACAACTGGTACCCGCCGGCCCGGCGCGGCACCGCCATCGGCATCTTCGGCGCCGGCATGGGCGGCACGGCGATCGCGTCGTTCTCCACCGTGCCGATCCGCGACGCGTGGGGCGACGGCGCGCCGTTCGTCATCGTCTCGGTGTTCCTCGCCGCGTTCGCCCTCCTGTCGCGCGCGCTGCTGCGGGACTCCCCCGCCTGGACCCCCGGCTCCGGCGGGGGCATGTGGGCGCGCACCTGGGCCACGCTGAAGATCCCCGCCACCCTGCAGCTGTCCTGGCTCTACGCCATCGGCTTCGGCGGCTTCGTCGCCTTCTCCGTCTACCTGCCGACCTTCCTGCAGAACGCGTACGACCTCAGCGCCAGCGACGCGTCGTTCCGCACCGCCGGGTTCGTGGTGCTCGCGGTGATCTGCCGGCCGCTCGGCGGCACCCTGTCGGACAAGGTGGGCGGGGTGGCGGTGAACCTCGTGTGCTACGCCGTCGTCACCGTCGGCGCCGCCGTCATCCTCTTCCAGCCGGCCCTCGTCCCCGGCGCGACGATCGCGTTCCTCGCGATGGCGGCCGCGCTCGGCGGGTCCTCGGGAGCGACGTTCGCCCTCGTGGCGAAGATGGCGCCGCCCGGGACGGTGGGCGCCGTGACCGGCGTCGTCGGCGCGGCCGGCGGTCTCGGCGGGTTCATCCCTCCGCTGATCATGGGCGCGGTGTACGGCGCGAACGGCAACTACGGGATCGGGTTCGGCCTCCTCGCGCTGACCGCCCTGCTCACGCTGCTGTTCACGTTCGGCCCGGTGCGCAAGCGCGTGCAGGCGAACGCCGGATGACGGGACGCCCTCCCGCCCCCGCACAGCGCCGGCCGCCCGCCGGTGAGGCGCCGGTCGCCCGCACGACACGTCCCCGGCCTAGCGTGGCCTCATGAGCACCCCGAGCAGGCCGCGGAGCCTGGCCGAGCACGTCGCCGCCGTGCTGGCCCGCGTCGCGCCGCTGCCGGTGCAGGACGTCGGGCTGGCGGACCTCGCCGTCGAGCCGCCCGGCCGCACCCTCGGCGCGGAGGTCCGCGCCGTCGCGCTCGTGCCGCCGTTCGACGCCGCCGCCATGGACGGCTACGCCGTGCGGCTGGCCGACCTGCCCGCCGACGGCTCCCCCGTGACGCTGCCCGTCGTCGGCGACCTCCGCCCCGGCTCGCCCCCGGGTCGTCGTGAGCGCGGTCCGGACGGGGCGGTGCGCATCATGACGGGCGCGCCGGTGCCCGGGTGGGCGGACGCCGTCGTGCCCGTGGAGCGCACGTCGACGGGCCGGTTCGTCGCGGGCGGCCCGACGACGGAGCGCGTGGTGACGCTCGCCCGCCAGGACCGCGCGCACGTGCGGCACCGCGGCGAGGACGTGCGCCCCGGCGACCTGCTCGGCGTGACCGGCGCCGCCGTGACGCCCGCGCTGGTCGCGGTCGCGGCCTCCGCCGGGCTGTCGGCGCTGCCCGTGCGGCGGCGACCCCGCGTCGCGGTCCTGTCCACCGGCTCGGAGCTCGTCGCGGCCGGCGCCGCGGTGGGCGCGGGCCGCATCCCCGACTCCAACTCGCTGCTGCTCGCCGCCCTCGCCCGGGCCGCGGGGGCGGACGTCGTCCGCGTGGGCGCCGTCCCCGACGACGCCGACGCCCTGCCCGCCGCCCTCGACGAGGTCGTGGACCGCGGGGACCTCGGTGGGCCGGGCGCGGTCGACCTGGTCGTCACGACGGGCGGGGTGTCCGCGGGGGCGTCGGACGTGGTGCGCGCGGTGCTCGCCGCCGACGACCCCCGGCTGGCCGACGTGGACGTCGCCGCCGTCGCGCTGCGCCCGGGCCGCCCGCAGGCGCTGGCCCGCTGGCGGGGCGTGCCGTGGGTGGCCCTGCCCGGCAACCCCGTGAGCGCGTTCGTGTCGTTCGCGCTGTTCGTGCGGCCGGCGGTCGCGGCGCTCGCGGGCCGGGAGCCCGCCCGCCCGGTGTCCCGGCCCGCCGCCGAGGCGTGGGCGAGCCCGCCGGGGCGCACGCACGTCGTGCCGGTGCGGACCCTGCCCTCCGGGGCGGTCGAGCGCGCCGCGGCGCCGGGGGCGGGACGCGACGGCGCGGGCGGGCACGCCACGTCCGCCCTGCTCGGCGCGGACGGCCTCGCCCTCGTGCCGCCCGACGTCGAGAAGGTCGAGGCCGGCGACCTCGTCGACGTGCTGCCCCTCGACCTGCCGTTCGGCCTGCGCTGAGCGGGGCGACCGGCATGACGACCACCCCCGGGCCCGCACCCGAGCCGCAGGACGGCTTCGACGCCGTCGTCCTCGCCGGCGGGCGCGCGACGCGCCTGGGTGGCGTGCCCAAGCCGACGGTCGTGCTCGACGGCGCCACGCTGCTGGACCGCGCTCTGGCCGCCACGCGCGACGCCGCCCGCACCGTCGTCGTCGGGCCCGACGCGGCGGTACCCGCCGGGCGGGACGTGCTCGTCGCGCGCGAGGACCCGCCGTTCGGCGGGCCGGTCGCAGGGCTGGACGCCGGCCTGCGCGCGCTCGACCGCGCGCACGACCGCGCGCGCTCTCCCCACGCCGCCCCGACGTGGGTGCTGGTGCTCGCCGTGGACGTGCCGCGCGCCGCGGAGGCCGTGCCGCTGCTGCGCGCCGCCGTCGCGCCGGCCGCCGCGCCTGCCGTCGAGCCTGCCGTCGAGCCTGCCGTCGAGCCTGCCGTCGAGCCTGCCGTCGACGGGGCCTACCTGGTGCGCGCCGGCCACGCGCAGTGGCTGGTGGGGGCGTACCGCCGCGACGCGCTGCGCCGCGCGCTCGCCGCCCTCTCGGGGCCCGAGGGCCTGACCGGGCTGCCGGTGCGGCGCCTGGTGGCGGGGCTGGCGTGCCGCGAGGTCCCGGACGTGGACGGCGTCAGCGCGGACGTCGACACCTGGGACGACGTGCGACGCCTTACGGTAGGACTCCACGACGTCTCCGCCGTCACCGCCGACACCCACCGCTGGGGAGGACACCGATGACCGACCAGACGCCCCGCGCCGCCGAGCCGGGCTCCAGCACCCTGGACCGCTGGGTGGACGCCCTCGAGGCCGAGCTGGGGCTGCCGCCCCGCAGCGTCGACGTCGGCGCGGTCCTCGACCTCGCCCGGGACGCCGCGCACCAGGTCGCGCGGCCCGCCGCCCCCGTCACCGCCTACGCCGTCGGGTACGCGGCCGGCCTCGCCGCCGCGCGGGGCGACGGCTCCGACGCCCTGGAGCGCGCGACGACGGCCGCCCTGTCCTGGCAGGACCCGGGCCCGAGCGGCGCACGGGCCGACGCGGGCTCGGGGAGCTGATCGGATGACGACCGTCTCGCTGGGGATGCCGCGGCTGCCGGGTGCGGGGGTGCCGGACGCCCGCCTGCCCGCGGACCGGCCCGCCACGGGCGGGCTCGTGGACCGGTTCGGCCGCGTCGCCACCGACCTGCGGGTCTCCCTCACCGACCGCTGCAACCTGCGCTGCACGTACTGCATGCCGGCCGAGGGCCTGCCCACGCTGCCGAAGGACTCGGTGATGACGCGCGAGGAGATCGTGCGGCTCGTCGGGATCGCGACGCGCGACCTGGGCGTCCGGCAGGTGCGCTTCACCGGCGGCGAGCCGCTGCTGCGCGGCGACCTCGTCGAGATCGTGCGCGAGTGCGCCGCCCTGCCGCAGCGCCCCGAGCTGAGCCTCACGACCAACGCCGTCGGCCTCGACTCCCGCGCCGCCGCGCTGCGGGAGGCGGGCCTGGACCGCGTCAACGTCTCGCTCGACACCCTCGACCCGGACACCTTCGCCACGCTCGCCCGCCGCCCGTTCCTCGCCCGCACGCTCGCGGGGATCGACGCGGCGGCCCGCGAGTTCGACCTCGTGAAGATCAACGCGGTGCTGGTGCGCGGCGTCAACCTCGACCACGCCGCCGAGCTCCTCGCCTGGTGCCTGGAGCGCGGCTTCGAGCTGCGGTTCATCGAGCAGATGCCGCTCGACGCCGACCACGCGTGGGACCGTGACGCGATGGTCACCGCCGCCGAGGTGCGCGAGCAGGTCGGCACCCGCTTCGCCCTCGAGCCCGACGAGGAGCCGCGCGACGGCGCCCCGGCGGAGCGGTTCGTCGTGCGAGGCCTGGACGGCGCGGACGGGTCCGCCCGTCTGGGCCGGGTCGGCATCATCGCGTCGGTGACCGAGCCGTTCTGCGACGACTGCCGCCGCACCCGCCTCACGGCCGAGGGCGGCGTGCGCGACTGCCTGTTCGCGCACACCGAGACCGACCTGCTGGGCCCGCTGCGCGCGGGCGCCGACGACGCGGTCCTGGCCGACCTGTGGCGCGGAGCCATGTGGCGCAAGCAGGCCGGTCACGGCATGAGCGACACGGGCTCCGGCACCGACCTCGACAGCTCGAGCTTCACGCAGCCCGAGCGCACCATGAGCGCCATCGGAGGATGACGATGACGGACCAGCTGACGGACCGGCTGACCGACCGGCCGACCGACCCGGCGGCGCCCGCCGTCGAGCGGACGGTGACGCTGCGCTACTTCGCCGCCGCCCGGGCCGCCCTGGGCCGCGCGGAGGAGTCGCTCGCCGTCCCGCCCGGCGCGACCGTCGCCGACGTCGTCGCCCGCCTCGCCGCTGCCGATCCCGCGGCCGAGCCCGTGCTCGCCCGGTGCAGCGTGCTGCTCGACGGCCGCCGGGCCACGCCGTCCGACGTCGTGCCGGACGGCGCGAGCCTCGACCTGCTGCCGCCCTTCGCGGGCGGCTGACCCGCCCACGCATCGAGCGTGCTGACAATAACCAAGAAAGGCGCGTTCGCTGATGATGTCACAACGCGCGATTCCGAGGCGGCACCCCACCCCGTGGGG